>DASTCF010000001.1:0-8180 GCA_035711365.1 Gemmatimonadales bacterium
TCTTTGTCGGATTGAAGATGGTGCTGAACGGCTGGTTCCACATGCCGATCGGCATCTCCCTCGGCGTGGTGGTGACGATCCTCGCGGGCTCGGTGATCCTCTCCCTCCGGAAGACCCGCGCCGCCCTCTGACCGGAGCCGCTCGATGGCCGATCTGTTCCGCGGCACCACGGTGCTCATCACCGGCGCCTCCAGCGGAATCGGCGCCGCGTTCTCCGGCCTGCTTGCCTCGCGGGGCGCCCGCCTGGTGCTCACCGGCCGGAACGTCCCGCGCCTCGAGGCAGTGGCCGGCCGTGCGCGGGCGACCGGCGTGGAAGCTGTCACCCTCACGGCCGACCTGACCGTTCCCGGCGCCGCGGCCGACCTCCTCGGCGAGCTTCGTCACCGCGGCATTGTCGTGGACCACCTCGTGAACAACGCCGGGTTTTCCACCCACGGCCGGGCGCACGAGATTGCCGCCGAGGCCCAGCTTGGCGTGATCGACCTGAACGTGCGTGCGGCCACCGAGCTCGCTCTCCGCCTTCTGCCCGGGATGGTGGAACGCCGCCGAGGTGGCGTACTCAACGTGGCCTCCACGTCGGCCTTCCAGGGCATGCCCTGGCTCACCGTGTACGCGGCCAGCAAGGCCTACCTCCTCACCTGGAGCGAAGGGATCCACGCGGAGCTTCGGGGCACCGGCGTCCGCTTCTGCTGCCTCTGCCCGGGCCCGGTCGATACCCGCTTTTTCGAGGCCAACCGTGTGACGGCCGTTCCCCCGAAGGCCATCATGCAGACCGCCGAAGCCGTGGCCCGTTCCGGGCTCCGGGGCTACGAGCGGAACAGGAGCCACGTCATCTCGGGACCGCTGCCGCGCACCGGCGCGTGGCTCACGCGATTGGCACCGCGCGCGCTCGCAGCGCGCGTCGCAGCGCTCTACGGCACGCCCAGGAGGCCCCGATGAGCGGCCGGAGTGGCTGGGCACGGCGCCTGGGCCTGGACCGGCCAGCGGTGCGCGGATGGCTGCTGTACGACTGGGCCAACTCAGCGATGTACGTGGTCATCGTCACCGCGATCTTCCCGATCTTCTTCAGCTCGGTTGCGGCAGACGGGATGCCCAAGGAGCAGGCGCTCTACCGGTTCAGCCTGGCCACGACGATCGGTCTCGCCTTCATCGCCGTGCTCGCCCCGATCCTCGGCGCCGTCGCCGACCACTCCGCATCCAAGAAGCGGCTCCTCGCGGGCTTCATGGCGCTGGGCGCGGCGGCGGTTGGCGCGATGGCACTCATTCATCACGGCCAGTGGCTCTTCGCGGCGGCGCTGTTCGTCGTGGCCAACATCGGCGTGAACGGCAGTTTCGTGTTCTACGACGCGCTCCTCCCTCACGTCGCGCACCGGGACGAGATGGACCAGATCTCGACCGCCGGCTACGCTCTCGGTTATCTCGGCGGCGGGCTTTTCCTGGCGCTATGCCTGGCGCTCGTCATGGCGCCGGCGCGGTTCGGGCTGCCCGCGGGCGCGGGCCTGACTCCCGACCAGGCTTCGCTCCCGACCCGCATTGCCTTCGTATTGACCGCGCTATGGTGGATCGGGTTCAGCATCCCCCTCTTCCGCCACGTGCCCGAGCCGCCGGGCCGGCCGCTCGACGCGGAGGAGGCGCAGCTCGGCTCCGTCCGGGCCTCGTTCCGACGGCTGGCGCACACCTTCCGCAAGCTGCGCAGCTACCGCCAGGCATTCCTGCTGCTCGTCGCCTTCCTCATCTACAACGACGGCATCGGAACCATCATCAGAATGGCGGCGATCTACGGCGAGAACATCGGCATCGGCCGGACGGCGATGATCGGCTCGATCCTGCTGGTGCAGTTCGTCGGGGTGCCGTTCGCGTATCTCTTCGGCTGGCTCGCGAAGCGCATCAGTGCCAAGCGGGCCATCTTCCTCGGCCTCGCCGTTTACGTCGGGATCAGTGTCCTGGGCTACTTCATGCGGAATGAGCGCGATTTCCTGACGCTGGCGGTGCTGGTCGGGATGGTGCAGGGCGGGACGCAGGCGCTGAGCCGGTCGCTTTTCGCCAGCATGATCCCGAAAGACATGTCGGGGGAGTTCTTCGGATTCTTCGCGGTGTTCGAGAAGTTCGCGGGGATTCTGGGGCCGGCGCTCTTTTCCGTGGCGATCGCCCTGAGTGGATCGAGCCGGGCTGCGATTCTTTCCGTGGCGGTGTTCTTTGTGGTCGGTGCCGCGCTGCTCGCGTTGGTAGATGTTGCCGAGGGACAGCGGGTCGCGCGGGATGAAGAAGCGGGCTGATGATCACTCGCCGTCCGGCGGGCCCGGGGCCTCCTCCGGCGGGCTCGGGGCCTCCTCCGGCGGTGTCGCCAGGCTGCTCAGCGGGTCGGGGGATTCGGGTATCGCCACGCCGGGTGGCCCGATGGTCCGGTTCCGACCCGCCTCCTTGGCTTCGAAGAGGCGCTTGTCGGCGACATCGAGCAGCTCCACGGGGTCGTCGCCATCCTCCGGCATGCACGCGACGCCGGCGCTGATCGTCAGGTAGGCCGTCTTGTCCCGTCGGGGCAGCTTGACCGGCGCCCCGGCCACGGCGTGGCGCATCTTCTCGATCTTCTCCATCGCCGAAGCGGCGTCGGCTTCCGGCAGCACGACGACAAACTCCTCCCCGCCATAGCGTGCCACGATATCGCTCGCCCGGAGGCCGGTGCTCAGGGTGGCGGCCAGAGTCCTGAGTCCCTCGTCTCCGGCGGGGTGGCCGAACGAGTCGTTGAACCGCTTGAAATGGTCCACGTCGATCACGGCGAGCGCCAGCGGCTGCTGGTAGCGGCGGGCCCGCCCGACCTCGCCCTCGAGGCGCGCGTCGAGATATGCTCGGTTGAGGAGTCCGGTGAGCCGGTCGCGCGCCGAGAGCTGCCGGAGCCGGCGCGAGCGCACGACGACGGCGGCACTCATGACGCCGGCCAGCGCGAGCAGCACGACCCGGCCGATCTGGTCCCCCCATGTCACGATGCCATACCGGAATGGAGCGTAGTGCGGGTCTTCGAGGTCGAAGCGAAATTCGACGCAGAGGAGAATAGCGGTGTACTGCAGCGCGGCGAGGGCGCCCGACATCGCGCAGATGCGCGCATCGTAGCGGAGGCTCGTAGCGCCGATCGCCAGGAAGTAGAGCGGGTAGACGACGTGACTGTTGACAGCCACGTGCGGCTCGTCGAGCACCAGGAAGACGGCGAGCGCCGCGCTCACGAAGGTCACGTCGAGCGCGCTGGTCAGGACGCCGAGCCACGGCCGGTAGAACCCGCTGCGCAGGGCGAGCCAGACCGCGAAGGCCCAGAGGAGCGCCACGCCGGCCGAGATGAGCCCGACGTAATCTTCGGAAAACCGGGGGCTCAGGAGGATGTTGGCGAGCGGAATGATGAGGACGACGAGCACCAGGACGAGGCGCACTCGGGCGACAAGTACCTCGCCGCCCATGCCGGCATCCATCAGCAGCTGGTCGGGGGCGGCCCACAGGCGATCCCCGTCGATTCCCGCGGGCATCGGGGGCATCCCCCTGGGCAGGCCGTGCGGCCGCGTGGGCATCGGGCGCTACATCAGCCTGTACTTGGGGCCGCTGCCGCCCTCGCGGGGCGTCCAGCGCGGGCCGAGGACATCGGTGGCCTTGCAGTCCACACAATTCGGTGCGTTGACGCGCAGCGTGTCGCCGTCGCGCTCATACACGCCCGCGGGACACAGGTGCGCGTAGAAGTCCGCGACCTCCGCCGAAATATCCTTGCCGACGATCAGGTGGCTCGGAATGGTGTCGCGGGTGGCGTTGCCCGATTTGAAGACCGCATCGAGCTTGCCGAGGGTGTACGTGCCGTCGGGCACGAACGGCGTCTCGTTTCCCGGCGTGCGCGGTACGTCGGCATCGGCGTGCATCCTGATCATCCCGCCCGGGAACAGGCCGCCGGTCAGCGTCATCAGGCCCGCCTTTGCCGCGCCCAGGACGAATCCGTCCTTGAACGCGAGGCGCATGTTCCTGGTCCGGTGCAGGTCGGTCGTGATATAGCTGTCCCGGACCATCCGGTCGTAGTCGGCGAGCCCGTTGCCTGAGGTGTCGCCGCGCTTGAAGGCCGCGAAGGCCGCGCGCGCCGCATAGATCCCGGATTGCATCGCGTAGTGGATCCCCTTGAGCGACGGCACGTCCACGAACCCCGCGGCGTCTCCCACGATCAGCACACCGTCGCCGTACCGCCGTTCCGGGAGCGCGAAGAACCCGCCCTCGGGGATCGTCTTGGCCCCCCACTCGAGCAGCGTGCCGCCGGCGAGAATCTCGCGGAACAGCGGGTGCAGCTTCATCCGCTGCAGCATCCCGTGGACGTCGAGCCGCGCGTCCGGCGCATCGAGCCCCACCACGAGGCCGAGGGAGACCTGGTCGCCCTGCGGGTAGCACCAGCTGCCGCCGAATTCCTCGGTCGAGAGCGGCCATCCCATCGTGTGGATCACGCGGTCGAGCGGCCTGGGGACCTGCCAGACCTCTTTCACCCCGAGGGCAAAAATCTGCGGGTTGGGTGACCGGACGCCCTGCCACTCGCGCCAGGCCTGCGCGAGCGTGCCGCGCGTGCCCTCGGAGAGGACGGTGACTCTGGCGGTGAGATCCGTCGGCGGCGTGTAGCTCCCGCCAGGCTGTCCATCGCGATCGAGCCCGGATGGCGTCGTGCGGACCCCGCGGACCAGCGTGTCGTCGACCAGCAGGGCGTCCACGGGAAACCCGGTGAAGATGTTGACGCCGAGCTCCTCCGCGCGCGCGCCAAGCCAGCGCACGATCTCGCAAATGGACGCGGAATAATTGCCGCGATTGTGCATCGTGGGTGGTGTGGGCAGCCGGCGCGCGGCGCCCTCGGTCAGGTAGTACACCGCCTCGGCGTCCACCCGCTGCCGGAACGGGAAGTCCGCATCCGGCATGCCGGGGAACAGTTCACGGAATGCGCGCGGATTGACGACCGCCCCTGACAGATTGTGCTCGCCGAGGCTTTCCGCCTTCTCCAACACCCCGATGTTGAGGGAACCGAGCTGGCCACCGGCCGCTTCGTCCTGCTTCGCCAGACGGGCCAGCTCGATCGCGCCCGCAAGACCGGCCGGTCCCGCACCGACGAACAGCACATCCATCTCGATCGCCTCGGCCCCGGGCGGTTCCCGAAGGATGAGCCGGTCGAGCGGGAGCGCGGACTGGTGCCGGCTCGGCAAAATGGGCGACACGCTGTACACTCCTTGGGCGCTGGGCGGGCTGGCGCCACGGAATCTATCGAGCGACGCCGACTTTGCGAGTTGCCGGAGAGTGCCAATGGATCTGAAGAAGGCCGTCCGGGATCCCTGGGTTCTCGGCCAGTTCGCGTGGATCGCCATCGTGCTGTTCGGCGTTCCGGAACTGGCGCGGCGGCTCGGCACGGCGAATCCCGGCGGGACTGCGGCCTGGATCGGAGTCATCCTGATGGCGGTGGGATTGGCCCTGGCGCTCGCCGCAGGCGCGGTACTGGGGCCCAATCTCACCCCCGGCACCGAACCGCTTCCTCAGGGACAACTCGTGACGGGTGGCGTCTACCAGCTCGTGCGCCACCCCATCTACCTCGGCCTCTGCACGGCGCTCGGTGGCTACGGCCTGCTGCGGGGCGGCTGGTGGTTCGGGGCGATCGTGTTCGCGCTGTCGATCGGGTACTTCGAAGGGAAGGCGCGGGTCGAGGAGGGCTGGCTCACCCGGCGGATGCCGGGCTATGACGAATACCGGAAGCGCGTGTCGAGAATACTTCCCGGCGGTTGGCACTAGGGGCTAGGCTCTCCCTCCGGGCCGCGGCTGCATCTGGGTCACCTCGAGCGCCAGGTCGGCTGAGTCGGCGCTGTGGGTCAGCGCCCCGATCGACACGAAGTCCGTGCCCGCCACGGCGTACGAGCGAATGTTCTCCAGCGTCACGCCCCCCGTCGCCTCGATCTCGATGCCGGGTGACAGTGCCCGCGCGAGCGCCGCCAGCGCCGCCACTGTTTCCGGTGTCTGATTGTCGATCAGGAGCCGGGTGGCTCCGGCCTCGCACGCCTGGCGCACCTGCGCCTCCGATTCCGCCTCCACCGACAGCATCGTGACGCCGCGCGCCCGGGCCTCGGCCAGGGCGGTCCCCAGGCGCACGCTCGCGCGATCGAGCGCGCGCCAGTGATTGTCCTTGATCATCACGGCCTCGCTCAGGCCGATCCGATGCAGTGTGCCGCCGCCCGCGAGCACGGCCCGGAGCTCCATCCGGCGGAGGCCGGGTGTCGTCTTCCGCGTGTGGAGGACCCGGCAGCCGGTGCCCTCCACGGCGGTGACGAAGTCGAATGTGGTATTTGCGACGCCGCACGCGCGCTGCAGCAGGTTCAGCAGCGGCCGCTCGGCGCGGAGCACGCTCGCGCAGGTTCCCTGCACGATGCCGATGACCGCGCCCGCCGTCACGGCCTCGCCCTCGCCGGCCGACCAGCGGATCGGATCGCAGCCGGCAGCCACGGCTACCGCATCGGCGTAGGGAAGACCGGAAACGATCCCGCCGCTCCGATATTCAATCGCGGCCGACATGGGCGTGTCGCCCGCGCCGGTTACTTCGGTCGTGACGTCGCGGTCTCCATCCTCTGCAAGCGCGGTGATTGCCACCGATGTCGCATCACTCGCAGGCAACGCTTCCACATTGACCACAGCTCCTACTTCCCGCCCAGCGCGACCATCCGGTCGAGCGCGCCCCGCGCCCGTTCCGCGATGCCCGGCGGGACCGTGATGTGATACTGGTCCTTCACCAAAGAGTCGTGAACTTCACGCAGCGTGATCGTCTTCATGTAGGCGCACACCGCCTCGGGGTCCGCCGCAATGAACTCTTTGTCCGGCGCCAGCTGCTTCATCCGGTGCATGATGCCGGTCTCGGTGGCCACGATGAACTGGTGCGCCGGCCGTTCCCTGGCGAGCCGCACCATCCCCTCGGTGGAGGCCACGTGCACGCCCTCGGGCCGGATGTCGCCCAGGCCCATGCTGTAGACGAGCTGCCCCGCGCAGCCGCATTCTGGATGCACCAGGACCTCCGCGTCCGGGTACGCCTCGCGGTTCCGCTCCAGCACGTCCGGGTTGATCCCCTTGTGCACGTGGCACTCGCCGAGCCACACCTCGACCTTCCGGTGGGGCCGCATCCGCCGCACGTGGGCGCCGAGAAAGAAGTCGGGCAGAAAGAGAATCCCCTTGTCGTCGGGAATTGCGTCGATCACGTCGAGGACATTGCCGCTGGTGCAGCAGTAATCGAGCTCGGCCTTCACCTCCGCCGTCGTGTTCACGTAGCCCACGGCGATGTAATCGGGGAATTTCGCCTTCCAGCGGCGGACGTCTTCCCCCGTCACGGTGTCGGCGAGCGAGCAGCCGGCCCGGAGGTCCGGGAGCAGTACGCGCTTGGCGGGGGCGAGGATGGCGGCGGTCTCCGCCATGAAGTTCACGCCGCAGAAGACGATCACTTCCTGCGTCGCGGCGGCGGAGCGCCGGGCGAGGCCGAGCGAGTCCCCCACGAAGTCGGCGACGTCCTGCACCTCCGGGCGCTGGTAGTTGTGCGCCAGGATGACGGCGTTTCGCTTCCGCGCCAGGCCCTTGATCTCCTCCTGAAGCCGCCGGCCTTCCTCGGGCGTGTAGCTCGCCGGCTCGATGACCGGGAGGGTAAGCGTCATGCGATTCTCTCCGCCGGCGACGGCGCGGCCGGATGGTCAAGCCGGAGGTGCCCCCCGCGGCTCTCCTTCCGGTGCTGCGCGGCGCGCGTGATGAGCCGGGCGACCTGCAGCTGCATGCGCGTGCGCCACGCCGTGGCCGGCACCTCCTCTTCGAGTCCTCTCAGCAGTTCCTCGGCCCGGGCCAGGGATGCCCCGCTCCGGCGCAGGCCGACGTACGCAGTCATCGTGCGTCGCATCGTATCCCGGACCGCCCCGTATTCCTCGTCGGCGCCGGTCTCGGGCTCGGACCGGCAATCGGGCGCGGCCGCCTCCATCGGTTCAGGCTGCGCCGCCAGCGCACGGCTCACCCGGTCGGCGAAGACCAGGCCCTCGAGCAGCGAGTTCGACGCGAGGCGGTTGGCACCGTGCACTCCCGTGCGGGCCACCTCGCCCGCAGCCCAGAGGCCAAGGAGGGAGGACCGCCCGTCGAGATCGGTATCGATGCCGCCCATCGCGTAGTGCAGGGCT
>DASTCF010000002.1:0-6200 GCA_035711365.1 Gemmatimonadales bacterium
GCGATCGCGGTGCCGGAGAGCGTGAACGCGGGGCCGAGCGTTGGATGCTGGGCGATGAAGCGGCCGGCCACGAGAGCCGCGAGCAGCAGCACGATGCCGGCGGCGGTGGCCTCGAGCGTCCGGCCCGGGCGCCAGACCTTCATCCACCAGCCCATGAGCAGCGCGATCGGAATCGTGCACGCGATGGTGAAGAGCCCCCAGGGGCTGTCGCGCAGTGCGTTCACCACGACCAGCGCCAGCACCGAGAGCAGGATGATCATGATGGCGAGGACGCCTATCATCGCGGCGAGCCCGGTGACGGGGCCGATTTCCTCTTTCGCCATCTGGCCGAGAGACTTGCCGTCGCGACGCATCGAGGCGAAGAGGATCACGAAATCCTGCACTGCCCCCGCGAGGACGACCCCGAAGACGATCCAGAGCATGCCCGGCAGGTAGCCGAACTGCATCGCCAGGACGGGCCCGACCAGCGGGCCGGCGCCGGCGATGGCGGCGAAGTGGTGGCCGAAGAGCACGCCGCGCGTCGTCGGCACGAAGTCCCGGCCGTTGCTGAGCCGCTCGGAGGGCGTGGCGCGGTTGGGGTCGATCCTGAGCACACGTGAGGCGAGGAACCGCCCGTAGAACCGGTAGGCCACGAGATAGGTGCCGACCGCGGCGAGAACGAGCCACGCAGCGCTGATGGTCTCACCGCGGTGCAGGGCCAGGACGCCCCACGCGACGGCGCCGATCAGGGAGATGAGGAGCCAGAGGAGGGTTGGCATCGGAGTAAGATGATGGGCAGACGGGCGGATGGGCAGATGGGCGGCCTGCTTGCCGTCCCCCTTCCCGGCCCGTAGCTTCGTCGGTCTATGCCCAATCCCGAGTATGGACGCCCCGCCTGGGAGAGCTCTGCCCAGCGCAGGGCATCCGGCGCCGTCCTCGAGCAGCCGGAACCCAGAGCCATCGATTCCGGTTTCCGGGGCAAGGTGGCGGTGGTGACCGGCGGGGCCACCGGGCTTGGCCGCGCGATCGCGATGGATTTCGGGCGGCGGGGCTGCAACGTGGCGTTCTGTTTCGTAGAATTGCCCGGGCGCGACGTCACCGAGCAGGCGCTGCTCACCGAGACGTCGCTCCACGCGATGGGCGTCAAGGTCTTCGCCGCGCGCTGCGACGTTCGCGACGCCAGCGCGGTCGATCGATTCTTTCACGAGGTCAGGGGCCGGCTCGGCGGACTGCACTACCTCGTGAACAATGCGGGGATCGCACAGGACGGCGCCCTCTGGCGGATGAGCGACGCCGCCTGGCGCCAGGTGCTGGAGACCAACGTCACCGGCGCCTTCAATTGCATCCGCAGCGTCGCACCGACCTTCCGGCACCAGCAGTTCGGTAAGGTGGTCAGCGTCAGCGCCCATCAGGCGGACCGCCCCGGCTTCGGGGTCGCGAATTACGCGGCGAGCAAGGCGGCACTCCTCGGCCTCACCAAGGCGGCCGCGGTGGAGCTCGGGCCCTCCAACGTCAATGTGAACGCGGTGGCCCCCGGGTTCATTCGCACCGAGCGAATGGCGATGCTCCCGCCCGACGTGATCGACCGCGCGCAGAAACACTCCGTGCTCGGCCGGGTTGCGGAGCCGGAGGACGTTGCAAAGGTCATTTCCTTCCTCTGCTCCGACGATGCGCGGCACATCACCGGTCAGGTCATCGTGGTGGACGGCGGGCTCTCCCTCGAATAACCGCGGCATACGAAGTCCCTCCGACCTCCCTCCGACCGGGGAGGTGCGTTAGCTTTCCCCCGGCCAATTCCGGGGCGCGTCCGCGAGGTCGCGACTCTGCGCTATCTCCATTCGTGCCAGGGAGTTCCCGTGATTCCACCACTCCGGTTGGGCCTGCTCGTGGTCCTCGCAGCCTGCGCCGGGAGCAACACGAATCCGGCAGCCGGCCCCGAGCCGGTCGAAGCCCAGCAGGACACGACGCGCCCGCCTCCTCCCGCACCGCTCAATACCCAGGGCGTCGCCGGACAGGTCGTGACGGTCCTCCCGGCCACGCTGCTGATCGCCGAGGGGCCGCTGGCCCAGGACAGCCTGTTCAGGGATCGCACGGCCGCGCTCAGGTGGGCGGATTCGGTCATGGGCGACGAGCTCGTCATGCGGGCGCCGGAGGTGAGCTGGAAGCTGCCGCCCGAGGTGCGGAAGGCGGCCCGGCGCGCGGCCGGGTTCGTGCCCGACCCCGATCACATGGGGCAATCCGTCCTTCGGGACCCCAAGATGCGCGAGGTTCCCGACCCGCTGCGTTCATCGCTCCGCACCCTCATCGCGATTACCGGGGGCCGGGTGACTCTCGTGCCTGCCTCGCTCGTCTTCGCCCGGCAGGACAGCACGGTGAGCGTCGACGTGATCTTCTCCGCGGTGGACGTCCGGCGCGGCGCCGTCGTCTGGCGGTCGCAGGGCCAGATGGGCGGGGCCACTCCTGAGGCGGCGCTCCGGGCCGCGATGGCTGCGATCCTGCCGGCGACGCAGCCGTGACGAAGCGACACGCGGTCACGCTCATCCCGGGAGACGGCATCGGGCCCGAGGTCACGGCGCAGGCGGTGAAGGTGATCGAGGCGACCGGGCTCGCCTTGGAGTGGGACGAACGGGCGGCAGGCATGGCGGCAGTCGACAAGTTCGACACGCCCATCCCCGACGAGACGCTGGAGAGCATCCGCGCACGCCGCGTCGCCCTCAAGGGGCCGCTGACGACACCCGTGGGCGGCGGGTACCGCTCAGTGAACGTGGCGCTGCGCAAGGAATTCGAGCTGTTCGCCAACGTGCGCCCCACGAAGTCGATCCTGCCGGGCGGGAAGTTCCCCGACGTTGACCTGGTGCTGGTGCGCGAGAACGTCGAGGGGCTGTACGTCGGGGTCGAGCATTTCGTCCAGGTCGGCGGGGATCCGCGCGCGGTCGCGGAGTCGATGGCGATCGTGACCAGGGTGGGGTGTGAGCGGATCGTGCGCTACGCGTTCGAATACGCGGTCCGGCACGGCCGCCGGAAGGTCACGATCGTCCACAAGGCGAACATCCTCAAGATGGTGAGCGGGCTCTTCCTCGAGGTGGGGCGCACCATCGCCAAGGAGTACGAGGGGCGGGTCGAATGCAACGACCTGATCATCGACAACACCGCGATGCAGATGGTGCTCCGGCCGGAGCAGTTCGACGTGATGGTCACGACCAACATGTTCGGCGACATCCTGAGCGATCTCGCCTCGGGCCTGGTGGGCGGACTCGGGCTGGCCCCCGGCGCGAACATCGGTACCCACGCCGCGATCTTCGAGGCGGTGCACGGGAGCGCGCCGGACATTGCCGGGAAGGGCCTCGCCAATCCCGCCGCGCTGATCCTGGCGGGCGCGATGATGCTCGACCACCTGGGCGAGGTGCGCCACGGCGACCGGATCCGCGGAGCCATCGAGCGGACCATCGTGCAGGACAACATCCGCACCCGCGACCTCGGCGGCACGGCAACCACCTTGGAATTCGGCGATGCCGTTGCCCGACGGGTTTCCTGAGATCCCGTGTGCCAGGTGCGGCACGCGGGTGCACGGCATCCGGTGGGGCGATCTCTGCCCCGATTGTCTCGGAGAACGACAGGCGCGCGCCAACCGGCTGGCGGGGCGCGCCGGGCTGGTTGCCACCGTCCTGGTGGCGCTGTATGTGTGGTTGGCCGTGCCGGCCAATCCGCCGATCGGGCGGATCTACGGCGTCATTGCCATTCTCGCGACCTACATCCTCGTGCGGCGGATCGTGAGCCGCCTGGCCATGGAGTTTCTCCCCCAATGACGACCCTATCCCGCAGCGTTGCGCTCGCGGCGGCGGCCCTGCTGCTCGCCGGCCCCGCACTGGCCCAGACCAGCCTGACGATCTACCAGGACGGCCGCGTCCTGGTCCGCCGCACCGTGGAAGCGAAAGTGCCGAAGGGCACCTCCGAGCAGCGGCTCTCCCTGGGCATGCTCGACCCGGCCACGGTGTTCTCGCTCGATCCCGCTGTCAACGTCGTCCGCTCGTCATTCGAAGGCGGAGTGGATCAGGGCAGCGCGCTCCGGCGCTCCGTCGGCCGGAAGCTGCTCTTCCGCACCAGCCCCAAGGACACGGTGAGCGCCACGGTCCTGGGCGTGGATCCGGAGCGCTACCAGTTCGCCGACGGGTCGGTGAGCTTCTCGGCGCCCGGCACGCCGCTCTTCCCGAAGGACGTGGTGATCGTCGAGCCGGAGCTCCGGCTCTCACTGCGAGCAGCTGAGGAAAAGAAATCGCTGGGGCTCGGGTACTTCACCGGGGGCGCCAACTGGGAGGCGAGCTACCAGGTCATCCTTGGCACCAAGACGGCGCAGGTGAGCGGCGCCGCGGTGGTTCAAGCTGGGCCGTTGAAGTTGTCGGACGTCGAGGTGCAGCTCCTGGCGGGCGATGTGGGGCGGGTGGATAAGGGCCAGCCGAGGCCGATGCAGGCCGACGTGGGCTTCGTGGCGCGCGAACAGGCCATGGCCACGGAACAGCGTGTCGGCGAGGCCCACGTGTACACGCTGCCCGGCAGGATGACGCTCCGGCCGGGTGAGACGTCGACCGTCGCGCTCTTCGAGCCGCTGGCCGTCGGGTACGAGAAGCGGTACGTCGTGCCTGGCGGGTTGCCGATCTGGGGCGGACTGCCACAATACGGTGAGGAAAACCAGGTGCCGGTCGAGGTGAGCTACCAGCTGGCGCGCGCGAGGAAGACGGAGTTCGGCGACCGGCCCCTCCCCGGCGGCATCGTGCGCCTCTACCAGGCGGACGATACGAAGCGCCTGCAGCTCGTCGGCGAGGCTGCGCTCGATCACACCGCCCCGGGCGCGGAGGTGCGGCTCTCCGCGGGCCACGCGTTCGACCTCACGGCCAAGCGGGTGCAGAACACCTACGCCACGACGCGGGAAAAGCTCAGGACCGTGGCGACGGCCGACTACACGGTCACGCTCTCCAATGCCACGGACTCGGCCGTCACGATCGACGTGCTGGAGGAGCGGGGCGGCGAGTGGTCGGTGCTGCAGAGCTCCCTGCCCGCCGAGAAGCTCTCGAGCACTCGCACGCGCTTCCGGGTGCCGGTGCCGGCCAGGGGAGATGCCACGCTCACCTACAGGGTCCGGGTGGTCTGGTGAACGGGCACACGATCCTCCACCTGTCCGACCTTCACTTCGGCCAGTACGTCGACCTCGACCAGATCTCGGCGGTCGAGCGGCTGGTGCCGGACCTCGCGCCGGACGCGATCGCGATCTCCGGCGACATGACGCAGCGCGCGCGGCACGGCGAGTTTCAGCGGACGCTCGCCCTCGTCGAGCGCCTGCAGGCCACGGCCCCGACGCTGGTGGTGCCGGGGAATCACGACGTGCAGTGGTGGCGGAGCCCGTTCGGCCTGTTCGGCAGCCGGCCGAAATACGCGAAATACCGCCACTATTTCGGCGAGGACCTGGCGCCCGTGCTTCGGATTCCCGGGCTTGTGCTCGCGGGTGCCGTCACCGCGCACGGCCTCTCGGCCGGCTCGCTCACGTGGAATCAGCGGGACCTCACGGTGAAGGGGCACCTGCCCGGGTCGGAAATCCGCCGGCTCACACAGCTCCTGGCCGGCGAGGACCCCGGGGCAGCGAAGGTGGTTGTGCTGCACCACAATGTCCTGCGCGGCGAGATCTCCCGCCGGATGGGGCTGTCGAGGTGGGCGCAGGCGCAGCGGCGTCTTCTTACCGTCGGCGCCGACGCCGTGCTGTGCGGGCACGACCACCAGGAAGGCGCGGGCCAGATCGCCGACCGCCTCGCGATCTCCACCGCCGGCACGCTGACGAGCCGCACTCGCGGCAAGCGGCCAGCGGTGTTCAACGTGGTGCGGATCGACGCCAGCGCGGTGCGGGTCGAGTACTGGCGGTGGGTGGCAGACCGGCGGGAGTTCCGCCCATCCGACAACTTCGCCTTCGCGCGGTCGTCGGGGCGCCCGGCGACGGCGGGAGCGGCCCGTGATGCCTGACGTGGCGGACCGGATCCTCGCGGAACGGCTCGCGGGCCTCGGCATGCCGCCATACCGCGGTGTGGTCACCCACACCAACCGGATGGTGATGCTGAGCGTGACCCCAGGCGGCATCCTCCGGATCCATCGAGGTTACGCGCATGCGCCGGACCGGGTGCTCAAGGCCATCGTCCGGTTCCTGAAGCGCGGCACCCGCCGCGGGGCGCGGCGCGAGG
>DASTCF010000003.1:0-7531 GCA_035711365.1 Gemmatimonadales bacterium
GATGTTCCGGAGCCGGGTGTATGATCAGCACACCGGCCGGTGGGCGCAGGAAGACCCCATCGGCATCGCCGGCGGCCTCAACCTCTACCAGTTCAACGGCAGCAACCCCAGCGCCTACTCCGATCCGTTCGGCCTCTGCCCCTGGTGTATTGTCGCGGCGATCTGGGCCGCCTATGAGGTAGGCAGCGGGATCTACGATGCCTATCACACGGTCAAGACCGCGTTCGACCCGACCGCTGGCGCGGGTAAGAAGCTTGCCACGGTTGGACTGGCCGCGGTGGGGGTGCTCTTGCCTGGCGGCGGCTTCACCGCGCTCGATGATCTTGCGGGCGCGGGGAAGGTACTCGATCGTGGTGGATTCACCGCGGCTGGGCGGGCCCTGACAAAGCACGCAACTGGCCAACGAGCTGGGGCTAGGGCATTCCCGCGGCTCTCGGGCGGTGCAGCACAGATCAACGCGACAGCTCAGGAGATCGTCGAAGACATTCTAACCCACCCGGGAACAAGGGTGTCTCGGATCACGTCGGGGCGATTCAAAGGTGGCGTCGAGTACTTCGATCCGGGCGGCCGAGGAATCGCGTTCGACGCGAGCGGACGATTCGTTGGCTTCCGGGAGAAATGAGGAGGTGACATGGAAATCGTTCTTGCAAGCGATCAAGATCGGCCAAACCTTTTCGCCGAGCTTCGAGTTGACGGGCAGCCGTGGGCGGAGGTGATCTACGATGCTCAGAGGGAGGCTTACATCCTCACGGTTCTCATCGGCGAGGAGCGCGACTGGCTCTCGTTTGATGTGGCGGAGGTCAGGAGGGCGTTGGCCGCGGCGAAGGACGCACTCGTCAAGAGAGGGTATCCAGATCTCTCAGTCTGATCCCGTCCAACTCCCTGAGCCGCCCCGGTATTGCCGGAGGCTCGGGGTCTTGCGACGACGGAGAGGTCTCGTTCGCTGTCGTCACCGGCCTGGAGCGGGTGGCGGAGTGGCCGGCGACAACCGCACCGCCATCGCGAACCATCCCCAGGTGGTCCGGTGGCCGCACAAGCTCGAGCACGAAGGGGCCCTGACCAACGGGGGGTCTCAGTCAAACGTCGCAACCGGCTCCCGGAGCACCTCAGCCAGCCGCCACCGGCGCAGCTTGTGGTAGAGCCCACTCCGGCTGATCCCGAGGATCCTGCTCGAAGCGTTGATGTTGAAGTCGGTCTGCTTGAGCACGCTCAGGACGTGGGCCTGGACGACCTCGTCGATCGTCCGGCCGCTGGGTCTCCCCGGCGGCCCACCCACCTGCACGATCGCTCGCGCCACGTGCTCCCCGGTCAGGACGCCTCCCCGGGCGAGGACATCGGCGCAGACCAGCACCCGCTCGAGTTCACGGACATTCCCCGGCCAGTGATGGGCCAACAGCAGCGGCTCCACCTCTTCCCAGGCGACCTCGCCACGGCGCTCGCACAAGGCATGTCTCGCCAGGACCGGAATGTCGGGTGCGTGGTCCACCAGTGAGGGCACCGTGAGGACGAACCCGGCGACCCGGTAGCGGAAGTCCGCCCGCCAGTGACCGCCCTGGACCAGCTCGGTGGGGCCCGTCTGGGTGCAGATGAGGAGCCGGAACTCGGCAGGTCGAGCCGTCGTGCCTCCGATCGGTCGGATCTCGCCGGATTCGAGGGCCCGAAGCAGCCGCGCCTGGAGCGGCTTCGTCAGGTCACCCGCCTCGTCGAGGAGCAATGTGCCACCCGATGCGGCTTCCATCAGTCCGGGCCTCGAGTTCGTGGCTCCCGTGTAGGCCCCACGGACGACCCCGAAGAGCTCGGCGTCGGCGAGTCCCTCCGGAAGGGCATGGACGTTGAGCGCAACGTACCGTCCAGGCCGGCCCGACGCTTGATGGATCGCTCGCGCCACCAGTTCCTTCCCGGCCCCCGTCGGGCCGACGATCACGACCGGGATCGGCCGGCGAGCCACCTCCTCGATGTCCTCATAAAGCCGCTGCATCGCCGGGTGCGACCCGAGGAGTGGCCCGTATCCGCCGCGAGGGTGTACCGGAGATCGTGGCGCCACCGGCGCGATCATCGCACCCCCTCCGGCATCCGCTCCTCCGTCAACCGCTCCACCTCCTCGTCGGTTCGCAGGATCCGGGGCGTCAGGAAGAGGAACAGCTCGGTGGCCGAGCTGCGCCGGCTCGCACTCCCGAAGAGCCCGCCCAGGATCGGGATCGTCGAGAGCAGCGGCACCCCCGACTGCACCCGGTCCTTCTGCTCGTCCCGGAGTCCGCCCAGCAGGATGGTCTGGCCGTCCTTCACCAGCACCTGGGTCGCCGCCTCGCGGGTCGAGATGACCGGCGCGTCGAACTGCACCTCGCTCGTGGCCGCAGTGATCTCCTGCTGGATGAGCAGCGACACATAGCCGTCGTGGTTGATCGTGGGCCGCACCACCAGCTTGGTGCCCACGTCCCGGTACTGGACCACCTGGTCCCGTGAGGCCTCGTCCGTCGGGAGAGTGCGGCTCAGCGCCACGAACGGCCGCTGGCTCCCCACGAGGAACCGGGCCTCGGTGTTGTTCGAGGTGACCAACACCGGCCGGCTCAGGATGTCCACGTCGCCCCGGCTTGCCGCGATTCCGATGGTTGCGTCCACGTCCGCCTTGCCGACGCTCAGCAATCGGATCACCAGGTCCCCCAGGCCGCCACCCTGCAACTGCCCGCCGATGGTGCCGCCGTCAAGCGGCTGCGGCGGCACGAAGACGTTGGCATTGAGCGAGAAGCTCCGGTCCCGCCTCGCCTCGACGATCAGGATCTCGATCAGGACCTGGAGCGGTCGGACGTCGAGCTGCTCCACAGCCTGCCGGATGGCGGCGACTTCCCCCTCGGTGCCTCGCACCAGGAGGGAGTTGGTGACCTCGTCCGGCACCACGACCATCGAGGCGGCCTGCCCGCCGCCCGTTCGCCCCGGCCGTGGCGCCTCCGCGGCGGGTTGGGCCGCGCGCCGCAACTCGTCCGACAGCGTTCCCGTCGAGAGCCCGCCCCGCACGGCGAATCCTCCATCGCCGCCGAACAACTGCGCGATCGTCGCCGCCACGTCCGCCGCGCGGGCGTGCCGAAGCCGGATCACATGCAGCTCCGACGGACCGGCGGGCCCGGCGCCACGGGGCGAGGCCGCAGGTGGGGGCGGCACCGGTTCCACCCTGTAGTAGAGAGAATCCTCGGACATCATCTGGCCCTGGGCCTGCAACAGGCCGCGGAGGAGCCCCGGTACGTCGCGCCGCGGCACGGGCCCCGGCGTCTCCAGCGACACCCGCACCCCTGGCAACGAGCCGGCGACCACCGGCTTCGGGAGGTAGGGACCGAGTGCAGAGATCACTGCTCGCAGGTCGGCATCAACGAACCTGAGCGCCACGCTGTCGCCGTTGGCACGCACCGGCTCCTGCGCCAGCATGCTCCCGGGGAGTGCCGGGCCGAAGCCGGCAAGCCAGAGGCACGCCCTCCAGACGATCCATCCTCTTGTCCTCGACCTCACCAGAGCCCCCTCGGCGTCAGCACCCACGTCGTGTCATATCCCCGGATCACGGCCCGTCCGGGCTCGATGCGGCGGACCAGGAGCCCGCCCGCAGTGTCGCCCCTGGAAAGCAGCACGGCGCCCTCCCGCCCCGGAACACCCTCGACGATCACCCGCGGCACACTGCCCCACAGCAGGCCGGCCAACCGGAGCGCGGGCTTCGGTGGGGCCTCGCCCTCCACGGATGAGCCGCCGGGCTGCACCGGCTCGTACGCGCGCGCCGGTGGCCGCCGGTCGGGCCGGAACGGATGCGCCCCGACCACGCGAGCCACGAGGGAGTCGGGCGGACCCGCGATTGCCACCGGCGCCGTCCCATCAGGTAAGGGCACCGGCGCCGGTTCCCGTGGCACCGCCTGAACCCGACTCGCCGCCCCCAGTGCTGCCACACCACCCAGGAGGAGCGCCGCCGCCACCATCCATGCGATCGCAAGCCGACTCACTTGCCCTCTCCCCGAACGTCCGCACTCCACCCGGTGAGGGTGGCCTCGGCCACGATCACTTCGACCGGCGAGGGCCCTCCGGGGGCAGCAACCTCCAACCGGAGCGCCCGGAGCTCGATCACCGGATCTCCCGCCTCGAGCGCCCGGAGCGTGCCGACGAGCCCTGGCAGGTCGGACTCGAGCACGACCTGCAGCGTGACCCGCGCGAGCCGGCCCGCCCGGACGCTGTCCGGAATCGGCCGTGACTCGACCAGTCGGGCTCGATGCTGGCGGGCCTGGTGCTCCACGAGCATGCCCAGCGCCGCCTGTGCCTCCGCGCGGCTGCCGGCAGCCACGACTCGCGGCGCAAGGCTGTCGAATCGCGACCGTGCCGTGAGCGCCACCTCCTCGAGCCGCTCGGCGTCGGCCAGCTCGGCCCGGGCCCGCGCCGCCAGCGCCACCCGAGCAGTCGCCCGCTGGTGCCATCCGTCGATCCGGGACGCCACCACAGGGACGCCGCGTACGAGAAGTGCCACCGCGAGGATCAGTCCTGCTCCCCGCACCAGCCTCCACTCCCGCGCGGTCACGGCTTGCCCATCCCGAAGCGCAGGGTGAACCGCTCCCGGCGGCGCCCATCGGCATGGATCGGAACGGCGTCACCTTCGAGTCGGGGATTCGGCACTCCGGCCCGTTCCGCGGAGGCGAGGACCACCACCGCCTTTGGCGCCACCCCAGCCATCCGTCCAGCTCCCGAGGTATCGAGCGCGACGGTCACCAGGTAGGCCGAGTCGGGGATGGCCGCGGCCGCCCGGAGTACGGCCTCGAGCACCCGGCCGCGGTGCGCTGCCGCGGAATCCACGGCGCCGAGCGCCGCGTGGGCGCGCGCGACCTGTTCCCGCAGGCCCGCGAGCGCCTCCACTGCCGGGCCGAGGGTGTCGAGCGCGACCGAGGCCGCCTGCTCTGCCCGCGCGACCCTGAGCCCCACCACGGATCCCGCCGCCACCCAGAGCACCAGTCCTGTCGCAGCTGCGATGCCCGCGCGCGCGAACCCGCGGCGAATGCGCCGTCCACGCTCGTCCTCCGGAAGGAGGTCGAGTCCACGTCCGGCAGGCGACGCCGGTCTGATGCTGCGCACGGTCCGGCCTGAGGTCCGGGCCCCTGCGAGCACGGCCTCGATCACCGGCGCCGGGGCCGCGCCCGCGATCGCCCTGCGGCCCGCAGCCCGCCTTCTCGCCCAGCGGACGTCCACCACGAGCGGGATCCCATTCTTGCGGAAGTAGTGCCCGGCCCGAAGCTCGACGAGCTGGCGGAGCGCCCGGCCACCAACCGGAGGGAGCCCGTCGAGGACACGGACCTGCGCCAGCGGTCCCTCGAGCCGGACCACGAGAGGCACGCGTGCCGCGCCGAGCTCGGGCAGGGCCACGAGTTCCGCCAGACGCTCGGCCAGATCCCCGGGCGTCTCCCAGCCGGCCTCGGCCGCCGCAGCGACACCGTTGCGCCGGCGGACCTCGGCGCGAACGGTTCCCCGACCGACCAGGAGGTGAAGCACCATCAGCGCACCTCCCGCGAGATCACGGCAAGCCTTGACCCGGCCGGGGCGACGGTGACGTCCATCCGATAGCGCACCGGCGACTCCGGGCCGGTGGCCTCGATCTCGAGGACCATCCGCGGTCCCTCGGGCTGAACCAGCCCGGCAAGCTCCTGGAAGCGCGCGCCGATGGCCTCGCGCACGCCCGGCGCCACCGCGTGATGGAGTTCCTCGAGGCCGGTCCATCGGCCGCCCGCATTCCGGCGCGCCACGATCACCTCCACGACTTCGGCCCCGAAACCGGGAACCGTGGCCAGCACTTCCTCGGGCGCTGCATTGAGGCTCACCCGACCCTCGCCCCGCACGGTGACCAGGGGTCGGACCCGCGCGATGACGCTGTCGTCGAATCCACGGACCAGCCGGAGTTCGTCCACCGAAGCGAGGGGCCCGTTCCGGGGGGGAGTGGCGCCCAGCGAGTCGTACCAGGCCCGCTCGGCCCCTCCCGCGCGGGGCAGCTCGTCGGCGTCTCGCCAATCGAGCAGGGCCGCCGCGAGATCCGGTCGGCCCAGGATCGCCTCGAGCTGCTCGGGGCCCGCGAGGTTGAGCTGCACGCGTGCACCAGGGTCCACGGCTTCCGCGCGACAGCCGACACCATCGCCCAGCTCGAGGTGGAAGGCCGAGGGGATGAGCCCGTCCGCTGCGTACCGCGCCTGGGCCACCGCAAGGCAGCCCTCCGCAGCCCATGCTCCGCGAGCGAGAGCCAGTCGGTTCGCGGTGGTGGCAGATCCCAGGCGGGCAGAGGCGAGGGCCGCCGCAGTTGCGCCCGCGAGCAGCACCGAGAACCAGAGCGCACCGAGGAGGGCCGAGCCGTGCCGATTCATCCCCGTTCTCCGACGAGGAACAGGAGCGTGTCCACCCGGGCGGCCACGCCGGTGCTGGCGGCAAACGCGATGCGAAGCCGGACGGCGAGCGGTGCGCTTGCCGCGGACTCCCACCGGCGGGCCCAGCGCGTGTCTGCCCCTGGCTCGAGCAGGTAGTCGAAGTCCAGCGCCTCCACCGGCGTTGCGAGCAGCACGGCTCCACCGGGCGTGATCGCAGTGAGCGAGCCGCCCTCCACCACGAGTGCCACCCGCCCCGGCTCCAGCCAGCCCTCCGGCCGCTCGAGCCACGTGGCGAACCGGAGTTCGTCCGGTCCACCCCGGAAGCCTCCGCCGGACGGATCCACCTCGAGCGACCGGAAGGCTCGAGCGAGCCAGCGGTGCGCGTTTACCTTCCGGTCGAGCGCCTCGCGCGCTGCCGATGCCGCGGTTCTGCCCTCCATCGCTCCCGTCCAGGTGCGGGCGGCGAGGAGGGCGGCGAGCCCCGTTAACGAGACGGCGACGAGGAGCTCGATCAGTGTGAAGCCGCCACGGGGCAACCGGCTCACCGGGCAGCCTCCGGTCGGTGGACCAGGGTGACCAGCGCGGGCGCTCTACCCTTCCTGGAGAGTGCGATGCGATAGAGCGCCGGTTCGGGTCGGAGCACCTCCACCTCCCACTCACCGACATTCCGCACCCCGAGGCGCAGGTCGAGGTCGGCGCGGGTGAGGAGGCTCAAGGCCGTGAGCAGGCGCTCGGCGTCCGTGGCCTCGGCCTCGAGCAGCGCGGATCGGCGCTCCGCCGCGAGCGCTGCCTGCACTCCACCGACGGCGGCGGCGCCAGCGGCGAACAGGATGGCGAGTGCCACCAATACCTCCAGGAGGGCCATGCCTTCGCGACTTCCCTTCACCACGATTCCGCTCGCGCGGATGTGGAGGAAGGAACTCCGGTGAGCGCGTCGAGTCCGGGGCCGAGGGCGCGGCCGTCGGGGAGGAATCGTCGGCGTAACGGGCCCCGGCCGATCGAGTCTCCGACGACCACCTCTTGGGCGCTCCCGGTCCGAATCGCTTCCGCTCGCGCAACAGTCCCAGGGTCGAGTGAAGCGAAGGCACCCGGCCGAAACGCGAACGCGACCGCCCCGGTGAGCATCCCCAGCACCGCCAGGCTCACCAGGAGCTCGAGCAGCGTCG
>DASTCF010000004.1:0-12825 GCA_035711365.1 Gemmatimonadales bacterium
GCAGCCGCCGCACGGACGGGGATAGGCGACGAGATCACCGAGGTAGACGAGCTCGGTCGGGGTCAACCAACCGATGTGCGAGACGCCGCCGTGGAGCCGCCCGCTTGGGGCTGTGTACGGGAGGGAGCGCACCTCGCGCGCGGTCGGCAGGTCCTGCCACACGCCCACTTGGAGTTCAAGGTGGCCAGGTGCAACAGCACCGGGGCGGGAACGGCCGCGCAGGAAAGCGAGCTGCCCGTCGATCGAGGCGGAGGGCTCGTCGAAGAGATCGGTCGAGTCCTCGCCGGCGGCGGTCCGATCGCAGATGGTCTGGTACCGGGTCCCGCCGGTCGAGGCCATCACCCCGAGGCACCTGTCGTACGGCAGCACCGCCAGCTCCTCCCACGCATAGATCATCGCCGACCCGTCGGCGAGCCACGCGGGATGGAGGTCCTTCCCCGGGTTGTAGGTGAGCCGTGTCGGCGCCCCGGGCAGGAACGGCACATCGGTTCCGGTGTCGGGTGATTCGAACGGCTTTTCGTGATCGCAGGCGATGACGAGCGCGGCGAGGGCGGCCCCATGAAAGATCCGGCGAGGCATGGACCCCTTTCGACGGGGGAAGCGGTCGGGTCCAATCTGCACGCCACTTCGCCAGCCGGCCAGCCGGGAGGGCGCCGAGACGGGACGGGGAGTTGGCAGGAGACGCCGGGCGCCGCGCAGGGCCGCACACCCGGGTTCGTTGGTGGATGAACTTTGTCATACAAAGTACTTGACAGCAACGGGCCACCGGCCTACTTTGGTTCCCTATGTCCGCCCCACAGCTCGACCGACCCGGCGACGCTCCCGCCGCCCTGGACGCTCGGGCCCGGGAGAATCTTTCATTCATCCGCGCCACCATGGAGCGGGCGGCCTCGTTCACCGGCGTGCCCGGGTGGGGTGGAGTCGCGATGGGACTGACGGCGCTCGCAGCCGCCCGCGTCGCGCACGGCCAGGCCACGCCACGCGCCTGGGTCACGGTCTGGCTGGCGGAAGGGCTGGTCGCCTTCCTGATCGGCGCGTGGGCCCTCGGCCGAAAGGCCCGGCGGGATCACGGCCGGGTCCTCACCCGTTCCGGCCGGCAGTTCGTGCTGAGCTTCGCGCCGCCGATCTTCGTGGGAGCGGTGCTCACGGTCGTACTCGCTGCGGCGGAACAGTGGCACCTGCTGCCCGGCGTCTGGCTGCTGCTCTACGGGACCGGCATTGTGACCGGCGGGGCATTCTCGGTCCGGGTGGTGCCGTTGATGGGTTTCACGATGATGCTCATCGGCCTGATCGCGTTATTTGTACCGGCGGCGTGGGGCGATGCCTGCATGGCGGTGGGATTCGGGGCGGTCCAGGTTGGTTTCGGTTTGGTGATCGCGAGGAGGCATGGTGGCTAGATCGAACCAGGCGAGACGGCACAGCGAGACTCACTCCCCCAAGGCCGAGCCGCCCGGGGAGCGCCGGCTGGGCGAGGTCCGCGGTCGGGGCCCGGCGGTGCCGCGGGACCTCGATCGGCTGATCCACGAGCGCATGCGACTGGCCATCGTCAGCGTGCTCGCGGTACACGACGCCCTGACGTTCAACGAGCTGAAGGAGCTGGTGGGCGCCACCGACGGCAACCTGTCGGTGCACGCACGGAAGCTCGAGGAGGCAGGATACGTGAGTTGCGCGAAGGGATTCGAAGGGCGGGTGCCCCGAACGGAGTACCGGCTCAGCGCCGCGGGGCGCCGGGCGCTGGAGCGCTACCTGGACCACATGGAAGGGCTGATTCAGCGCACCCGTGAAGGGTGAGGCTGATCCCCGCTCTTTTTTTTCTCGAGGAGCTTTGCAATGCAAAGTACTTCCACCGTCCCGCACTTCGACGGGCTGCACCTGGCGGTGATCATGGACGGCAACGGCCGCTGGGCGCGGCAGCGCGGGCTGCCGCGTGCGGCCGGGCACCGGGCAGGCGTCGCCGCCGTTCGCCGTGTCGTCGAATCGTGCCCGGCCGCCGGCATCGGCACCCTCACGCTGTACGCCTTCTCGTCCGACAACTGGAACCGGCCCGAACGCGAAGTCGCGTGGCTCTTCCGGCTGCTGCGTGAGCACCTGCGGACCGAGACTGCGCGATGCATCGCCACCGGGGTCCGGGTGACGATCATCGGGCGCCGGGATCGGCTCCCCGCGTCATTGCAACGGGCGATCACGGGCGCGGAGGCGGCGACGCTCCGCGGCCGCCGGCTCCACCTTCGGATCGCCCTCGACTACTCCGGCAGGGATGCGATCCTCTCGGCGGCGCAGGCCGTGGCGGACGAGCCCACACCGACGCGCGAGCGCTTCGCCAGGGCCCTCACGGACGGCGGGTCCGGCGGCCCCGTTGTGCCCGATGTGGACCTGCTCATCCGCACCGGCGGCGAACAGCGGCTGAGTGACTTCCTGCTCTGGGAATGCGCGTACGCCGAATTGCATTTCACGCCGCGCATGTGGCCGGACTTCGACGAGAACGACCTGCACACCGCCCTGGTGGACTTTCGCGGCCGCCAGCGCCGGTTCGGCGGGTTGCCGCTCGACGCCGCCAGCTGATTCAACCTTCAATCCGGGACGCATCATGTCAGCCCACCTGTTCGGAGCGCTCGCCCTGCTCGGCTCGGCCGCGCTCGTGGCCGCGGCCACTGGCGTGGCGCTATTCGGCCTTGCTCGTGGAGACCGCAGGCTCGGCCGCGGCGCGGGCCTCGTCGCCGTGGTCTGGGTCGTCCTGTACGCCGTGGCGGTGCTGGTCTCGCCAGCGATCACTCACCCCCGCGTGCTCAGCCCCGGCGAGGAAATCTCCTTCTGCGGTCTCGATTGCCACCTGCACGTCTCCGTGGCTGGCGCGGGTGGCGCCGAGGCCCGGCGGGCGCCCGGCCGGCAGGTCGTGCATGTCCGGGCACGAAGCGATGCGAAGCGTGCGCCGGAATATCCGGCAGGGCTGCGGTTCAGGCTCGTCGATGAGAGCGACCGGGAGTACGCGCCGGAGCCGGCGAGCGATCGTTTCTCCGGCGCGCTCGCGGCGGGGGAATCCGAGACGATTGCCCTGGTCTTTGCCCCGCCCGCAGGCGCGCGCGATCTCCGACTGAGAGTCACCTGGAGCGCCTTGCCGGACCGTCTCCTTCTCGGCCCCGCCAACACCCGGGCGGTGGCGCGCACCACCCTGGCCCTCGGGGCGCCGACACCATGAGCGAGGCGACGCGAAACGGGCTCAGGCTGCTCGCAGTCGCCCTGCTGCTTGGCATCGCCGGCGATGTGCTCCGCGTCTGGGTGCCGGGGCGCCTCGACATGGCGCTCTGGATTGCCGCCCTGCTGGTCTCGGTGGGCGCGCTGATGCGCGCGGGACTGGGTGCCGCCCCGCCTGACGCCGCCTGGCTGGCGGGGGCGGCCGCAATCCTGATACCCGGGCTGATCTGGCGTGACTCCGAGGCATTGTTCACCCTGAACTTCGGCGCCCTGCTCGGCCTGGCGGTGCTCGCCGCGCACGGCTCCGGCCGCCAGCCGCTTCGGACGGCCGGGGCAACCGATTACGTGTGGGGCGGGCTCGAGACCATCGGGACCGTCGCCGCGGGTCCCGTCCCCGTGGTGCTGTCGATGGTGCGGTGGAAGGAGCTGCCGATCTCAGCACCGGCGAGGCGCGCGGTCGGCATTTTGATGGGACTGCTCATGGCAGCGCCGGTGGTGCTCGTATTCGGCGCGCTGCTCGGGGAGGCGGATCCTCTCTTCGGTCGCGCGATACAACGAATCTGGTCGCTGGACCTGGAGCCGGTCCTGGAGCATGCCCTTCCGATCGGGCTGTGTGCCTGGGTGGCCGCCGGCCTCACCCGCACCATCGCCGTCCGCGACAGTTGGCTGCCGCGGCCTCCCCGCACTCTCGGCACAATCGGGTTTGCGAGCATCGGCACGGCGGTGGCCGCGGTGGCGATCCTGCTGCTCGTCTTCATTCTGTTCCAGGCGCGCACATTGTTCCTTGGTGCCGAGCGATTTCAGGCGGTCACCGGCCTCACGGTGGCCGAGTATGCGCGGCGCGGGTTCTTCCAACTCGTCGCAGTTGCTGCGCTCTCGCTTCCGCTGCTCCTCCTGGCGGAATGGCTCCTGGAACGCCGGGACGAAGCGCTCCGGCCATTCCGGCTGCTCGCCGCCGTGACGCTTGTCCTCCTGCTCCTGATTCTGGCGAGCGCGCTGCACCGGATGCGCCTCTACACGGCGCATTTCGGGCTGACCGAACTGCGCCTCTACACGACGGCGTTCATGGCCTGGCTGGCGGTAGTTTTCGCGTGGTTTGCCGCGACGGTGTTGCGCGGGCGCCGCTCGCGGTTTGCACCCGGAACCCTGGTGGCGGGATTCGTGACGCTGGTGCTGTTGAACGTGGCGAACCCGGATGCGTTGATTGCCCGCGTCAACCTGGAGCGCGCGGCCGCGCAGGGCGACCTCGACACCGCCTACCTCGCCCGGCTCAGCGCGGATGCCGTGCCTACCCTGCTGTCGAATCAGCGGCAGCTCACGCCTGCGGACCGGTGCGCGCTGGCGCTGGCCCTCACGAACCGCCGGCTCCGCGCCAAGGACGTGGGATTCGAATCGAACCGGTCCTGGACCCTGGGACGGGTCAGGGCGAGGGAGGCCTGGCGGAACACACCACCGGACACGGAGGGGTGCGTCGCCGCCCCCGAGTAGGGTGCGGCGGGTGCCTCAAGGCACCGAGGCGAGGTTGTACATCGCGCGGAAGGCCCGGAACGCCTCGGCATAGTCGTCGTGGGTGTACGTCAGCGTACGACCGCCCGCGCGCACGGAGCCCGGCACCAGCTCCGCCATGTCGGCGTGGTGGGTGGATCCGAAGTCGACCTCGATCGTCGCGGGCGACGGCGCCGTCCACGGGGCAGGGCGGGACTTGATGGCGGCCGCCGCGCCCTGCCTCAGGAGCTGGCGCACGCGCTCGGGCGAAAGGCACCTCGCGCCGTGCCGCGCCACCGCTTCCTTGACGATGACCACGCCGACCTCCGCGCCGAGCAGGGCCCTCGCCTCGCCCCCAAGGGCGGCGTCCCCTGACACGAGCGCTACCCCTACACCGAAACGCCCCGCGAGCGCGGCATTGAGCCCAAGCTCGCCGACGGCGCGGCCGTTCAGGCGCACGGCCTGGATGCGGTCGGTGTAGGTGTGATCGAGGATGGCGTTCGGTGTACCCGCCATTGCGTGGTAACCGAGGCAGAAGGCCGCATCGAACCCTTGTTCGATTCCTTCCATCATCGAACGCGGCTTGGTGGATCCCGCGATCAGCTCCGCGGCGGGATGCAGCTCCTCCGCCAGCAGGTTGCGCATGTCCCAGTGGCTGTCGTTGACCACGACCTTCGTGGCGCCCGCCTGCAGCGCTCCCTCAACGGCGGCATTGGCTTCCGCGGTCATCACACGGCGAAACCGGGCATACTCCCCGGCGACGCGAGGGTCGACGGGATTGGTCTGGTCCTCGTGGACCACACCGGCAATGCCTTCCATGTCGATTGAGATGTAGACGCGCATGGGGCCTTTCCGGGGTCAGTACACGCGGACCCCGAGCTGAACGTCGCGCTCCACCGCCAACAGCACGACCCGGCCCGCATCGTCGGGCACGCCGAGCACCAGCACTTCGGATGCGAAGCCGGCGATGTTGCGGGTGCCGAGATTGACCGCCGCGACCACGAGGCGGCCGATGAGATCCTGGGGACGGTAGAGATCTGTCAGCTGCGCGCTCGAGGTCCGCTCCCCGAGCGGCCCGAAGTCGAGCCACAGCCGGTAGGCCGGTTTGCGGGCCCGTTCGTGAAGCTCCGCCCGGACGACCCGCCCAACCCGCATGTCGAGCGCGGCGAAGGCGCCCACCGGGTCCGCGTCTGTCATTCGAGCATGCCCCGGCTGACTGTGACCGCCGTACCGCCGAGTCGCACGCGGTCGTTATCCACTGTTACCCGCACGACTCCGCCACGCGCCGACGCCTGGAAGGCGAGGAAGGATGACTTGCCAAGCCGCTCGCTCCAGTACGGGCCGAGCGTGCAGTGGGCCGATCCGGTCACCGGGTCCTCGTTCACGCCGACGGCCGGGGCAAAGAAGCGGGAAATGAAATCGTACGGCTCCCCCGTGCCGCGCGCGGTCACGATGACGCCGCGCGCGTTCACGACCCGGAGCGCGCGGAAATCCGGCTCGAGAGCCCGGACGGCGTCCTCCGAGGCGAGCTCGACGACGTAGTCGAACTCGCTGCGCACGATCGCCACCGGGGAAGCGCCGAGGGCGACCGCCAGCCCCGCGGGAGGCTGGGCCGAAGCGGTAGGCTTGGCCGGAAAGTCGAGCTCGATCCACCCGTCACGCTGCCGGGCCGTGAGCAGGCCGCTCTTCGTGTGGAACCGCGCGATGGCCTTCGGCTTGAGATGGTGCTCCTGCCAGAGAAAGTGCGCACTGGCCAGGGTCGCGTGACCGCAGAGGTCCACCTCAACCTCCGGGGTGAACCACTGCAGCTGGAACCCGTCGTCGTCCCGCAGGAGAAACGCGGTCTCGGAGAGGTTCATCTCCGCCGCCACCGACTGCATCCACCCGGCATCCATCGAGTGCTCGAGCAGGCAGACGGCGGCGGGATTGCCCGCGAAGGGTCGATCGGCGAACGCATCGATATGGTGCAGGTGAAGGGGCATCGGCGATGTCTGCGGTAAGGGTTCAGGCGCCGACGAAGGCGTCGGCCTCGATCTCGACGAGCATCCGCGGGTCGATGAGCTTCCGCACCTCGACCATGCTGGTCGCGGGGCGGATCAAGCCGAACATTTCTCCGTGGGCGCGACCGATGGCTTCCCACTGCCCGATGTCGGTGACGTAGATCCGCGTCCGCACCACGTCCGCGACCGTGGCGCCTGCCGCGATGAGCGCCCGTTCGATGTTGCGCAGGGTCTGCATCGCCTGGGCGTACGCATCGCCCTCGCCGACGATGCCGCCACGGCCGTCGGTGGCCGTGGTACCCGACACGTGCACCCACGGACCAACCCGCACGGCGCGCGAATACCCGACAATC
The DNA here is from genome assembly GCA_035711365.1 of Gemmatimonadales bacterium. GTDB lineage: Bacteria > Gemmatimonadota > Gemmatimonadetes > Gemmatimonadales > GWC2-71-9 > DASTCF01. The sequence continues at coordinate 7,031 of DASTCF010000004.1, forward strand.
GGCTCCCAGAGGGCGCCGCTCGGGAAATTCTGCCGGGTCACGTGGGCGTCTCCGCATAGTGGCACGCGACGTTCACCGGGCCGATCGTGCGCAGGAGCGGGCGCTCCGCGCTGCATCGTGCATCCTTCAGGGGATGGAAACAGCGCGGATGGAAAGGGCATCCTGACGGCGGATCTGACGGGCTCGGCGGATCGCCGGGGAGCACGATGCGCACCCGTTTGGTCGCGGGATCGGGCTCGGGCACGGCGGAGAGCAGCGCACGCGTGTAGGGGTGCTTCGGGCGGGACAGTACCTCGTCGGTGGGGCCGATTTCCACGATGCGGCCGAGATACATGACGGCGGTGCGGCGCGCGATCTGGCGCACGACGGCGAGATCGTGGGCAATGAACAGGTAGGAAAGCCCGCGCCGGGCCTGGAGGTCCGCCAGCAGGTTAAGCACCTGCGCCTGGACCGACACATCGAGCGCCGAAACCGGCTCGTCGCAGACGATGAACGCCGGCTCGACCGCGAGGGCCCGGGCGATGCCGATGCGCTGGCGCTGCCCGCCCGAGAATTCGTGCGGGTAGCGCTCGGCATGGCTCGGGTCGAGGCCGACTTCCTCGAGCAGCGCCGCGACCCGCGCGGAAATCTCCCGCGGCGGGACCAGGCGGTGGATCTCGAGTCCCTCGGCCACCGCCTGTCCGACCGTTCGCCGGGGATTCAGGGAGCTGTAGGGATCCTGGAAGATGATCTGCAGCCGGCGCCGGACCTGCCGCAAGGCCGCCGGGTCGAGCGCCAGCAGGTCCGCGCCTTCGAAGCGGACCGTGCCGGACGTCGCCTCCTGCAGGCGAAGCAGCGTACGCCCGACCGTCGTCTTTCCGCAGCCCGACTCGCCGACCAGGCCGAGCGTTTCGCCGCGCGACACCGCGAAGGACACACCCTCCACAGCCCTGACCGGAGGCGCGGAGCGTCCAAACAGGCCCGTGGGCCTGTAATGCTTGACCAGGTCCACCACTTCGAGCAGGGGCGTGGTCACGGCCTGGGCTCCTCGACCAGCCAGCAACGCGCCTGGTGCCCAGGGGCGACACCCAGCGCCGGCGGATCATCGGCCGGGCAGCGCGGCAGCACATCCGGGCACCGTGGATGAAATCGGCAGCCGGAAGGCCACGCCGTGGGAAGCGGCACCGCGCCCGCGATCGGCGTGAGGCGGGTCACGGGACCGCTGAGGCGCGGGACCGAGGCCAGCAGGCCGCGAGTGTAGGGGTGGCTGGGTCGGGCGAACAGATCCGGTGTCGGTGCCTCCTCGACCAGTCGACCGGCGTACATGACGGCCACGCGATCGGCCCGGCCCGCCACGATACCGAGATCGTGGGTGATGAGCAGAACGGCCATGCCCCGGGCGATGCGAAGCCGGTCGAGCACTTCGAGGATCTGCGCCTGGACAGTGACATCGAGCGCCGTGGTGGGCTCATCGGCGACCAGGATCTCAGGCTCGGAGGCCAGTGCGATCGCGATCATCACGCGCTGGCGCATGCCGCCGCTCAGCTGATGCGGGTACTGGTCGAGCCTCGCTTCCGGATCCGGAAGGCCGACTTCGCGCAGCAGATCGAGCGCCCGCGCCCGCGACTCGGTGCGGCTTGTCTTCCGGTGGGCACGGATGCTCTCGCCGATCTGCTCGGCTACGGTGAACACCGGATTCAGGCTCGTCATCGGGTCCTGGAAGATCATCCCGATGCGGCGGCCGCGGATGCTGCGAAGCCCCGCCTGGTTCAGCGTCATCACGTCCTGCCCGTCGAGGCGAATCACGGCGCCCGGCTCGATCCGTCCGGGATACGGCACGAGCCGCAGGAGGGACAGGCTGGTCAGGCTCTTGCCGCAGCCCGACTCGCCGACGACCGCGAGCATTTCCCCGCGGGCCAGCGTGAAGCTGACGCCGTCCACGGCGAACACCCGCGTGCCCGCGGCGGGGAAGCTGATTCGGAGGTCCCGCACTTCAAGCAGTGGAGTCATGCGCTCCTGGGGTCGAGTACGCCGCGGAGGGCGTCGCCGACGAGGTTGACCGCCAGCACGGTGATGACGATGGCGAGTCCGGGGAACAGGCTCTCCCAGGGGGCCGTCACGAGTACGGGACGGCCATCGAGGATCATGCCGCCCCAGGAGGGCGTGGGCGGCCGGACGCCGACTCCGAGAAAGGACAATCCCGCCTCGAGCAGGATCACGTCGCCGACGCCGAGTGTCGCGGCCACGAGCAAGGGTCCGGCGGTGTTGGGCAGCAGGTGACGGAAGATAATGCGCCCCCGGCCGGCTCCCAGCGCACGCGCCGCGTCGACGAACGTTTCCTCGCGGAGGCGGAGCACCTCGCCGCGGACGATGCGGCTGGTGGCGAACCACCCGGTCGCACCGAGCACGGCCACGAGGGCGGACAGCGGCATCTGCTCCCACACGGCGACCAGCATCAGGAGCAGGAAGAGCCGTGGGATCGCGAGGGCGGCATCCACGCCCCGCATCAGCACGGCATCCGCCCAGCCGCCGACCCATCCCGCGGTCAGCCCCACGATCGCCCCGAGCGAGACGGCGAGCAGAACCGAGAGGGTGGCCAGTGTGAGGGAGATCCGTGCCCCGTGGACGACGCGGGCCAGAATGTCCCGGTTGAGGTGGTCCGTCCCGAGCAGGTGCTGCCGTCCCGGGGCCGTCGCGCCGGCGATCAGATCCGGCATCGCGGCCGGGTTCGGCACCAGCAGGGGTCCGACGGCCGCCACGAGCACGAGCAGCGCGAGCACCAGGAGACCGATCCGCCCCGACGGGGAGGCCAGGACCTGGAGGACGGCGCGCCGGAGGGATCCGGTCACGGCTGGCGCACCCGCGGATCCAGCAACCGGTACGCGACGTCGGCGAGCAGGGCGCCGACGAGGACGAGCGCGGACACGAGGAGGGCGCATCCGAGAATCACGGGATAGTCGCGCGCGCCGACGGCTTCCGCGGCCAAAGAACCGAGTCCGGGCCAGTTGAACACCTGCTCGACGAAGACGGCCCCGGCGGCAAGGATGGGCAGGCGGAGCCCGAAGAGCGACACCACCGGGAAGAGCGCGTTCCGCCAGGCGTGGCCCCAGATCACCCGCCGCTCCGTGAGGCCGCGGGCGCGGGCGGCGTGCACGTAGTCGAGCCGCAACACCTCGAGCATGGCGGTTCGCTGGTACCGCATGACGATGGCGATCGTCACCGCGCTGAGCGTCAGGGCCGGGAGGATCAGGTGGCGGAGCAGATCGCCGGCCCGCTCGACCCAGCGGGCGTCCGTCGCGAGCAGCGGGTCGTGCATCTGCGCCACGGGGAGGAGGCGGAGCCAGATCCCGAAGACCCACGCCAGCACCATGCCCAGCCAGAAGGAGGGCGTGGCGAACAGCGCGAGGCCGACGTGATTGAGCCAGCGATCCACGGCGCCGCCGCGCCGGACCGCCTGCAGGACCCCGAGCCATGTGCCGAGGCCGAAGGTGATGAGCAGGACGGTCCCGCCGAGAAGCAGCGTCGCCGGCAGCCGGCTCCGGAGCAATGCGGTGACGCGCATCGGGTAGTGCTCGATGGAGACTCCGAGGTCTCCCCGCAGGGCTCCGGAGACGAAGTCAACGAACTGACTGGCCATCGGCTGGTCGAGCCCGAAGCGATGTCGGAGGGCCTGGACGGCTGCGGCGGAGAGCTGTCGATCGCCGGCGAGGCGCTGGAGTGGATCGCCCGGCGTGAGCCGCATCAGCACGAACAGCAGCACCGTCACGGCCACGAACGTGACGACGGCCTGCGCCGTGCGGCGGACCAGCCAGGCGCTCACGTCAGGGCGTGGGGCGGATCGTCCACCGCCAAAGTGAAGCCCACGGGGAGTCGGGCCGCAGGGCGATGTTGGCGAAGCGGCTGCGGATCGCGACCGGGTTGACCGGTGCGAACAGGAAGACGGCGGGCACGTCCGCGACGATCGTGCGCACGGCATCGCGATAGGTCTGAAGCGCGTTGGCCCGGCGGCTCTGGGCGGCGGTCAACAGCGAGTCCACGATCGGATTGCAGTACTGGGCGACGTTGGAGCCGTTCCGCCCTTCGCAGCTCCAGCTCTGTACCAGGCCCGACGGGGATGGGTCCAGGCTGGCCGATGCGAAATCCAGGTCGAAATCGCCCTGATTGCGGCGCGACATCCAGACCGGCGCGTCCAAGCGGTTGAGCTCGATTCCGACGCCGACCTGGCGCAGCTGTTCCTGGATCTGCACCGCCATCTGGGCCCGGGGGGCGCTCGTGGCCGGGTAGTTGAGGCGCAACTTCAAGGGGCGGCCGTCCTTTTCGAGGACTCCGTCGCCGTCGCCATCCGTCCAGCCGCGTGCGCGGAAAAGCTCCCGGGCGCCGGCCGGATTTGGCGCGGCGGGCCGGAGCGCCGGGTCCCGGATCCAGTGCAACTGTCCCACCGGACCTTCCGGGACGCTCGCGTAGTCGCCGAAGGTCGCGCGCACGAGTGTCACGCGATCGAGCGCCATGGCGATGGCCCGTCGCACTTCGAGGTCGGCCAGGATGGGGTGGGGCGCGCCGCGGTTGGCGGGGTCACGCTGGTTGAAGAGCAGGTATCCCACGTTGAAGGTCGGCACGGCGAACACCCGGGCGTCCGTGTCCGCTGCGACGCGAGGGAGGGCCGGAAGGTTGACGAGCGAAAGGACGTCCGCGGCCCCGCTCAGGAACAGATTGACCTGCGCGTCCGGGTCCCGGACCGTGAGGAAGACAACCCGCCGGATCTTCGGCCGGCCAAGGAAGAAGGTTTCATTTGCGACCAGGTCCAGTTGCTGGGCGGCTTCGCGCCGGCTCCACTTGTAGGGGCCGTTTCCGACTGGAGCCTGCGCGAACGCGGAGCCCGCCAGTGCGCCGCGCGGAATGGTGTCGATGAGATGCGCGGGGAGTGGCGCGATGTGAAAGACGGCATCGTAGAGCTGTTCGTTATAGGCCTCGGTGAACCGCACCACCACACGATGCTCGCCCTCGGCGCGCACTTCGGCGATCCGCCGGAGGAGCAGTGCGCGTTGGGGGTCCACCTTCGGATCGCGCCCCAGGGACAGCGCAAGCACCACATCGCGTGCCGTGACCGGCGCCCCGTCGTGCCACCGCGCTCTCGGATCGAGCTCGAAGATGAGCGTCAGCGAGTCCCGGCGGCTCCAGGAGCGGGCGAGCTGCGGCTCGAAGCCCTTGTCGCCCGCGGTCACCAGTGTCGTGCCCAGTCGCGCCAGCGGCAGGAAGAGGAGATCGGCGACTTCCTGATCCGCGCGCGAGCCGATCAGTGTCGGAATCGGCGCGGCCGCGGCCTGGCCGGTGACGATGACGATCGTCTGCTGCCGGTCCCCGCCCTGGGCGAAGACCGACCCGGCGCCGAGACTGAACACGAGGACGAGGGTGGGAATGCGGCGCAGGCGTCGCACGGATAGCCCCCGGGAGGGTTGTGGGAAAGGGTGCTGCGTAATGTCGCACCTCCGGGAGGTTGTGCCAACCTCCAGGCTCCGGGATTCACCGCCGCCAGGTCCATTCCGCCGAACGGAATCGAGCGCCGTGGCGGTCCGCGGCAGCCGCCGCATCAGGCGGGAGCTCTTCCGTCACGTCCCACGCCGTGCTCCACGCGTGCGTCTGCCGCACAATCGCGTCCGCTGCCTCGGCGAAGGTCACCGGTCGGTTCAGGAGGGCGTCCAGCGCGGCCGACTGATCGGGCGGCGGCTGCCCCCTGGTCAGTGCCGTGACCACCGCCTGCGAGCCACCTAGCAGGAGCGAGCCGTGCTGCAGCAGCGCCGATCCCTGCCGCAGCTGCG
>DASTCF010000005.1:0-17097 GCA_035711365.1 Gemmatimonadales bacterium
GGTCCCCGTGCCTGCCCCGACACTGCCCTCGGCGACGGGGCCTGGCCGCGCGGAGTCGAGAGCCGCCCGCACGTCCTCGGCCGAGACCGGGCGCGAGCGGATGGCATTCAGGGTGCCGTCATTCGTCTCACCGACAACCGGATTGATCGAGCGGACGGCGTCCATGCCCGGGCGAGCGAGCATCCACGCCGCGAGGGCGTCCGCTGCTTTCCATATGCACAGGGTGCAGGTGAGGAGGATCGGCGTCTCAAGTTCGCCCAGCTCGTTCACCTGCGTGGAGCCGACGAGTTTGCCGAATCCATTGCCGACCACGACGGCGGCAGGCACCCGGAGGAAGAAGGGATTATCCCCGTGCGGCAGGATGGCGGTGACCCCGGTGCGGACCGAATCGCCCAGGAGGATGGTGCGGTGGCCGACGCGGACCCCGGCCACGTCGGTGATGGCGTTGACCGGTCCCGGCGGGTAGACGCCGGGCACGACGCCGAGGTCTCGCGCGCGGCGAGGTGACTGCCCGTCGAGCAGCGCCGGCGTCAGCAGCAGGCACGCCAGCGCCGCGCGGGTGATCAGGGCAGCGTCTCCAGTTGCATGTCGATTCGCCCCGTGGTGCCGTGCAGCAGGAACTCGACCGTCCAGTCGCCGGGCACGCCGGCGGCGGTCACATCGTCGACCTCGAACAGCATGTCGTGCCGGTAGACCTCGGTCCCGTCAGCATCCAGGATGACAATGATGTTCGATCCGTGCGGGACGAAGCCACGGTGCAGGACCTTGGCCTGGGTGCCGGGGTTCTGCCAGATGAAGCTGAATTCCTCGTGTACGTCGTCGAGGTCGTGGGCCTCGTAGCGGAAGGTCCCGACCTCATTGGTGACGATCGGGTCGTTCTCCGGGCCGATCTGGGTGACGACATCGTTGCAGCCGGCCATCAGAAGCGCCGCGGAAGCTGCAAGAGCCAGGAAGCGCGGGGTCATGGTCAGTCCTCCAGGCGCGGAATGGCCGTCGAGACGAAGACCCGGGCGAGCGTGCTGTGTTGGGTCACATCCGCGAGGCCGACGTACTCGCTGGTGCGATTGTACTGCGACATCTGGGCGCCGAGCCCAAAGCGATGGGTCAGGCGCACCCGCCCCTCGACCGTGAAGACGTCCTGGTAGTGCTTGGAATCGGCGCCATCGATTGTATTGATATAGAACCCGGAGTACCCGAGGCGCAGGCTGGCGCGGTTGTGGAAATGGGCGCGGGCATTGAGCACGCCCCCACCTCCGGTGCCATAGTCGTAGTTGCGCCCCTCGATCGTCTGGTAGTAATCCGAGCGCGTCGCGCCGATCGCGATGCCCGTAAGCAGGGCTTCCGTCTCCACCCAGAATTTCCGTCGCTCGCGATCCCCCCAGAGGGAGAGGATCCCGAAGTGCCCGGACTGACCCCCGAAGGTGAATGCGGGGTTGTCGAAGTAGTTGTACGACATCAAGACCGCGAACTGGTGCCGGCTCGCGTGATCGAGGGGCCAGGCGGCGAGGCTGCCTCTCGAGGACAGGCGCGTCAGTTTCCGCTGATCGCCCGGGCCGGCCAGCTCGGCATCAATCTGGAAATAGGAGAACGGCGAGCGGCGGACATCCGTGAGCAGGTCCCCGTAGCGGAGCGACATGCCGATGTTCCATTGGTCGTCGGCGCTTCCCTCCGACAGGCCGGGCTCCCCGTCGGTCGAGATGCGCCGGTAACCGACGTCGAGCACGGCTTGAATGCTGCTTGGACGATAGTCCTCGGGATTGGGACCGACGTCATTCACCTCGCCACGCACCAGCCGGGTGAAGCCCCGGACTGGATTGAGCGCAGCCCCGCCGATTTCACGCCACATCCGCTCGGACCCCGTCGCGGTGTTGTCCAGCGCCAGCGAGGAGAGGCGCCAGAGAGATTCGCCGAGGGAGATCCCGCCGAGGCTTGTGTTGAGCCAGTCATTGGGAGAAGGCGCCCAGGCCTCGCCGAACAGCTCCCACATCATGCTCCCCGCGAAGGGCCAGGCGAAGGAGCCCCAGAAGCTGTACCCGTTGGCGCGCGCCGAATTGAAGTACATGGCGCCGTGGTACGGATGGGAGAACTGGTTGTTCAGGAACTGATTGTCATCCCATTGCCACGGGTTCTCGAGATTGTTCTCCCAGGACTTGAAGGAGATATCTGCCCACTCGGCGTCGCGGACGAAGTGATTGAGGCCCCACGGGAGCAGCTGGACCGACATCAGCTCGAGGCTCGCGAGCCAGAACCGCTTCTCGCGAGGGTTGCAGTCAGGACACCCCACGGTGTCCGCCATGGTCGGGCGGGTGTCCGCCTTGACTGCCCCCGGCGGTGCCGGCGGCACGAACGGATTGAGACTCGTGGGAATCACCACCGGGCCGGAGATGGAAAGATTCGTATCTTCGGCCGGTGCGGCGGACTCCTGCGCGGCCAGGGGCACAGCGGCGAGCAGGAGGCACGACCACACGACAAGACGTGTCATAACGTCGCCTTGGCTGAGTTGTCGATCACGAAGTGCGGTACCGTGCAACGGGACTGCCGGTCAGCGTGCTCCAACCTATCATCCGACTCGGCAGGCCAACAAGCCCACCTCACCCCCATCGCCTCTTCGTGCGGCGGCGAGGGGAGCGAGAGGGTCGGCAATGGTTACGCGCGGAGGCGATCGAAGTGCTGCTTGCGGAATTTGGCCAGCTTCGGCGCGATGACCACCTGGCAGTACGGCTGGCTGCCGTTACGACCGAAGTAGCCCTGGTGGTACTGCTCTGCAGGATAGAAGGCAGTGAGCCGCGCAACCTCGGTGACGATCGGGTCCGGCCAGATCCCGGCTTTCGAGATCTCGCGGATGGCGGCTTCCGCCGCGACACGCTGTGCGTCCGAGTGCCAGAAGATGACCGACCGGTATTGGGGACCGACGTCCCCGCCCTGGCGATTCAGGGTGGTCGGATCGTGGATGCTGAAGAAGATGTTCAGGAGCTCGGCGTAGCGAACGATCCCGGGATCGAAACGAACCTGGACGACCTCGGCGTGACCGGTCGTGCCGGTGCACACCTGCTCGTAGGTTGGATCCGCTACTGTTCCGCCCGAGTAGCCCGACGTGACGGATTCCACCCCCTTGAGCTGCCCGTAGGCCGCTTCGAGGCACCAGAAGCATCCCCCACCCAGCGTGGCAGTTTCGGCGGTCATTCCTCGGTCTCTCCCAGCAAGGTTTCTGAAGCCGTATAACGCTCGCACCGGGCATCGAGTTCCGCGTAGGCGTGGAGATTCCGGGCCCGGAACATCTCAAACGCCTCACGGGACTCCCAGCGATCCACCGTGACATAGCGGGTTTCGTTCACAGTGTGCTGAAAGAGCTCGGTGCCGAGATATCCCCGGCCTGCGCGGAACAGCCGCACCCATTCGCCCTCGGGACCGTACATCGCTTCGAATTCTGCGATGGCCGCGGGGAGCACCTCGAACCGCCAGATAATCGTATACATGGCCCCAATCTCGGTCAGGCTGGAGGAGTCGCAAGGGGGCCGCGAACCATGAACGTCAAGTATACTTGACTTTCTGTCAACCATGCATTACACTGCCGCTTCACACAATCCCAGGAGGCCGCCGTGACGAATCCCTCCGCCAGCCGCCGGGCCAGCCGATCCCTGCCCCTCAGCGCTGGCCTCTGGATCCTCTGCTTCTTCACCGCGCGCGGAGTCCTCGAGCTTCGCGACCTCGGTCCGGGCATCCGAATCGCCGCCGCGCTGCTTCCGGTCGCGCCATTCGCCTGGTTCCTCTGGACGTTCATCGGCCACATTCGCTCAGCCGACGAGCTCGAGCGGCGAATCCACCTGGAGGCGCTCGCGGTGGCCTTCCCCGTGACGATGCTGCTCCTCATGACCCTCGGGTTGCTCCAGCTCGCCACCACCCTGTCAATGGACGATTGGAGCTATCGCCACGTCTGGGCGTTCCTGCCGGCGTTCTATCTGGGGGGATTGGTCCTGGCACGGCGGCGGTACCAGTGAAGAACCAGTTGCGTGTGCTTCGGGCCGGGCGGGCGTGGACGCAGGCCGAACTGGCCGAGCGGGCGGGCGTCTCCCGCCAGACGATCAACGCAATCGAAACGGAGAAATACGAGCCGAGCTTACCGCTCGCGTTCACGCTGGCTCGGCTCTTCGGCCTGCGGATCGAGGAGATCTTCGAGCCGTAGGTCCGATTCAGTCGCGCGGCGACCGGGTCGTCGCGCCCATGGCCACAGCCAGGTCAAACGCCAGGCCGAGGACGCGGAGGAGTCCGCGTGTTGGCGATGTGGTCAGGAAGGGTTCCCGGATGAGGGCTGTCGGAGAACGGGGAGATACGCGAGCCAGGGGCCGACTTCGTCGCGCAACGGCGCCGCAAGCGCACGGGCGGCCTGCGCGACGTGGCCAAGGTCGTGGGCTACCCAGGTCGCGAGGAGCTGCCTGAGGGAGACGGAACCGAGCTCGGGGTGCTCGCCGGTCAATGCGAGTTGGCGTGGGGTGAGGTGCCAGGCGCGGACGGTTTCGAGGTTTTCCTCACGAAGCCACGCGAACTCATCGAGCAGCTCGGCCAGGGTGCGCCCGCGATTGCGCTCGAGGTGGCGGAAGCGGTCGAACGGAACGAACCGGCGGTCGGGTCCCTGCATCAGGATGATGCGGGCCCGCGGTACCCAGTCCGTTTCCTCGCCGTCGATGAGATGTCCCACCACGTCGAAGGCGCTCCACGCGCCGGAAGTCCCGCGGCGTGTCGCAATGGTGTCGGACACGTCGGCCAGGAGCTCGTGAAGCACGGCAGGGGTCCGGCCGAGCGTGGCGAGGGTTCCTTCGATGTCGAGAACCGAAGTTGTCATGGCTTCAAGGTGCAGACCGACCCGCGAGCCGGCAACGGGACCCCCATGTAGATTCCAGGCATGTCCCTCCTCAGTCTGGTCGCCGCCGGCCTCATCGCCGCTTCCCCGGATACACTCCTGGTCTCCGCCGATTGGCTCGCGGCGCATCTTTCCCGGCCGGACGTCGTCGTCATCCACGTGGACCGCGATCGCGCCGGATTCGACGCGGGTCACATTCCGGGCAGCCGGTTTTTCCCGCTCTCCGCGATCGTCACCGAGCGCGACGGCCTCCCGAACGAGCTGCCGCCGGTGGCGGTGCTCGACTCGGTGATGGAATCCCTCGGAATCGGCGATCGCGGGCGCGTGATCGTGACCGGTGACCCGCTCGGAGCGGCCCGGCTCTTCTTCACCCTCGAGTATCTCGGACAGTCGGGTCGGGTCGCCCTTCTGGACGGGGGCCTGGAGTCCTGGAAGCAGGCGGCAGGGGTGCTTTCCACCGCGCCTCCCGCGTTCGCGCAAAGCTCCTTCACTCCGCAACCGGATTCACAACTCCTCGCCGATGCCGAATGGGTTCGGTCGCACCTGAACGATTCCACCATCGCGGTTTTCGACGCGCGGCCCCCGGCAGAATTTGCCGGCGGTCCGAGCACCGGGGTAGTTCGCCCCGGCCACATCCCGGGGGCGCACAGCGTTTTCTGGCGGACCCTTCTCGATGCCACCGGGCAAGTGCTGCCGCGCGACGAACTCGAGCGCCGCTTCCGCCTGGAAGGTGCCGGGCAGGGCGATACCGTCATCGCGTACTGCCGGACAGGGGTCCAGGCGAGCTTTCTGTACTTCGTCTCACGCTACCTCGGGTACTCCACCCGCCTCTACGATGGCTCCTTCATTGAATGGAGCCGGATGGCGGAGCTGCCGGTCGAGTAGTTGGCCTCAGCCCCTGTTCCCCTCTCCGTGTGACGCAGAGGGGGAAGACACGAGTGGGAGGCTGGGAGGGTGAGGTTCCAAGGGGCCGTAGACGGCTACACCAAGCGCCGCCCATCCGGTCCCGGCGAGCAGCGCGCCGATCACGTCACTCGGGTAATGCACGCCGAGGTAGACGCGCGAGAACCCAATTCCGAGCGGAAGCAGTACGGCGATGACGAGGCCGAGCGCACGCCGGGTGGGCGACGGTGACCTTCGGGTGAGGAGGAGGAGACCCAGCCCGAAGACCAGCGGGGCCAGCATCGCGTGACCGGACGGATACGAATACCATCCGGCGCCGGCCATCCGGTCGATGACCTCGGGGCGATGCCGCTGGAAGCCCCACTTCAGGAGCCCGTTCAGCGCCCAACCACTTAAGACGGTCACCAGGAAGCACAAGGCCGCCCGGTGCCAGCGTCGGAGCCACAGAATCAGGCACATGCCGATGCCGGCGGGAATCGCCACGTTCCCCGCGCCGATCGCCGAGAGTACCCCCATCCATCCCGCGGTGAACGGATCGCGCCGTACGGCGATCCAGCGCATCACCGCCTCGTCCCACGCGGTCAAAGCGGGCCCGAGGGCCAATCGCCCGATCCCGCCGACGAGGAACGCGGCGAGGCACGCGATCGCGACCAGGGCCACGGTGTCGCGGTCCTGTTTTACGAGCACAACAGCGGAGTTGGGATAGGTCGCGTTCCAGTGCGGGGGTCGGAGGAACATCCTTCAGGCCGGGCGGGACCGCAAGCGACGCCATTCCGTAATGTCTGGCGGCACAGTATCTTAAGCGAGGTTGGCGACCCTTCCCTGCCCAATCGCCGCCGCATCCAGCTCTCAATCCATTGGACCCTAACGCGATGACCGTTCTCGATCGTGCCTGCCCCGCGTGCCACACGCCGCTTCCCACCGAAGCGCAATTCTGCATGCACTGCGGCAAGGCCACGCCCACGGATCCAGGCGTGCCGCCGCGCACGATGCCGACGGGCGAGATCGAGGTGGCGAAAGTCCGCCGCGTGCTTGGGGACCGCTACCGAATCGAGCGGGTGGTCGGCGAAGGCGGAATGGCGACGGTATTCCTGGCGGAAGACGTGAAGCATCACCGCAAGGTCGCAGTGAAGGTGATGCGGGCGGAGCTCGCGGCGACGGTGGGCGCGGATCGCTTCCTGCGCGAAGTCGAGATCGCCGCCCAGCTCAACCACCCACACATCCTCCCGATGCACGACTCGGGCGAGGCCGACGGGCTGCTCTACTACGTAATGCCGTACGTCGAGGGCGAATCGCTCCAGGCTCGCCTGCGCCGCGAGGCACAGCTCCCAGTGCAGGATGCGCTGCGGCTGGCGCGAGAGGTCGCCGAGGCGCTGGCCTATGCGCACCGCCGCGGCATCATCCACCGGGACATCAAGCCCGCGAACATTCTCATCAGTGAAGGGCATGCGCTGGTAGCCGATTTCGGCATCGCCCGCGCCTTGGGCGGAGACGGCGAGGCGATCACCAAGACCGGACTCGCCGTGGGCACTCCGCAGTACATGAGCCCCGAGCAGGCCACCGGGGCCCGCGACGTGGACGGCAGGACCGATGTCTACGCCCTCGGCGCCGTGCTCTACGAAATGGTGGCCGGCGAGCCTCCGTTCACCGGGGCCACGGCGCAGGTGATCATCGGGCGGAGCCTGACGCAGGCGCCGGCGCCGCTTACGCAAACCCGCCAGGGTCTCCCGGTCGGGCTGGAGGCCATCGTCTCCAAGGCCCTGGCCAAGAGTCCCGCGGACAGGCACCCCAGTGCCGCATCGCTTGCCGAGGCACTCTCCGGCATCGAGACCGGCACCCGGAGCAGTGCCAGCGAGCCCGCGCTCGTTGCGCCGCCCAGGGGTGGCCGGGTCTGGGCGGTATTCGGCACGGTCGCGCTGGCTGCGTTCGGCCTGTTGGCCTACATGGCGGGCCGCTGGGGGCTGCCACACCGGGTCGTTATCCTGGCTGTGGGACTTCTCGTGGCAGGAGCCGCGGTCCTGGCTCTCACGGCGGCGGCCGATCGCCGCCGCCGCGCCGGGGCGCCACCGGCGGCCCTCGACCGCTGGCTCACCTGGCGCAATGCCGCGCTCGGCGGGGTGATGGCCCTCGTACTCTGGGCGGCGGCGGCGACCGTGCTGGCGGTTCGGGCGCCCGCCAGTGCACGCGCGGGCCAGGGAGGGGTACGGGTGGCGGTGCTGCCGTTCCAGAATCAGGGCGCGGCCGAGGATGCATACTTCGCGGATGGCATCGCGGACGAGGTGCGAGGGAAGCTGGCCCGGGTGCGGGGCCTCACCGTGATCGCGTCCACCAGCGTCGATCAGTACCGCAGCAGCACGAAGTCGTCGAAGGAAATCGCGAGCGAGCTCCAGGTGGACTACCTCCTGCTCGGGCGGGTGCGGTGGGCAGGCTCGGCCGGGGGTCAGCGCCGGGTGCAGGTGGTGCCCGAGCTGGTGGACGGAAAGACGGGCGCCACGGCCTGGCAGGAGGCGTTCGATACCGACCTGACGGATGTGTTCGAGGTGCAATCGCAGATCGCGACCCGGGTGGCCGGTGCACTCGGAGCGGCGCTCGGTGCCGAGGAACATCAGCAGCTTGCCGAGCGGCCCACGGCCAACCTTGCCGCGTGGGAGTTGTACTTGAAGGGCCGCGCGATCGCGGATGTCGGCGCGCGATCCCAGCGGCAGGCGGCGTCATACTTTGAGCAGGCGGTGGCTCTCGACTCCACGTTCGTCGATGCGTGGGCCGCCCTGAGCATCGCGATTGGGAGGGTGTTCTACGCCGGCAGCCGCGATCCGTCGGCGGCCGCGCGCTCCAAGGTGGCGATGGACCGTGCGCTCGCGCTCGATCCGGCCGGCCCGGCCGGCCACTTGGCGGCGTCGCGCTACTATCTCTTCGTCGACCGGGAACCGCAGCGGGCGGACGCCGAGGCGGCGCTGGCGTTTCGCGCGGCGCCGGCCGACCCGGCGGTTCTCGCACTCGTTGCCAGCCAGGAGGTTCAGGCGGGCCGGGTCGAGAGTGCGCTGGCCAAGCTCGAGCAGCTGCGCGAGCTCGACCCGCGCTCCGCGGTGACCCTGCGGGACGTGCAACAGGCGCTTGTCTACCTTCACCGCTATCCGGAAGCGATCAGCACCGGAGAGGCCGCGCTCAGGCTGCAACCGGCCAATCTTCGACTCATCCAATGGCAGGTCATTTCTTATGTGGCCTCTGGCGACCTTCCGGGAGCCCGCGCCGTCGTACGGTCGGCGATTGCGGCGGGGGTGTCCGCACCTGAAATCGCCGCCTACTTCAGCGGCTATCTCGAGACGTCGTGGACACTCGATGAGCCGGAGCAGTTGCTCCTCTTCCGCCTCACCCCAGGCGCGTTCGACGATGACCGTGCCTGGTGGGGGCAGTCCCTCGCGACCGCGTACTGGACCCGTGGCGAATTGGCGCTGGCTCGCGCCTACGCCGACTCGGCGCTCCCCACGTCGGAAGCCCAGGCGCGAGCGTCGCCAAACGATCCCCAGCCCATGGCGCTCTACGCCCAGATGCTGGCGCACACCGGACGCCGAGCCGAGGCGACGGCGGCGATCGAGCGCGCGCTGGCACTGATCGAATCACGCCAATTCGAGACGAACTCCAGCTACACCCGATTCGTCGCGACGCGAACCTACCTGGCCTTGGGTGAGCACGAGAAGGCGCTCGATCTGCTCGAGCGAGTGCTCAAGGGGAACTTCCACATCTCCCCGGCCTGGCTGCGCCTGGACCCGACGTTCGCGCCGCTCCGGGGCAATCCACGGTTTGAGAAGCTGGCGGGAGGGGTGTGAGTGAGGCCCTGACCGTAGTGAAGCGACCATTGCAGCCTGACCCGCGTACCCACGCCCCGGGGCTTGGTTCCGCGTGGCTTCAGCGATGCCCTGCAGGATTCTGCCTAAAAAGCGAGCCAGGCGAACAACAGGAGCGTGTTGTTGTCTGAGGCGTCCCGACCCGACCCGTCGTAATCGGTCGAGCCTCCGTTGAAGTTTCCGTAGCCCGTGTACTGCAGGCCGAGTCGGACATTCTCCCAGGGATCGTAGTCCACCTCGCCGATGAAGCCGGTGGTCTTCGGGCTTCCATTGGCGCTGCCCTCCACCGGGTCAACCGGGTACAGCCCTGTGTCGGTCGATCCCGTGGTCTGAAAATACCCCGCCGTCAGACCGAACCTCTGGTTGGGATAATAGCTGGCGTTGAACCGCAGCGTGGACAGGTCGTTGTTCGCGCTGTTGGCGTCGCCAGCGTCGAACGTCGCATCGAGAGTCTGGTCCTCGTGGAGCCAGGTGCCCCGCGCCACGATCTCGCCACCCCCGACTGGAGTCTCGAACTGGGCATCGACTCCGATGTCGGTGTAGGCATTGGTGGGGCCGCTCAGCACGTCCGGAAAGACGCTGGCATGCATCCCGTAGGTACCGAGCATCAGATACGTATGGCCGAACTCCTTCTGGAGTGCGAGGCGCCAGTAAGGGGCCACCCCGTCGATAGCCCCGCTCTCGGCATCGGGGGCGGCCTGCCCCTGGATTGCGGAGCGGTATACTGAGAACTCACCGTAGATGAGCCCGTTGATCATTGTGTACGCGCCGAGGCCAAGGGCGTTTTGGGCAAAGGCGTCGTCGAGGATCGGGCTTGCCGCCGGGCCAGGGGCGGCGTCCGTCCCGATGAACGGGAATCCCCACACCGGTGTCGTATTCCAGAGGTCCTGCACGGACGGACTGTTGTTCAGGGTCACGCCGTAGACCACCGGCGTGTCGCCGGAGGTATGGTTGGCGTAGCGGAGATCGACATTATCGATGCCGAACGATCCATCAGGGCCGGCGTAGGTCAGCTGAGAGAAGATGCCCACCTTGGAGGAGATCTGGCCGGCCAGGAAGACGCTGAGTTCCTGCGGCAGGGCGACCGCATCATTCTGGGTGTCGGGCAGGGCATCATTGAGGTGCGTCATGCTTGCCGTGAGCATGGCCGATACCAGCGAGGCGGGGCTCAGGTCGAGCGATCCGCCGTTGGTGCTGTCTTTCTCTGTGATGAGCGGACGGTTGGTGAGAACGTAACCGTTCAGCTTGAACTCCCGGCCGAAGGGGGTGAGCGTCAGGAACTGGTAGTGGCACGCGCTGCAGGCCAACCCGGTTTGGCGCGCGTAACTAGGCACGGCGCCGTGCCCCGCCCCGTGTGCGGCTGCATAGCCTCGCGCCAGGTCATACAGGTCGTCCATCGCAGGCAGGGGAGAGCTGAAACCGGAGAGCAAGGTGAGAACCAGCCAAGGCGTTGCACGCATTGCGGCCTCCCGGCAGGGCAATTTCTGCAATAGTGGCATCCCATTCTGAAGCCAGCGTGAAGTGAGCCGTAGATTCCCTTCAGAGTCTCTTTCGCCCCCGTTCGAGCCCTGGAGGTCGCGCGCCGTTGTCTTTCTCGAATGGCTGACCTACAATCTGCCAGGCGACCGAACCTCTTCCACGGCTTCATGATGAACCGGATGTTGCTGGCTGCTCTGGTGTGCGGGCTCATCACGCTTGGCACGCGGACGGCCGAGGCACAGGCAGTGGACACGACGGCGAAGGGAGCGAAGCCCGACTCCGCGCTGCTTAGCCCGGCCATGGTCGAGGCGGGGCGAAAGATCTTTCACGGCAAGGGCAACTGCTCCGGCTGCCATGGCGCGAAGCTCCAGGGGGGACCGATTGCCCCGGCGTTGACTGGTCAGGGCTGGCGGCACGTGAGCGGCACCTTCGATTCGATTGTCGACCGGATCGACAATGGATTGTCAGGCACGCTCATGGTGCCTCACCCCGGAGGGATCACAGAGTCGCAAGTATTCGTGGTCGCAGCCTATGTCTACTCGGTCAGCCACGGCTTGACCAAACCCTGACAGGCGAGGCGGAAGGACCGCGCTCGCGGAAACACTCCGGCGGGGGCCGAGCGCACCATACCCAGGAGATCCGCATGAATGCCACGCGTGCGGCTGCCGCCGGCCTCGTCGCAACCGGGGCTATGACCGCCTTGCTGCTGGTCGAACCCTCGATCGGCTTGCCCAAGATCGCCATCGGGCAGATTCTCAGTACCTCGCTCGGGCTCGCGTCGGCGCGCCTCTCAATCGGACCAGCCATCGGATGGGTTATCGACTTTCTCGTCGGGGTGGTGCTGGCGTTGATCTACGCGGCGGTCTTCGACCGGCGGCTTCCCGGCAAACCACTTGTACGTGGGGTGCTCTTCGGGGTCCTGGTTTTCGTCGGGGCGCAGCTGGCTTTCATGCCGATGGTCGGTGGGGGAGTCTTCTCGAACGGTGATGTCGAGCTCCTCGCGGGCAGCCTCCTGGGTCACGTGGTGTACGGCGGGTTGACGGGTTGGATCTACGGGGAGTCGGCAGGGACGGTTTGAGGAAGGGCCGCGCACGTCGCGCGGACTTCTTGGGACAGACGAGCGAGGCCCTTCACGAAACGGAGCCCCGATGCCTCCACTCACCCGCCGGCATGCCGCCGTGTTCTCCATTCCGATGATCATCGGGCTCGTCACTGCCCAGCATGCGGCCCCACACGTGCGCGCGGTAGACTTCATCCTGCTGTTCGCCAGCGGGGCGATTTTCGGCGTCAGCCTGATGGGCCTCATCCAGGGCTGGCGGGCGGGGGCACAGGCGCCAAAGTAAGTCCCAGAATCCCCGGTCCGAGGAGAGAATGACTTCGCCGTCTGAGCCGCCGTCCGGCATTGTGCGCGTCGCGCCCTTCGCCAGGTTCATCCAGCGCTTCGAGGAGCTCATCGGCTCCTCGACCCACATGACGCTGTATTTCATCCACTCCCGCCGGTGGCGCGAGAATCACGCCGCCGCGCTCCAGGCGTTCCTCGGCCGCGAGAACACACGGCTGGAGGTGTTCCTACCCGATCTCGAAAACCACGAGTTGATGTACTCGCTCGGCCGGCACTTCGAGGATGGGCCGCTGATCTCCGCCATGGTGGTCGATGCCTACCGGTACTTTGCGCGGCTAGCCCGGGAGTTCGGGAAACCCGCGGATGTCTGGCTGTTCAGCCGGTACCCGACGTTTTCGTTCTACCGGTTCGACGAGCGCGCGGTGTTTGCGCTCTATTCCAACACGGCGGCCAAGAAGGACATGCCGGCGTTCGAGATCACAACCGACAGCTTCCTTGGAGAGTTCCTCGCCGCGGATACCGAGGACCTCAAGCGGGAGTGCCGCAAGCGGGCTCCGGAGGAGCTGGAGGCGGTGATCACCCGTGTGAAGGACACGCACTGATCCCCTTCGTATGGGCGGCCGCAGCTTTAACCCTCACGGCCCGGGATTCGACCCCGACCGGCTCCGCCAGCGGAATCCGCAGATGTGCGCCGCCTGCCACGGAAAGAACATCCCGCCCGGCAATTGACGCAGTGGAATCCGGGTCAGCTGTCCTTCCGCGGCTTGGCCACGTCCGCCGCCGGAGATCCGGCCGGGACCGGGCCATCGGTGACCGCCATGGAAGCGTCGACCCCGCCCTCGCGCCGCACCAGCCCGAACCCGCCCATCGCCCCCATGAGTGACGGGACATTCAGCGAGTCCGCCAGCCCGGACGGCACGACCATAAGCGAGCCCCGCTTCACGATGCTCTCGTAGAGCATGTTCATCGCGCGCAGGGTCATCGCGGCCGGGTGGTCGCGGTAAGCGTCCGCCGCCTCGACGAACTTGTGGGCGATCTCGGTCTCCGCAGTGCCAAGGATGATGCGCGCCTGCCGTTCCCGCTCGGCCTGCGCCTGGCGGGACATCGCATCCTCCAGCGCGGCCGGGATGATGACGTCGCGAATCTCCACCGACTGCACCTGGATCCCCCAGGTCGCCATCTTCTGCTCCAGGGCCACCTTGAGCCCGTGCCCCAGTTCCACACGGGACTGGATCAACTCCGCGAGATCGTGCTTGCCGATGGCATCGCGCAGCGCGGTCTGCGCCGACAGGATGACCGCCTCGTCGTAGTCCTGCACCTCCAACGCGGCGCGCTCGGCGTCGCGCACGATCCAGAATGCGATCGCGTCGACGTTCACCGGCACCGTGTCGCGGGTCAGGCACGATTCGGCGCCGAACGCGGCGGTCCGGATGCGCTGATCGACGATGTAGGCCACACGCTCGAGAATCGGCACGATGGCGAAGTATCCGGGCCCGCGGAGCCCGCGGTACCGGCCGAGCCGCAGCAGCACCGCCTTTTCCCACTGGTCGGTGTACTTGATCGAAGCGGCCAGCAACGCTCCGAACCCCAGGCCCGCCACTGCTGCCAGCGGTGGTGCGAGCCCCACGAGGAACAGTGCGCCGGCCAGCCCGGCCGCACCTACCAGCCCCGCGGCAAGAGCGGCGAGCGAATATCGGGTGTCACTCGGCCTGTTTCTGATCATGTCCATCACCTCGTGGAAGTAGAGTCAGCCGGCGTGTCGCCGGTCATCACGTCACCGTGTCCGGAAAGGCCGGACCTCCTCATAGCGTGCGCGCGTGGCGCGAGGGCGTCTCCCCCGCTCCGCCTGCGGTGGCTCCAGGTACGGACTCCGTACTTCGCCCATCTCGATCGGCAGCGCCACCCGCACCAGCACCGTCAGCACGAAGAAGCCCATGGCCCAGATCCCGATGGTCACGCCCAGCTCCACCCACGAGGGGGTGTATTCGACGATCTCGCCCAGCGGCGAGGGGATGAACCCGGGGATCACCAAGCCGAGTCCCTTCTCGACCCAGACGGCGATGAAAAGCGTCGCGCAGGCCGGCATCAACCAGCGGGGGTCGCGCCGGATCGAGTGAATCATGAGCGCGCCCGTGGCGAGGACATTGAGGCCGATCGCGGTCCAGACCCACGGCACCAGTGCATGGTGGCCGTCGAGGCCGAAAAACAGGTACCTGGCGTTGATCCCATGCTCGGTGGGCCAGTAGAACTTGTAAAAGAGCTCGGAGATCAGCATGACGAGGTTGATCTGCGCTGCGACCGTCGTGATCAGCGCGAGCTTGCCGAGGGCGCTCTCGGAAATGGAGTAGGTGGTGTTCCGTCGAACGAACCAGAGGAGCAGGATCATGAACGCCGGGCCAGCGGTGAATGCAGACGCGAGGAAACGCGGGCCGAGGAGCGCCGTATTCCAGAACGGCCGGGCGGGCAGGCCTGCCAGCAGGAAGGCCGTCACCAAGTGGATGCTCACCGCCCACATCACCGAGATGTACATCCACGGGAGGTACTTGCTCTTGGCCGGCGGGCGCCCGGCGAAGCGGTTGTAGAGCAGGTAGAACGGGACGGCCAGATTCAGGGCCAGGTATCCGTTCAGCACGATCACGTCCCACGCCAGGAGCGACCGAGGCCAGTTGAGATACCCGACGACCGGCATCAGATGCCAGCCGGCCAGAGGGTTGCCGATATCAACCACCACGAACGCCAGGCACATGACAAGCGCCGCCACCGCCACCCCTTCGGCCAGCAGCACCGCCCGGCCGAAATCCACCTGTTCCAGGACGTACGCCGGCATGACCAGCATCATGGCAGCCGCGGCCAGCCCGACGAGAAAGGTGAAGTTGGAGATGTAGAGCCCCCAGCTTACGTGGTCGCTCATCCCGGTGACGCCGAGACCAAAGCGCAGCTGGAGGGAGTAGGCATACGCCCCGAGGAGCATGAGCAGCGTGAGCGTGCCCATCCACACATGGTAGCGGCGGCCTCCGGTGGTCGCCGAGTACAGCGCACTGCGCACGAATGGCCCCAGGTGCACGATCACCTCAGTCGGTGAAATACCAGAACCGCGGCTCCGTCTGGAGGTCTTCCTTCAAGCGGAACACGTGCTTGTTCGCCAGGACCCAGCGGATTTCGGAGTCGGGGTCCAGCAGGTTCCCGAACACCCGCGCGCCGGTAGGACAGGCCTCGGCACAGGCAGGGAGCCGGCCCTGCCGGGTCCGGTGGATGCAGTACGTGCACTTCTCGACCACGCCCTTCTTGCGCGCCCGATTGCCGAGATAGTGCTGGTTGGGGTTGACCTCGGCCGCAGGGACCTGAGGAGCGCTCCAATTGAAGCGGCGGGCCCAGTACGGGCAGGCTGCCATGCAGTACCGGCAGCCGATGCACCAGTCGTAGTCGACGACGACGATGCCATCCGGTTCCTGCCAGGTGGCGCCCACGGGGCAGACCCTGGTGCACGGGGGATTCGCGCACTGGAAGCACTGGGTCCCGATGTAGAAATGCCCCTCGGCCGGTACCTCGTGCTGGAAGGTCGCGTCACCAAGATCGAAATTGACCTCCCCTTCCTCCATCTCGAAGATGCGGATGTACTGGGTTTCCGCGCGGCGATCGAGGTTGTTCTCGTTGATACAGGCCTCGACGCAGCTCCGGAAGCCCTGACATTTCGAGATGTTGAAGGCATATCCATACACGACCCCGGGCTGGGCGTCGGTGGACTGGATCGATACATCCTCGCCGCGTTTGAGTTCCGCCAGCTTCTCGAGCCGCGCAATCGTCTCAGCCCGCTCCTCCTCGGTCATGAAGCGGTAATTGCCCTTGATGTACTCCCGCCACGCGAGGACCCGCACCGCGCGTGCTTCCGGTGTTTCACCGCTCAGTGGCGCGCAGGCGCTCAGGGCCTGGGCGCCGATCACCGCACCACCCAGGATCATGCCAAGGGCGACCCGGCGATCGACGGGCTTCTGCAGCAGGCCGCCAACTTCGCCGCGCTCCGAGTCGTCGCCGACGGGATCGTCAGTCATGGCCCATTGCTCTGTATCCGTTCGATCACCGGGGCGCGGAAGGGAATTCGCGGTTCAAGCGCGGGGTGATGCGGATCATGACAGTCGGTGCAGGCCAGCACGACACGACGGCCCTGCCAGCCGTCCAGGCGCTTGCCGTGCGCGCCGCCCGCCCAAGCGTCGGCCTGTGCGAAATGGCATTGCGCGCAGAGCCGATAGCTCTGATCCATCGTGGCGCGCTTACCACCCATCAGGGTCAGAAGCTCCGCGTTCTCAGGCGCGTGACACGTGGCGCACACACCGCCACTCGTGTCCGGGTGGATCGGCCGGATGTTGTCGTGCGCGTCAGGGACGCGACGCGCCTCCATCCGCACTCTCGCACCCGCATGGCAGGAGGTGCATGGGTACTGATTCAAGCCTGCCGGCGCGCGCCGAAGGGCGATCGGCAGCGTGATGGCGCCGAACCGGCGCGCCTGGCCGGCCTCTGGCTCTGCGGTCCGAAGCGCCACCTCGAACGGCCGGTCTCCCGGGCCCGTCCACCCTTGCACGGGGGCCGCCCGAACGGAGGCCAGCGCGCCGGGCTCCAGCGCCGCTTTCAGTGCCACGGCCGCGGAGTCAGCCACCGCCACGGTTGGCCCAGGC
>DASTCF010000006.1:0-3382 GCA_035711365.1 Gemmatimonadales bacterium
GGAACATTCCCTTCCCAGAACAGGCCGTGATGTACCAGCAGCAGCGTCCCCGCCACCCCGCCGACCCCCGCCCCCTCGATCGCCTCCAGCGATGCATCCACCGCCGCCACGATCCGGTCGATTGTGCCGGCATTCTCGACCTGGAGGCCGTTCACCGCGTTGGGTTCGTCGGCGACCTCGCGTATCCGCAGGAAGTCGTCGAGGTACTCCACCACCTCGCTCAGCCGCACCCCGGCGTCCGTCATGGCGCCCCCGACCCGCTGACACTGTCCTCCGCCGCCGCCACCTTCTCCTTCAACGCCGGCGGGACCAGCGAGTCGAGCGCCGGATTCGGCACCCAGCGCACCACTCCACTGGCCAGCCCGAACGACTTCACTTCCAGTTCGAGCGTCCCCGCCCGGGCCTCGCGCGCCACCGTGAGGAAGGCGCGGGGCAGGTCGATGACCGCCGATCCTATCACGCGCTCGGGGGCCAATCCCGCCTGATCGGCATTGGCGCCGAAGACGTACACCCCGGGACTCTCCCGTGCGGCCTGGAACACGCCGATTCCGGCCGCGTCGGCGTTGTGGTGCAGCATGTCGGCGCCCGCCCGGATCAACGCCATCGCCGCCTCCCGGCCCATTGCGGCATCGTCCCAGTTGTTCAGATAGGTGAGCCGGCTCTCGACCTTCGGGTTGACGGCCCGTGCGCCCGAGGCCCACGCCTCGTACGCCTCGCGCACGGGCGGAAGCTCGACGCCTCCGACGAAACCAATCCGGTTGGTGCGGGTGAGTCCGCCGGCGACCATCCCGGCGATATAGCTCGCTTCGCTCAGCCGGAAGATGAGCGGCACGACCTTGCCTGCCGCGCGCTCGCCGGAAGTTACGATGAAGACGGGATTGGGGTACTGGGCGGAGATTCGTTCCGCGGGGGCCTGAAATTCGAAGCCGTGCCCGAAGATGAGGCTGTATCCCTGCGCCGCGTAAGTCCTGAGGGCCTCCTCCTGCTCCGCCGGCGTCCGGGCCTCAACGTGGCTGACCGGCACCCCGAGCGAATCGCGCACCAGGAGGAGTCCCGCGTACGCACCGGAATTCCAGGCGGCATCGGCGATGGATCCGGGGGTCACGAGTGCAACCCGGAAGCCCTCCGGTGCCGCGCGTGGTGCACACCCGAATGCAACCAGGGTCGCTACAGTGACAAGACACGTTCGCCACGATGCCGCCACGATCACTCGCGGGTCTGGGCCGCCCAGGGCTCCTCGATGACCGGCTCCGCCGCCTCGGCGCCCATCCGGACCTCGCCGTTGATCTTGCCGCCCTCGAGGATCGCGATCCGCGGAGTCACCACATCCCCCTTGAGGACTGCGGTGGCCTGGACCTCCACGCGATCAGTCGCGTGAACGGTGCCGTTCACCTCCCCACCGATCACCGCTTCTGCTGTGTGCAGATCGCCACGGATCACGGCGCCGGGCGCGATCAGGACCTGCGAACCAGCCCGGATTGTCCCTTCGACGGTTCCTTCGACCTTCACGACGCCGGCCGTGGAGAGGTCGCCGACGATCGTGAGGTCCTTCGCTACGATGGACAGGGTCGTGGGATCGTTCCGGCGCCGGACTTCCGGGGCCGCTGCCTCGCGTTGCGAGCCGGAGAAGATTGCCATCAGCGTGACTCCTCGTGGACCATCGTCAGGGGATCGAGCGAACGCCCGGCCTGGCGGATCTCAAAGTGAAGGTGCGGCGCGGTCGAACGCCCCGAGCTCCCTGAGACGCCGAGTACCCCACCGGGTTCGACGATCTCCCCGCGCCGCACCACGACTCGCGAGAGGTGCCCGTACATCGTTTGATATCCTTCCGGGTGTCCGAGCAGCACGAACTCCCCGTACTGCGGGTCGAGCCCCGCTTCCATCACCGTCCCGCCGCCGGCCGCCCGCACGATGCTCCCGATCGGGACCGCCACGTCCAGGCCGGAGTGCTCCTCCTCGGCGGCGCCCGCCAGTACCTGGCCGCGGGTCACGTAACCGGGCACGTCCAGGGGCCAGTGCGAAGGCACGGAGGCCCCTCGCTCGAAGCGGCCCGGCTGGCCGGGGGCCCGCGCCCGCACGACCGGCGCCACGGGCAGTTGATACGCCAGCGTCACCGGATCGGGGACAATGTCGGCGCCGACCATCTCGCGCAAGCGGCCGTACCGGCGCTCGGCACTGTCGAGGGCGGCGGCCAGTTCCCGGACCTTGGCGTTTTCCGCCTCCAGTCGTGCCACGTCGCTTCGAAGCCCGGGGACGGCTGCCACCGCCCGGAATAGTGGAGCATAGAATGCCCCCACGACGATGAGCGCCATCACAAGGATGGCCCCACTCACGACCAGCGCCCGGAAGAGCCAGACCGGCATCCGGAAGGTGCGCGAGTCGACGGCCCCGTCCCGGTGCACCATCACCGTGATGCGAGGGCGCGGCGCGGTCATCCCTCGAACGGAGCGCCGAGGATGATCTCGAGCAGCCGGGCGAGATCGTCGTTCGAGTAGTAGCTCAGCGTAACGAATCCACGGCCCTTCCGGCGCTGTGTGATCCGGACGTCGGTCCCCAGGTGGCGGCGGAGGGCCTCCTCGACCCGATGCACCTCCGAGCTCACGGGGCCGGCTGGCGGCTGGGGGGATTTTCTGCGCTTCACCGCGGGACCGCCGTCCCGGACCCTCGCCTCGACCTCCCGCACCGACCATTGCTCCGCCACCGCCTCCCGCCCGAGCCGGATGATCACCTTGGTATCGGACAGGGCGAGCAGCGCCCGGGCGTGACCCACGGAGAGCGCGCCATGATCCACCAGGTCCCGCACTTCGGGGGGAAGCGCGAGCAGGCGGAGCAGGTTCGCCACCGTCGAGCGATCGCGACCGACCATACGGGCCACCTCGGCCTGCGGCACCGAGAATTCCTGCTGCAGCCGCTGGTAGCCGAGCGCCTCATCGATGGGCGACAGGTTGTCCCGCTGGAGATTCTCGATCAGTGCCAGGGTGAGGAGCGTGCGGTCATCCACGTCCTTGATGACGGCCGGGATGTGGGTCCACCCCAATCGCTGCACGGCGCGCCACCGGCGCTCTCCCGCGATGAGCTCGTAGCCGGCGCCGCTGGGCCGCACCACCACCGGCTGCAGCAGCCCCGACGCCTCGATCGACGCCACCAGCTCCTTGAGCGGTTCCTCGTCCACGCGATGGCGCGGCTGGAAGGGATTGGGCCGGATGGCGGTGACAGGCAGTTCCTTGAGGAGGCCCTCTTTCTCGGCCTGCTCCTTGGAGATCGGACCGAGCAGGGCCTCGAGGCCCCGCCCCAGACGCCGGGCTTCACTCACGCGGACACCTCCCGGATTTCAGTGGGAGACTCGCTGGCGGTCAGGGCCTCGACCCGGCGCAGGAGCTCC
>DASTCF010000007.1:0-2230 GCA_035711365.1 Gemmatimonadales bacterium
GGACTCCTTCTCCTCGATCTGGGCCCGCGCGCGCATGATGATGCGCCCGCGGCCGGTCTCGTAGGCGTCCTTGATGCCCTCCCGGCCGTAGATGTAGCCGGCGGTCGGGAAGTCCGGACCCTTGATGGCCTTGCGGAGATCCGCGATGCTGGACTCGGGCTCGTCCACCAGGAGCTCCACCGCCTTGGCCACCTCGCGGAGGTTGTGGGGCGGAATGTTGGTGGCCATGCCGACCGCGATGCCGCTCGAGCCGTTCACCAGCAGGTTGGGGATCTTCGACGGCAGGACGGTCGGCTCCTGGAGCCGGTCGTCGAAATTGGGCTGGAAATCGACGGTGTTCTTCTCGATGTCGTCGAGCATCGCCACCGCGACGCGCGTGAGCCGCGCCTCGGTGTAGCGGTACGCCGCGGCGGCATCGCCGTCCACGGAGCCGAAGTTGCCCTGCCCGTCCACCAGCGGATACCGGAGCGAGAAGTCCTGCACCATCCGGACGAGCGCGTCGTACACCGACGAGTCCCCATGCGGGTGATACTTGCCGAGCACGTCGCCCACTACCGTCGCGGACTTCTTGTACGGCCGTCCGGGCACCAGGCCGAGCTCGTTCATCGCGTACAGGATTCGGCGGTGCACCGGCTTGAGACCGTCGCGGACATCGGGCAGCGCCCGCGAGACGATGACGCTCATCGAGTAGTTGATGAACGACTGCTGCATCTCCTCTTCGATGAGGCGGGGGAGGATGCGCTCGCGGGAATTCGGGGCGGTCATGAGGGCTCGGGCTCAGGTGCGGGGAAGCGGGGCGACGGGGAGCTCGCCACGAACCTCTAAATATACGGCACTATGCCCCCGAATATCAACTCCGGACCTCCGGTTTAAGTGATTGTGCCGTAATAAGATCGGCTAGGTCCTGAACCCGGCGGCGCGAATCTCGCAGCTCCCGGCCCGCGGGACCCCCTAAACCCCGATTCGGAGCCCGCCGTGCGCCGTTCCTGCGCTGTCGTTCTGCTGTCGCTCGCCCTGGCTCTTCCGGCCCGTTCCCAGTCCCGCTCGGCGGCGATCGGTCCGGCCGGAGTCGCGCCCGCCATGCAACGGCTGGCCGTACGCATCGACGAGAATCCGGCGCTGAGCCAGTTCATCGAAGAGATGGGCGAGGCCGGGGTGGAGGACCCATTCGCCATAATGGGCGGGTCGGACCTCAAGACGATGCCCGATTCCGTCCTCGCTTCATTTCCCGGCCTGATCAGCTCGGCGCTGCGTGAATCGGATCCGACGGCGTGCAAGGTGCTTCTCAATCAGGGAGCCGGGATGGGCGAGCAGACCTTCAACGCCCTGCTGGCGGCCAGCGACTCCGCGACCGTCGAGGGGTGGCTCGTGCTGGTGGAGTCGATGCTGGTCGCCTACGCACACGGGGACAAGGGGCCACCTCCGCCCTCCCCGGCGCGGGTGCAGTCCCTCATGATCACGGCCATGTCGCGGTTGCCGGATGCGGAGCGCGAGGCGCTGCTGGTCACCCCAGCCAGCGACCAGCCCCCCACACCGGAGCAGGAATGCGGTAAGATGCGTTCACTGTTCGGCGCCATCGCCGGACTCGGGCTCACGGAGCGAGCCGAGCTGATGCGGGGGCTGATGGTGATGGGGGAGACGCCGGAGTAAGGCGGGTCGGCGGGTCGGCGGGTCGCGAAAGCACGAACACAAGAAACGAACAACATCACGAGGGGGCGAACCGGCGTTTCCGTGGTTTCGTGTCTCCACCCGTTCCCACAACCATCGCCGGCAGGACGAGCATCGCCGCGAGGGTCCCGAACACGGTCCCGCCCGCGGTGGCGAGCGCGATGGAGCCGAAGAGGCTGTCCGCGTCGGTGCCGATCGCGAGCGGCAGCAGGCTCGCCAGGGTGGTGAGGGTCACGAGGATGATCATTCCCGACCGGTCCCGGGCGACGCGTACGATGTCCGACCCTGAGAGAGATGAGCGGACGGGCGGATGGGCGGATGGGCTGTCCCCACCGCTCCACTGCCCATCTGCCCATCTGCCCATCTGCCTCACCCGCCGTTCCAGTGCCCCATCCACCAGCAGAATCGCCTGATTCACCGCGAGCCCAACGACCAGGATCACGCCGACCGCCGCCTCCCGGCCGAACGCGGCGCCCGCGACCCAGAACGCAGCCACCACGCCCGCCAGTGCGATCGGCAGGCTCAGCATGACCATCGCCGTGGCCCAGACGGAGTCGAAGAC
>DASTCF010000008.1:0-19026 GCA_035711365.1 Gemmatimonadales bacterium
CGATCGCCAGCCACGGGATGGTCCAGAGCCCGGCGAGCTTGAGCAACGCACGGAACTGCCGTGAGAAGATCACGGGACCTCCAGGGCTGGAGCCAGGCGTGAGATCCGGCACCCGATCGGCGCAATGCCGGTCGGTCGCAACACCGTGAATATCGGGAATTGTGGACCGGGCAGCAAAGGAGCCGCGAACCCGGGGGCGCCGAGGGCTAGGGCCGGGCCACAGTGGCGATGACGGTGGACTTCCCGTCCGATGAGATCTTCCGGACCCGGGGCACCCATTGGAGGCGGTCCTCGATCGCCGTGTGCAGGTATTCGAGCACATAGATGTCCCGGCCGAAGAGCGCGACCGCCGTCGGCGACCACGGACCCTCGAGCTGCAATACGGTGGTGACTTTCCCGTCGGGGGTGACCTTCAGGACGCTGCCGCATCCGCTGGCGGCCACGTACACGACGCCACTGGAATCGACGGCGAGTCCCCGCAGCAGCGGGTCGTTGGCTTCCGTGCCGGGAATCGACGCGCACCGCGCCAGGGCAATCTGCGCGGCGACAGTCGAGACACGCCCCGCTGCGCTGATCCGCCGGATCGCGTTGTTCTCGGTGAGGTAGAGGAAGCCGTCGGGACCGGCGGCCAGGCCGTTCAGGTGGGGGAGGGGCAGGTTGACGAGGACCGAGCTCTGGCCGCTGGGCGTGAGCCGCCGGAGGTCCAGACCTCCCCCGGCACCGGGAGACGGGTAATAGAGGCCGCCATCCCGACCCATCGTGAGTGGAAAATCGCTGGCGAGCAACAACGCAGGGTTGGCGCCTACGCGTACGACATCTCCGCCCGAACCCGATGGAAGCCGGACCCCGGCGAACCGGTCATCCGCATCGATGGCCATCCAATGAAACCTCGGTGCGGCAATCCGGATCAGGGTGCCACGCACATCGATCTTCCACAGCCCCGAGCCGGTATCGACGAAATAGACCTGCCCCAGCCGGTCGACGACGATGCCGGAGCCTGGATGGGCCAGGACGGGCATCGGGAGGACCGAGGCTGCGATCGGGATCAGGGCGGAAATCCAGCGGGATCGGCTAACGCTTCGCATTGTCGGCTCTTCGCCCAGATGACGGGCATCGAGGGGAGGGGCTTCGTCACCTCTGTTGGGATGCCGGTGGAGAGTGCGGGGTTTGATCGAAGCCTTTCCGCAGGACTACGGAACCCACTCCAGGAGCCTGCCGGGCTGCATCTGAAAGTAGCCGCAGAGGGCATCGAGCGTTTCGGCGTGCAGCCGGCCGAACGTGCCCCCCGGACGGGAGAGCCGGTGGGCGGTGGGATAACTGACGTTGGTCCCTTTACTGAGGGCGGACGCGGAGATACGCCGCACCTTCATGAATTGGTGAATCCGGAGCCGCACCATGGGAATTCCTTCGGGCGGGACTGCGCTGACTCTAGCCGCGAGCCTTGCAGTATGTAGCGCTGCACCATACCCTAGTAGCGTGGGATTCTCCACCGAGAAGTCGCGGGCGCGAAGCAATCCCGCCCCCTGAATCAGACATTGGTATTTGAGAGTCGTCCAGTGCACTGGCCGTGCTGGATCGGGCGATTCGAGTAGGTATCAGGCAGGAGGGTGCCCTCATGGTTGCGCACCCGGTGCACAGCAGCGCCACAAATCTCAAGGCCCGCGACGGCCGCATCCAGGGACCGGCGCGTGGTAGTGGTCAACCGAATCGCCTTACGCAGGATTGGAGAGCGCGCTTGAAAACTGGTGGATCGGAGAGCCTGCCTCATGCCGGCTAAGGGCAAGCCCATTTCCCTGGTCCTCATCGACGACAACCGGCTCCTGCGCGAGGGGATCGCGGCGATGATCCACGCCCAGCCGGGGTTTAAGGTCCTGGCCGCATCCGCGGATGTCGACGAGGCCCTCCGAAAGGTGCGGGAAGCCAAGCCCGACGTCGTCCTGCTGGATTTCGGGCTGGAGGATCACGACAGCCTGAGTCTGACCGGGACCGTCCATGACGAGGTTCCGGAAGCCAGGGTGATCGTCATGGGTCTGCTGCCGATCCAGGAGGATGTCGCCAACTACGTGCGGGCGGGGGCATCCGGCTTCATCATGAAGGACGCCTCGTTTGAAGATTTCTTCGCGACCATCCGCGCCGTGGCCAGCGGCGCCGAGGTCCTGCCTCAGGCGCTGACCAACTCGCTCTTTACGCAGATTACCCAGAACGTGGCTGGGACCAGCAAGGCCCGGCTCCTGGAAGCGGTGCGGTTGACCAGCCGGGAACGGCAGGTCGTTGACCTCCTCGCGGAGGGCCTGAGCAACAAGGAAATCGCGACCCGGCTGCACATCGCGGTCCACACGGTCAAGAGTCACGTGCACAATGTGCTGGAGAAGCTGGCCCTTCGCAGCCGTTTGGAAGTGGCCGCCTTTACCCACGCCGCCGGAGGATCGAAAGCCTTCGAGCTGTAGCTCCTCGCAGACCTCCCCGAATTGGTCCCTTCGAACTAGATCACATTTCCGCCGTTGGATCGATGGTACCGCCGGGTCGCCTCGATAATATTTCCTGTCCGCGCTATACCCCCTGAGGGGGCCGGCCGTACGGTCTGCCCTCTTCCCTCCTTCCGGCGCGGTGGAGTCCAGTGGCTCCCTGGCAGGCACAAGGAAGGGGCCGAGCGGTAGCCGGTAGTGAGTCCGTCAAAGCGAAGCGAGACCCGAGGGATCGAGGTTGTCTTCATCCCTCGGGCCGCTCGGTCCGCCGTTCTGATCGACGCATAATCCCTCCGAAGTAGCTCCTAATCCACTCCATTGATGGATATGTTCGCCTCCGCGATCCGGGTAGCCTTCTGCCATGGAGGACTTGGCGACCTATTCCACCCGAGGCACGAGGGCTCGATGACACCATCCGCGAGATACAACCCGCAGCATGTGACCGGCTTCCGACTGGAGCAACTGGCGTCGGCCTTCGACCGGGTGCGGCATCCGCGCGACTGGAAGGCGCCGATCCGTGCGGTGATCCCGGCGGCGGACCGGCCGGTGGTGGAGAAGGCGGTGCTCTGGTTCACGAATACGATTCCCATGTTCGAGGATGCTCCGGGGGCGACCGATCACGTGGTCGTCACGTCGGTGGGCTATCGACTCGGGACGGCCGGGGACCCGGCAGAGGGCTCGGTCTGATGAGGCGTCCCCGCAGCGGTGCGCCATCGCTGAAGGAGTGGAGAACAGGATGACCCGAGGAATGCTCGCAGTGCTCGCGGTGATGGGACTCGTTGCCTGTGGCCCAGCCAAGCAGGATGCAGCTGGGGGCGAAACGGGCGGACGCAATTTGGAGCTCGCGCTCAAGCGCGGCACCACGATCGATGTGACGATGGGCGAGACCATCACGTCGCGCAGCAGTGTCGCCGGGGAAACGGTGACGACAACGGTTGACGCCGATGTAAAGGACGCGGGCGGCCGGGTGGTGATTCCTGCCGGGTCCACCGTGGAGCTGACCATCATCGAAATCACCCCGGCCGGGAACAAGAGTCAGGCCGACGGTTCGCTGACTCTCCAGGTGACCGGCGTAACGATTCGCGGGCGGGGATACCCCCTCGCCGGCGAGGTCACCGAGGCGCTCCACACCCTGGAGGATCGTGGGGTGATGGTGGGTGAAGTCGAAAAGGTCGCGGTCGAAACGGCGAGCCGGGACGTGGTGGTGAGCGCCGGTGCTCCCGTCGTGATCACCCTGACGGGGCCGCTTTCGGTGGCCTCGAGGTGAACCGGGACGTCCACAGGAGGACAGTATGACCAACGGCCATCCGGTCTCCGAGCAGGAGCGGGCAGGCGCGACGGTGACAGAGTGCCAGGGGCAGCTTCGGCAGGCACAGGAGCACGCTCGACGCGCCGGCGAAATGCTACGGCGGGCGCACCGCGTCGTGGAAGAGGCCGTCGGCGCCCTGGGAATGGCCACGAGGCGGCTCGACCGGATGGGAAGTCTGCGGACGGTGGCGCGGTGAGGCCCCGCCGGACGATTTCTCACGGCGCCCGACATCGCACGGGGGACCTATGGGAGTGACTGCCAGCAAGTACAAGGGCTTCAAGATCCTGGCCCGACCCTATCAGCTCCACGAATCCAAGCGCTGGACCGCGGACTTCGAGATTCGGCGCAATGGCCGGAGGCAGCCGTTCGGCCTGGACGAACGGTACCCGACCGAGGAGGAAGCGGAGGCCAGGTGCTCCGGCCTGGGCCGGCGAATCATCGACGGCAGGGTACCGGGTTGGTCGGTTGAGCATCTGCGGGGTGAGACCAGGGGTTGGTCGGCACTCCTTCACGAATCCACGGGAGAGTCTATGCGTCCATTCCTCATCGCCGGCATCGTGCTCCTCTGTTTGGGCCTCTTCGTGCTCCTTCGTGGAGCGAGTTTCACCTCCAAGCGCGACGTGCTCGAGGTGGGCGAGGTCAAGATCACCGCGGACCAGAAGCAGTCGATTCCGCCGTGGGCCGGCGGAGCGGCCGTGGTGGCGGGAGCGGTGCTGATCGTGGCTAGCGTGCGAAAGCGGGCGTGAGCCGAGGCAGCACAATGCCAGGAGTGCATCAGATGACCGATAACAGCGACAGTAACGACCGTCTGGCGTTCAGCGCGGCGGACACGGCCGAGGAGGTCACCGATGAGATCCGCGATGCCGCGAAGTCCGCGGCCGAGCAGACCCGGAAAGTGGCCAAAGAGGCCTTCGAACATATCAAGGCCGCCCGGGCGCGGGCTGCGAAGCTGGTTGACTGAGCCAGCCCGAGGGTAGTGTACGACTTACTGCCGGCACGAACACCATGGTCGAGGTGACCAATGACTAAGTCGAATGCGCGCGCGCTCAGGCCACTCATGCTCGCATGGGCGGCGGTCGCGGCCGGGTGTGCGAAAAGCGCCCCCCCGGCGGAAGCTCCGTCCCAGGCTATCGCGGACGGACAGCAGGTATTCCGCTTCGAAACTTTTGGGGACGAGCAATTCTGGACTGACACCCTCCATTTGAACGAAGTCGTCGAACAGGCGGTGGACCCGACCACCGCGCTCAAGGTCGGCCTCAAGGTGGATGCCGACGTGCTTCCGCCTGGGTTACTGCAGCAGGTCGATCTCACCAGCCCCGCCACGACGGTTGCCCTCCTCAAGCTGAACGCGGTGGTCGGAGTGAAGGCGGAGGTCGATTCGAATAACCACATCACGCGGCTCGGCGTCACCTGCGCGCTCTGCCACTCTACTGTCGATAACTCCGTCATGCCCGGCATCGGGCACCGGAAAGACGGCTGGCCGAACCGCGACCTCAACGTCGGCGCGATCATCGCCCTCTCGCCGGCACTCCCGGCGGACAAGAAGGCGATCTACAACTCCTGGGGTGCGGGGATGTACGATCCGCGCTTCAACCTTGATGGCAAGAGCACCCCGCTGGTGATTCCCCCTGCCTACGGACTCGCGGAAGTCAAGAACGAGACCTACACGGCGGAGGGGCCGATCTCGTACTGGAACGCCTACGTCGCCGTCACCCAGATGCACGGCCACGGCAACTTCTCCGATCCCCGGCTCGGCATCGACATCCGGCAGGCGCCCGACATGGTGGGACCGAAGCTCCCCGCCCTGCGCGCCTACCAGCACAGCCTCCCGAAACCGCCCCCGCCCGAGGGGAGCTTCGACGCATCGGCTGCCGCGCGTGGGCGCCCGATCTTCGATCGCGACTGTGCCAGTTGCCACGTGGGCACCACCGGCACGGACAACAACGCCGGGACGCTGCATCAGCCGGCCGAGACCGGTATGAACGGGGAGTACGCCGCGCGCACAGCCACCAAGGCGTATCGCACGACACCGCTCCGCGCGCTGTGGCAGCACCCGCCCTATTTCCACGATGGGAGCGCCAAGACGCTTGCTGCCGTGGTGGGGCACTACGACCGCGTCCGCCAGCTCAAGCTGACGGAGCAGCAGCAACGGGATCTGGTCGAATACCTGAAGTCGCAGTGAACGGCGCCACGCCCCGTCAACGGTGCGATTCAACACGGAGGGGTCCAGATGATTGACGCGCGCGACAGGTTCGACGCCCTCGCCGATGAGGCCAGGAGCGCGGCGAAGCGGATCGCGGCCGAGGCGCGTGATGGCGGCAGGGCCGACAGGCTCGAGCTTCACCAGATTGCCAGGAGAAGCAGTGAGAGGGTCCAGGAATCCGAGGGGATGGGAACGCGATGATCAAACTGACAGCTCGTCGAACCCTTCGAGGCTGCTCGGCGCTTGCCGGGGTGCTGCTGGCCACCTGCGCGGTGAATCCGGTCACCGGGAACAGCGAACTGGCCCTGGTATCGGAATCCCAGGAAATCGAAATGGGAAAGCAGGGCGCGGCGGATGTCGCGCAGAGCATCGGCCTCTACCAGGACGCCGCAGTGCAGGCCTACGTGAGCCGCGTGGGGTTGACCCTCGCGGCCAGAACCGAACGCCCCGGGCTGCCCTGGGCATTTCAGGTGGTGGATGACCCGACGGTGAACGCTTTCGCGCTTCCCGGCGGGTTCATCTTCGTTACCCGCGGCCTCCTGACGCACATCACGAACGAGGCCGAACTGGCGACCGTTCTGGGCCACGAAAGCGGTCACGTGGCCGCGCGGCACAGTGTCCAGCAGATCAGTCGCGCGGAGGTGGCCCAGCTCGGGCTGGGCATCGGGTCGATGCTGTCCTCCGGAATCCGGCAGTACAGCGGGGTGGCAGGCGCCGGGCTGGGCCTCCTGTTCCTGAAGTTCAGCCGCGATGACGAATCGCAAGCCGATCAGCTGGGGTTCCGTTATGCCCTGGCGGATGGGTACGACGTCCGCCAGATGGTGCGCGTCTTCCAGATGCTCGACCAACAGACAACGATGAGTGGTGGCAGCCGGTTGCCGGAGTGGCAGGCGACCCACCCGAACCCGGGAAACCGGATCCAGGCCACCGAGCAACGTCTGGCCGCGTTGAATGAGAATCTCGACGCCAAGAAGGTCGGCCGGAACGAGTTCCTCAGCGCGACCGACGGGATGGTATATGGTGAGAACCCGCGCCAGGGGTTCTTCCGGGGACCGCTCTTCCTGCATCCAGACCTGAAATTCCAGTTCCAGTTTCCGGACGGCTGGAAGACTCAGAACCGAAGCGATGCGGTCGTGGGCGCGAGCGCCGCGCAGGACGCGATCATCGTGCTTCAGGGTGTGCCGGGAACGGCGGCCGAGGCGTCGCAGAAGTTCTTCAGTCAGCAGGGGCTCGAGGCCGGCAGTGTCTCGCAGAGCAAAGTCCACGGGTTTCCCGCGCGGACCGGTGATTTCAGCGCCCAGACTGATCAGGGGGTGGTGCGGGGGATCGCGACCTTCATCGAATATGGCGGGACCACCTATCAGATCATGGCCTACACCCCCGGTGACAAATTCAATACCTACGGTGCGATCTTCCGCCGCAGCCTCTCGAGCTTCGACCGCCTGACCGATCCCGATGCCCTCGCCGCGCAGCCGATGCGGCTGAGACTCACAAGGGCCCCCCGCGCCATGACGCTGGAGCAGTTCAACACCCAATACCCCTCGAGCGTTTCGCTTGATGAGGTGGCACTCATCAACGGAATGGCCAAGACCGATCAGCTAAGCTCCGGTCAAGCAGTGAAGCGGGTCGTGGCGGGCTCGCCGTCGAATTGATCTTCGCCGCTGGCCGCGTACCTCAACCGTGGAGTTCCTGATGGCTTCCCGCCCAGTGCACCTCGGCAGCTCCCCGGGACCAGGGGCTGATGATGCCGTGCCGGCGCGCCACCCACTGGCCGCCTTCCGTGACACGAGGCTCCGTCACCGTGTCCATGGTGTTGCCCTGATGCTCGTGGGTGGCGCAGGTGTGAGCACGGGCCTGCTCGTGGTCGGCGGAGACCTCGCCACGATCGTGGGCGCGGGGATGGGCGTCTACGGGCTCTACCTCTGCAGGCCTTGATCGCTTTCTCGCGCGGTGCGTCGGCCATTCACCGACACCGTAGGCCTTCCGAGCTAGCCCATAATCCAGTCGAACGATGGATTCAGCCGGGCTGGCGTTGCCGGTAGAGTTGAGGGTCGCACCGGAGTCGCTGCGGCCGCTCGCAGCCGGTGTGGTACATAGATGCGGGACGGGGCGGAATGCATCCGCCCCGGCTCGCCACCTTGGAGGATCACATCATGTTCTACACCCTGGCTGTCATTCTGATCGTGGCCTGGCTACTCGGGTTCGGAGTTTTCCATGTGGCTGGAGGGCTGATTCACCTCCTGCTGGTGCTCGCGGTCATTGTGATCTTGTGGCGCGTCATTACCGGGCGTCGCCCCACAGTTTGAGCTGCGGCTGAACGCCGGACGAAGCACTCGCTCCGGGCCTCCTCCCGCGTCTACGGGACCACGCGGGGAGAGGGGCTGGGCATCTGGCCCCAACGAGGCATTGGACTCATCATGCGCAAGACGACACTTCTGATCACGATCGCCGGTCTCGCCCTGGCGGCATGCAACAGCTCGCCGCCGCCCGAGCCGCCGGCCCCACAACCGACTGAAGCCGAGATCGCACTTCAGCGCCATGTACAGGATTCGCTCGATGCCGTGAGCCGCGCCACCGCCGACTCGGTCGAGCGGGCCCGTGTCGCCGAGCGCGCCCGTGCCG
Organism: Gemmatimonadales bacterium; assembly: GCA_035711365.1. Taxonomy (GTDB): domain Bacteria; phylum Gemmatimonadota; class Gemmatimonadetes; order Gemmatimonadales; family GWC2-71-9; genus DASTCF01. The sequence continues at coordinate 8,600 of DASTCF010000008.1, forward strand.
ACTCGGTCGAGCGTGTACGCCTGGCAGCCGAGACCGCGGCCCGCGAAGCCGCCGAGAAGAGCGCCGAGCTCCAGAAGGAGCTGGGGGTGATGGTCCACTTCGATGTCGCCCAGGCTCGGATCCTGCCGGACGATCATGCTGCCCTTGACCGGAAGGTGACGATTCTCAATGCCAACCCCACGGTGCGCCTGCGGATCACCGGTGCCTGTGACGAGCGTGGGTCGGATGAGTACAACCTGGCCCTCGGAGACCGCCGGGCGGCCGCGGTCAAGCGGTATCTCATCGAGCAGGGGATCGACGTCGCACGCCTGGACGTGGTGTCCTCCGGGGAGCAATCGCCAGTCAATCCCGCCAGCGATGAGGCGGCCTGGGCCCAGAACCGCCGCGCGGAGTTTACGGTCGTGGGTGGTGATATGCCGCTGGCGATGAGGTAGGTGGCTCGACTCTCGCCTTGATTTTTCCGGCGAGCAGATCAGAAGAAGGCGGCCGTGAGGCCGCCTTTTTCTCACTCCGGCTAGGCAACCACCTTGCGCAGCTGGCCGGGGGTGAGCAGCCAGCACAGGACACCCGTCCCCTCCTCCGGCTTGTCCGGGAACTCCACGAGCGCCACGCCTCCCTTCTTCAGATCGAAGTGTGCGTTGATGCTTCCAGTCAGGCACCACGAGATGAGCTGCCCGAGGTGCGGCTCGTGACCGACCACACCAACCCCGTTCGCCGGCGCCTGCGTCTTGAGCCAGTCGAGGAACTCGCGCGGGTGGCGCTCAGGAGTCAGAAGGTCGATCGTCTCCGGCTGTGGAAGGCCGAGCGCCTCCGCGACGATATCCGCCGTCTGGGCCGCGCGCGTGAAGGGGCTCGTGACGAGATGATCGAGTTGGGGCGCCACCTCGCGCAGCCCGGCCGCGGCCTTGATCATCTTCTTCCTTCCGGCGGCGGTGATCGGACGCTCGGAGTCGAGGTGCCCCCTGGCCGCGAACGCTTCGCGGTCCTCGGCGATGGCATGTCGAACAATCAGGAGGTGCACGGTTCGTTCCGCTCTAGTGGCATTTCCCGCCGGTCTCGTCCCAGGTTCTGCCGGTCACGTCCAGGAAGGCGGATCTCCATTCCGCGGCGCCGAGCGTGAGCTTCAGCACGCCGAAGTGGCCCTGGATCCGGGTGGCGCTGTTGGGGGCGAACGTGCTGCGGAAGCCGCGCAATTCGCCACCGCCCGTCCCCACAATGATCTCGGTCACGCCCTTCACGGAATCCGCGATCCCCTCCGGCGTCTGGGGCAGGAAGCGCTCGTAGTCGTGGTCGTGGCCGTTCATGATCAGATCGGCGCCGCCGTCGTACAGGACCCGCCAGAAGGCGCCGATCCGGGGATCGCTACCATGCCAGCCCGAACTGAACCGGGGGTGGTGCCAATACGCCAGCGTGCAGGGCTTCTGGTTGCTCTTCAAGTCCTGCGCAAGCCAGTCCACCTGGGCCTTCCGTTCCGCGTCGGTGAATCCGGGGTTCACCACGAGCTCGCTGTTGAGCACGATGGCGTGCCATTCCCCCACGTCGTAACTGTAGTACCCCTTGCTCGATGAACCGGCGCGGTTCCCGAAGTACTTGTAGTACGGGGCCGCCATGCCGGAGAGATGTTCGTGGTTGCCCGGCGCGGGACGGATGTTCTTCATGATGAGCCTGGCGGAGTCGCCCCACGATGGCGCGAAGCACAGGGCAAAATCGCTGGTGGAGCCGCCGGGGTAGGCATTGTCGCCCAGCGTGAAGACCTCGTCGTGGACCTTGGCCGCGCTGTCGGCGCGCAGCACACTGTCCACCAGCGCGGCGGTCGCCTCGTCTCCGGACGCGTCGCACATCGCAATGTCGCCCGCCCCGATCAGGACGGAGGCACCGCTCAGGGCGACCTGCGCGGCGGGAGCATCCGCGGGTGGCGGAGTCATCCGGACGGGAGGCTTGCACGCCAGGGCCACCAGCGGCAGGATGATCTGGAACGCATATGAAAAGGCACGCATGCTGGTGACTCGTGGTTTGGAGTGGAGCGCTGCCGCTTCACGGCGGCCCATTTCTAGAAAGTCATTCCTGTCCTGATCAGCGCGACAGTCTCCCCGGCTCGGGTCGTCAGCGTGACGCTGATCGCTGTTGACGGGTCCAGGATGCCGAGCCAGAATCCCCCGCCTGCGTCGGTGTGCCACCCATCGGGTGAGTCTCCGTCGACGTAGACCCTCCCGGCGTCCACGAATCCGAAGACGCCCACATCAAGCGGAAGGACGAACGGAAAATTCGCCAGCGGAATCCGGAGCTCGGCCGTCCCGGCGAGGGACGCGTCGCCGGCGTAACGCTGCGGGTCCAACGTTCGGACCGAACTGTTCCCGCCGATGAAGGCCGCCTCATGGAATGGAAACTCGCCGAACACCTGCTCGGCGCCGCCGCGCAGGGCCAGGATCGGACGCACCGGGATGGGAAGGGTGAGATACGCCGCGGCACCGGCGGCGATGCCCCCGAACGCGCTCGTCGCGTCCCAAGCCGCGGGGAAGACGCTGCCGGTGAAGTCGACGACGAACCCGCGCCGCGGATTCCCCGGCTCGTCGCGAACGTCGTGATGCAAGACGAGCCGGAGGCCCGCCTGCCCGAAATCCCCAGATCCGTAGGGCTGGGTGGCCGAGATGTAACGGTCCGGGGTGCTGTCGGTGGTCGAGAACTGGACCACCGGCCCGAGGGACAGGTCGCTTCGCGGACCCAGGGCGAGTGCCACCGCGACGTCCAGCAGCCACTGCTGCTGCCGGACCTCGAAGAAGTCCAAGAATGAGTCCGGAGTCGCGTTACCGAGCCCGTGGTAATTGATGACCTCGAGCTGGGACATGCTGGCCTTCGCCATGAAATGGAGCGGCGAGCTCTCCCGTCGGTGGTCTGCAACCAGCCCGATTCTGAATCCGTCGAAACCGATTGCGTACTCGGCCTCGAATCCCACCCGGCTGGCATACGGTCGGCGCCGGAAGCCGTAGGTGTCCTTGTTCATCCCGAGGCGAAGGCTGACGCCCAGGTCGTTCTCGACGGTGAGGCTCATGGTGGGGCCCAGCCGTCCTCCGCGATCGGGGCCCGGCGCCACGAGCTCACCCTTCTCCTCGACCCAGGGCCGCCGGTTGAAGAGCGTATCCGGCCCATATTCGACGCCGTTCATGCTTCCGACGTCGTAGAGACGGGTACGATCGTGGGAGCCGCGTACCAGCGACGAATCCACCAGCCGGTTGGCGCCGTTGCCGCCGATGATGCGGACGGGGATGCTATGCTGGACGTTGCCGGTGACAAGGACGGTGTCATTGCCGCCGTGCAGGTATAGCCGGATCTCGGCCGTCTCCTGCAGGTCGAACCGCCGGAGGAAGAATGGCGTGCCCGCTCCCGATTCCAGCCGTACCTCGACATACCGGTCATCGACCCGGGTGACGATGGCCCGGTCGGCCGCATCCGTCGCGTGGATGTCTGCGACCGCGGCGAGGAAGCGATAGAATCGGTCTGCGGCGCCCGGCAGCCCGTCCCGGCGCAGCTTGAGGGTGTGGGCGAGCGACGGCGCGGACTGCCGGTATTCCGGGGGCAAGGCTCGCACGGCGTCATCGATCACCGCATCGGTGACCCGGCCCACCAGCGCACTAGCCACGGAGTCCCACGCCGGCTTCTCCAGGCCTCCGAGCAGCCGGCGGTCGAACTCGAGGCTGTTCCAGGTCAGTGCCCGGACGCTGGGGTACGAGCTCCCGAAGACCGCCAAGTTGGGAAATGCCGGGCGCGCCAGCCCGGCAAGGAATCCGCCATTCGAGATGAAGGCTTTGTCCCTGTCGCGCGGGATGGGCAGCCACGTCGTGGTGGGTCTCGATCGCATCCGGGCCCATTTCCATTGGCTCGGGTGGCGGTCCCAGTCACCGAACAGCATGTCCATCAATCGCGCGGCCAGCAGGGCGCGTGCGTCGACCCGCTGGCTCGGGTCGCGGTCAATCAGCACGAGCAGCTCGTCGCTATCGATGATCTCGACCGCTCCAGCAAACCCGGCACCGTGCTTCGGCGTGCTGGGGAACTCCTCGATCATGCCGAGCCGGCCGGCGAAGTCCTCCCGGAACTCGCCGAGCAGTGCGTCGTCAGGCATGACGACGAGGGTGGGTGTCACATGGAGGACGCCCGCGGCCTCGAGGATCGGCGCGGCGACCAGGGCACCCGCCGGAAAGGAGGAGCTGACCTGATCGCGGGAAATGTCTTCCACCACGGTTCCCTTGAACCTGGGTGGCGGGCTCCATTCGTGCTCCTTGTCCACGGACCGGAAGACGTATTGGACTCCCCGCGGGTTGACGAGACGTAACGTCTTCGTCTGGAGACCTCCACCAAGTTTGAGCGGGCGCAGGCCACCCGCGAAGGCACGGAGGTCCAGCACCTCGACCCGGATGGGAGTTGCCCAGAGATCGCGATGGCCGTCTCCCAGAAAGAACCGGTGAAGCCCGCCGGCCTCGTAGTGGGCGCCTGCCGCGATTTCGACGCTGTCGGCGCCCGGGGCACCGGATGGTGCGCCCTGGGAGGCGGCAAGGGCCGGCGACAGCGCCAGCAGCATGATGGGAGAGCCGTGCTTGAGGCGGGACAAGCGGGATGCGAACCACATCTCACGCCGCCTCAGGGCCAGCGATAGAGGGTGATGACGGCCGGCCGGCGTGCCGCCTCGTCCGCGACGATCAGGATGCTGTCCGGCGTGATTGCAACGCCTTCGGGCTGCTGGAGATCCCTGGGAAGCGGTTGGGAGAACATCAGGGCGCCCGCAGGAGTAATCTCGACCAGCGCCCGCTCCTGGGAAGCGATCAGCACGTAATTCCCGCTCGAGGGATCTACCGTGATATCGGAGGGATGGAAGCCTTTCCATTCGTTGGAGCCGATCACCCGGGCGAGCGGCACCGTGAGCCGTGACAGCCGCGGGCCGTCCCCACCGCGGAGCTTCCAGCGATAGATGACCAGAAACCCCCGAAGGCTCTTCCTCCCGACATGCTTGCAGGCGAGCAGCAGTGAGTTGATGGCCGGATCGAACGCCACTCCCTCGAACTCGCACTCGCGGCCAAGCCGGGTGTCGTGGAGGGTGTACGGGACGCGCTCGCCGTTCGCGCCTTCCCGAAACTCGAAGAGCTTGCCGTTGCTGGCGAGCAGGAACACCGCGTCGTTGACGACCGTGATGGCTTCGAAATCGGCCCGCACCGCTTGCTTCCCGATCATGAACCGCTTGACCACCACGCCGCGGCGATAATCGATCTCGGAGATCCGGCCCTGTTCGTCGTTATGGGCGAAGAGCCGCGCGTCGGCCGTCAGGGCGAGGCCTGAAATCTCCGCCAGGTCCTGGGGAAGCACCCACCGGGCGATTGCCGCTTCCCTCGGCGTGCCGGAATCGGCGGAGGCGAGGGCCACCGCGAGGCGGGTGTCCCGCTTCGCCAATTCGCTGCTATCCAGCCGGCCGGGCTGGTGGCGCGGCGCCGGGCGGCAGGCGGCCCCGGCCGAAAGGGCCACAACGAATACCGCGACGAGCCGGGCTCCCATCATCCCGTCTCTGCCGTTTCCTTCGCGACCTCTTTCGCCTCTTCCTTCTTCTCGACCGCTTCCTTTTCCACCGCGCCGCCGATCTCCAGATCGGCCGCCACGATTTTGTCTCCGGTGCGAGTGCGGATCGCGGTCAGCAGGTCGTCCCGGGTGGTGGATTTTCGGACCCGCACCAGATAGTACAATTCGGACGGTTTGCCCTCATTGGTCACGACCTCGTCCAGTTTCCAGCGCCGGGCGATCTGGTCGAGCGCCTCCTCCACCCGTTGCTGGGCCTCGCTGATCGTATCGGTGGTGATCGTCAGGATCGCATTGAACCGCGGCTTCTTCCCTTTGGGCCCGAGGAGTTTGCGGATGCGGTTGAGCCGCTTCGTCAGGGTACCGGCCTTCTTCTGGGTGAGCGCGAGCACCAGGTCACGATCCGGCACCGACCCGTCGCCCCGCTTCTGCGCCATCGCGTTCAGCGGCTCGGCCCACAGCGCTGACGCGGTCGGCTCGAGCACGTTGCGGCCGAAGTCATAGCGCCATGCGAGCAGCACGACGAAGTTGAAGATGACGGAGACCACAATCGCGACGGTGAGCGACTGCACACCGGCTGCGAATCCGACCGCGATCGCGAGAAAGACGAACACGACATCCCGCGCGTCCCGCAGCGTGGTGCGGAAGCGCACGGCCGCGACCACGCCCGCGAGGCTGAATGCGAGCGCGAGGCTGTTGCGGACGATCAGGACGATGCCGGCGACGACGATCGGCAGGATGATGAGGGTCTGCACGATCGACTGGTTATAGCCCCGGGTCTTGCGGGCCGACATATAGACCCATGAAACCGGCAGCATCAGCGCCAGGGTGCCGGCCATGATGAGCACGGTGGTGAGCGCGACCTCGAGGCGAGGTGGCAGCTCGACGGCGGGGGCCTGGAACTGGTCCTCGGAAAGGCCATCCTGCAGCAGTTGCGGGGCCGCGGTGACCGCGTCCGGCAACTCGCCCGAAAACAGCCGATTGGCCGGAGGGAAGACATAGAGGATGAGGGCCGTCACCAGACCCAGCACGATATAGTAGGCGAGCAGCCGCCGCCCCGGCCGATCAGAGCCCAGCGTGAAGAAGTCTATCAGCCGCTTGAAGAAGCCCATGCGATCACTCCATTCTGGGGCCGGGGTGCACAAGCCAAGGCTCACGAGTCGGTTGGTCCATCTCGTGCGCAGACAACCAGCGTGGTCGCGGCGAGGGCGGTCCGGGGCACCGCATGGTGCCTGACGGGAAAGATCTCCCGATAGAAATGCGGTGGGAATCGCCCGAGGGGACGAGAAGCGAGCTAGATCGAAGGGGTGACACGCGGCAGGGGGAGAGGTCCGGCAGTGGGGGGATCACGCTTCCCTCCGATCCTGCAGCCACCAGATCATCAGGGCGAAGACCGCGTAGGCACCGAGTGCCGTCGAGGCCGACGAACATCGCGTCAGCGTCCTTTCAGCCAGTCGAGCAGGATGGGCAGGTAGTCCGGAGCCGTGCGCGGCCATCCGCCCGGGCCCGGCGGGAGGCGGAATGTGTGGTCCGCCCCGGGCAGGATCCGGACGGTGACGTCCGCGTTCCCCGCGTCGCGCAACGCGGCGGCGATGCGTGCCGCGCTTTCTGCCGCCGGCACCCGCTGGTCCTCCGCACCATAAATGAGAAGGACGGGAACCCGGACCCGGGCCCACCACTCCAGCGCGTGATATTTCGCGAAGACCGGCGAGAAGAACCAGTAGGCATCCCCGGCCGGCGGAGGGGCGAAGAACCACGGGCGATCCCGGAGGGCGCTGGCGAGGGAGTCCATGCGCGCGCGTGGCTGTCCGTGATACGCGACGGCGATCACCGCACTCGCGTACGCCTTGGCGTCTGCGGAATCCGCGGCGAAAGCGGCCGCGGGATACACGGAGTTGAGGATGCTGAAGAGCTCCGTGGAGTCGGTCGGCAGGCCCGAGGCCGCCGAGCCAACGACGAACGCGACCCCGGTGGCGCGGGCGACGACGAGAGGCGCGAGCGTGCCGCCCTGACTGTGCCCGTGGAGGCCGATGCGTCGAGGGTCGATCCGGGGTTCCAGGCGCAGGCGGGCAACCGCCGCCGCGCCGTCAGCGGCCAGGTCTTCCGGTGTCGCGTGGCGCCAGTCGCCGGTCGAACCGCCCACTCCGCGCTTGTCGAAGATCAGAGCGGCAATGCCCCGGCTGGCCAGTTTGCTGGCGAGGAAGCGCGATGCCCAGCGGCCTTCGGCACCAGACCCGTGCAGGAAGGCCACGGCGGCGAGGGAATCTCCCGTGAGCGGCAGGAGCAGGGATCCTGCCAGTGTCACCGCGCCGCTGGAGAAGGTGATGTCGCGCTCTTCAAACAGCGGAGGCGTCGCGGGGACTCGTGCGAACGCAAACTGGCCGTCGCCGTCGCTGTCGGTCAGGGCGCCGGACAGGGAATCGCCGTGCAGCCGCCCGGTGAACACGATGGTTGTGCGGTCACCCCTGAGCAGCAGCCCCACCTCGCAGCAACCTTCGAGACGCACCTCGTTGAACGGGATGCCGCTCACACGCAGGCGATCTGCAGCGAAGGTCGCGGAGTATCGACCGGTGTTCGAGTCGTGCTGGACGCTCATGGTCACGGGCATGGTGTCGCCTGCCCGCGTCCAGTACCCCTGCCAATCGCCGCTGAGGCGCTCCTGCGCCGGGGCCGAATCCGCGGCAAAGCACAGCACGACCAGGGCGCATAGCAGACGCATGAGTGCCTTCCCTGATCCTCCGGACGGCAATGAATCGGTAGGGTGCGACCACGACGACCCCGCCTAACTTGCCGCGCGCGGCGCCGAGGCACAACCCCGATCAAGCACGCCATCGGCGGGGTTCTGTCCGGCTCCCCGAAGCTCTCTTGGCGCGGCGATTGGCTGTCACGGTTGGGCTGTGCCTGGATCGGCCCGATGCGCACGACTGCGCGAAGTACGGACGACACCTTCCGGGCGCAGGGCCTCTCCAGGACGTACCGGAAGGCGCAGCGGAGGTGTCTGCATTCCGAACTGTGGACCTTGAGCAGGCTCGCCGTCCGTGTTGCCGGGGCGGGTTCCAGCAGGTAGGAGCTCACCGAGGTCGACCGGGCTACCGAGGTGGTAACCCGGCCGACGCGGTGCCGCTATTGCATTTGGATCGCGAAGTTGACGGTCCCCGTGTAATTCACGAGGGTCACGCGAATGTTCCAGTCACCCGGCTCACCGGTCGGGGGGGTAATGTCCCCGCTCGCGGGAACCGTCCCGTTGTAGATGACCGTCCCGACGGCGTCCTTGATGTTGAGGGTGATGGTTCCGGAAGTCGTGGATGTGGCCGGGTGGATCACCACGCTCCCGGAGGACGCGCTCCAGGTGTAGGCCACGGCGTCGCTGACGTCCTGGAGTCCCGTTGCCTGAAGGCTGAAGGCGACGTTGGGCGTGTTCACAACCTCAGGCTCGAACTGTGGGCCGAGCGAGTTGTTGCTGTCGCCGCCGCATGCCGCCGTCAACAGGGCGAGTGCAAGGGTGGACAGGGAGATGCGCTGTCTGGTCCGCATGGTGCCTTCCTCCGTCTGTGAGTGCGATCCGCCAAGCTGCGAATCTCACTTCGCTGGCGGTGGTGCCTCTCGATCAGGCAATCCACGGACCGGATCCGACGCCCGTTTTGCTGTCGTCGCAACGACTTGCTGCGCATTGCCTTAGGTGGTTGGACGGCGAATTCTGCAGGAATGGGTTGGTCGACCGGTCGTAACGGTGCGATACAGCTCACCGTATCGATCTGGACCACCTGGGTGCTTACCAGGACCGTTGCAGCGCAATTGGCAGGTGAACCATCCGCGCACCCTGGCCCACGGTGGCGGACATCACTCGAAGAACTCCACGACGCCGGTCTCCAGCGAGTATTCCGCCCCGACGATCACGAGGCCCTCGTCACGTATGAGCTGCTCCAGCAGTTCGGAGCCGTGGCGCAGGTGATCTACCGACGCACGCACATTGGCCCGGACGGCGTCGCGGATCAGGGCGGCCGGATCCGCTTCTCTCCGGCCCTGAAGCACCGCCTCGACCGACGGGCGTACCCGGTCCACGATGGACCGAAGGTTCCGGGAACGATTCGGCGCTCGCCCGAGCAGCTCCTCCATCGTGGCGATGACGGCACCGCACTGGGAATGGCCCATGACGACCACCAGCCGGGTGCTGTAGAGCGCCGCCGCGAACTCGACGCTGCCGACCTGCGATGGCGCGACGACATTGCCGGCGACCCGAATGACGAACAGGTCGCCGAATCCCTGATCGAAGACCAGCTCGGCGGGGACGCGGGAATCCGAGCATCCGAGTACGATGGCGAACGGCTCCTGGCCCGCGACCAGCGCGGAACGTCGCGCGTGACTCGACAGCGCTGTCGCCGTGGCCTGGTTCGCCACGAACCGGCGATTCCCCTCGCGCAGGCGCGCCAGGGCTTCGGGCGCAGAGATCATGGGGAACGGCCCGTGAGGCCTAGCCCCGCTTCGGCAGATATGGCTTGACGAGGTGCCACGCGGGCCGCGCCAGGTTCTTGCCGCGCCGCACCAGCGCCGACGCCCACGCGCGGTAGAATGGCGGCGGCGGCTTCAGGGCATCCACGCCCGGGGCGTGGAACTCGAAGACCAGGTAGCGCGCTGGCTCCTGGCCGGGGTTCCGCATCCCGTGCAGCTCACCCGCGCCGTAATAGATCACGCTCTGGGGGCCGACGGACTGTCCGAGCGTCTCCACAGTTCCGGACAGGGTCACGATTGCCACGTCGTACGCGTCCCGATGCGGCTCGTATCCCGCCCCGGGTGCGAGGACGGTCAGGTGGGCGTGCAGCTTTCCGAGGCAGCCGGTCGGCCCCTCGAAGATCCGGTGGGTCCAGAACGGC
>DASTCF010000009.1:0-4064 GCA_035711365.1 Gemmatimonadales bacterium
GGGTCGCGCAGGTCGCGGAAGTCTCGGTCGAGTCCGGCGAGATCCGGGTACATCGCGTCACGTGCGCGGTCGACTGTGGCATCGTCGCGAACCCGGCCGGTGTAATCGCGCAGATGGAGTCCGGCATCGTGTACGGCTTGAGCGCGGCGTTGCACGGCTCGATCGACTTGAAGGACGGGCGCGTGCAACAGTCGAACTTCCACGACTACGAGGTGTTGCGGCTCAAGCAGGCGCCCGCGATCGACGTGCACATCGTGCCGAGCACCGAGAAGTCGGGTGGCGCCGGCGAGCCGGGCACGCCGCCGATCGCACCGGCCGTGGCGAATGCGCTCTTCGCGCTGACCGGGCAGCGGCTCCGACAGCTGCCGCTTCGGCTCGAGGACGTGGCTACCTTGAACTCATGAAGCTCGACCACGCCGCGATCGGCAATGGGCGGGTCCTGGCGCTGGTGGCGCCGGACTCCTCCATCGACTGGCTCTGCCTGCCGCGCTTCGACTCCCCGTCGGTGTTCGCGCGGTTGCTGGATGTCGAGCGGGGCGGATCCTGGGCGATCCTCCCGGCTGAGGGTGAGGTGCGCGGCAACATGCGCTACGTCCCCAACACCAACGTCGTCCGCACGCATTTCGAGGCGGCGGGCGGGGCCTGGGAAGTCGTCGACTTCGCCCCCCGGGTCCCCGACGGGCTCACGATGCGGTGTCCGCTGGCCATCGTCCGCCTGGTGCGGCCGCTTGCGGGCCGTCCAATGCTCCGGGTGGTGTTCGATCCCCGGCCGGACTACGCCCGGCGGGCGCCTGAGCTCCGGGAGAACAGCCGGGGAGTGGAAGTCGGCGGCTTCCCGGGACTCGAGCTCGTGACGAACATTCCGGCGCCGCACATCCTGACCGGCCAGGCCTTCGTGCTGGACCAGCCGTACTTCATGATGCTCCGCCAGGGAACTCGGGACGATCCTCCGTCCATGGCCCGGGTGCAGCACGACCTGGAACTCACCGTGGCCGCCTGGCGCGCGTGGGTCAAGAATTGCGCGCTCCCGCCCTTCGCCTCCGAGCAGGTCATCCGCTCCGCGCTCTGCCTCAAGTTGCACGCATCCGAGGATACCGGCGCCGTCATCGCTGCCGCGACCACGAGCGTACCCGAGGCGATGGGCACGCCGCGCACCTGGGACTATCGCTACTGCTGGCTGCGCGATGCCGCGTTCGTCGTCGAGAGCCTGCGGTACCTTGGGCACCTGCACGAAGGGGAGCGCTTCCTGCGCTTCCTCCGTGACGTGGCGCTCGCCGGACCGCTGCAGCCGGTATACGGGATTGACGGCGAGCGGGAGCTGCCGGAGTTGTTCCTGGAGCATCTCGCGGGTTTCCGTGGAAACGGCCACGTCCGAATCGGCAACGCGGCCTACATCCAGCAGCAGAACGACCTGATGGGGGAGATGATCCTCTGCCTCGATGCGCTGCTGAACGATCCCCGGCTCGCGCACGAGGACTCGAGCGGGTACTTCCCGCTGATCCGGCGACTGGTCGAAAAGGCCATCGCGCGGGCGCCCGAGCCGGACATGGGAATCTGGGAGTTTCGCTCGATGCTCCGGCATTACACGTTTTCGCGCGCGATGTGCTGGGTGGCCATGTCGCGCGGGGCGCGCATCGCGCGGAAGACCGGCCATACCGATCTGGCCGCGATGTGGGAATCCCAGGCCGCGGCGGAGCAGGCGGAGATCCTCCGACGGGGATACAGCGCCGAGCACCGCTGCTTCACGCAGGCGTTGGACGGGAAGTTTCCGGATGCGTCGAATCTGCTCCTGCCGACGCTCGGGTTGCTCGATGCCAAGGATCCGAGGTTCCTCGCGACGCTCGACACCTACGCCGAACGTCTCGTACTGGATGGCCTGATGTTGCGTTACCGGAACGATGATGACTTCGGCACGCCCACCAGCGCCTTCAGCATCTGCACCTTCTGGTGGGCCACGGCTCTGGCCCAGGCCGGGCGGCTGGAGGAGGCCATCACGGTCTTCGAGCGGATCGCGGGCTATGCGAATCCGGTCGGGCTCTTCTCAGAGGACATCGACCCGAAGAACGGTGACCTGCTCGGCAATTTCCCTCAGGCGTACACCCACGTCGGGCTGATCCAGGCGGCAACGACCATCGGCAGCCTCCTCGAAGCGGAGCGGGGACACCTCCTCGCCTGGAGCTGATTCTGCGCCTCCTGACCGTCACGACACGACTCCCGGTCACGCTGGCCCGCACGCCGGAAGGCCTGATCGAGCGGGCGAGCGCCGGAGGGGTCGCCGTGGGGCTCAGGGGACTTCACGTCGCCCGCGGCGGGCTCTGGGTCGGATGGTCGGGCATCACACAGGAGGATCTCGGGCCCGACCTCGCGGACGCGGATGCGCGGCTCGCACAGCACGGGCTCTTCGCCGTCCACCTCTCCCAGCAGGAGGAGCGCTCGTTCTACGGGGGAGTGTCGAACGGCGTCCTCTGGCCGCTCTTTCATTTTCTGACCGATCAGATCCCGGTTGATCTCGAGGACTGGGAGGCGTACGAGGCGGTCAACGCGCGTTTCGCGGAGGTGGCCGCGGCGCACTGGCGGCCGGGCGATCTTGTCTGGATTCACGATTATCAGTTGATGCGGGTGCCGGCCCTCCTGCGGCGGCTCCGTCCCGAGGCCCGGATCGGGTTCTTCCTGCACATTCCCATTCCACCGGCCGACCTCTTCGGCATCCTGCCGCGGCGCAATGAGCTGCTGGATGGCCTGCTCGGCGCCGACCTGGTCGGTGTCCACGCGCACGGGTACCTGCGCAACCTGCGCGCATGCCTCCGACGATTCCGCCACCGCTGGCCGTCGCTTGATCGCGTCCGATTCGAGGGAAGGGACGTCCGATTCGACGTGTTCCCGATGGGCATCGCGGCCGCGGAGCTGGCCGAACGCGCGGGCACGGAGGACGTGGCCCGGGCATCGTTCGAGTTTGGCCGCACCGATGGCGCATCGATGATGCTTGGAGTGGACCGGCTCGACTACACCAAGGGAATTCCGCGCCGCCTGCTCGCCTTCGAAACCATGCTCGAACGACATCCCGAACTCGCCGGATCGGTGCGGCTGGTTCAGGTGAGTGTGCCGTCCCGGACCGGTGTGCAGGCGTACGCCCGCTTTCGCAAGCAGGTGGACGAACTGGTGGGGCGCATCAATGGACGGTTCGGCACGCCCACCTGGACTCCGGTGCACTATATGTATCGCGCCATTACGACTGAGGAGCTGCTGGCCCTCTACCAGTCGGCGCACGTGATGCTGGTGACACCACTCCGCGACGGCATGAACCTGGTGGCGAAGGAATTCGCCGCCAGCCGGCGGGACGAGGACGGCGTCCTGGTGCTGAGCGAATTCACCGGCGCCGCCGATGAGCTGGTCGGCGCCCTTCGGGTGAATCCATACGACATCGACGCCAGCGCGGAGACGTACTTTCGGGCGCTGACCATGCCGGCATCGGAGCGCCGGGAGCGGATGCGCCGGCTGCGTGACCGGGTGATCGGCTACGACCTGGACCGCTGGGCCGAAGAATTCCTCAATGCACTGGACTCGAAGCCCGACGTGGCGGCCGAGAACTGGCCCGCAGTCTCGGTGGAGGAGTGCCTGGCCCGCATCGCCGCCGCGGCGCACCTGCGCCTGCTGCTGGACTACGACGGCACACTGGTGCCATTCGCGGGCCGGCCGGAGGAGGCGGTGCCGGATCGGGAACTCCTTCTGTTGTTGAAGCAGCTGGCGGGCCGCCGTGAGACGGAGGTGCACCTGGTCAGCGGACGGACCAAGGAGAGCCTCGACGGCTGGTTCGGCGGCCTGCCTGTCGGGCTGCATGCCGAGCATGGGCTCTGGTCCCGCCGCTGCCCGGCGGGCGATTGGCGATGGCAGGGGGCGAGCGCCGAACCGTGGCGGGCTCCGGTCGAGCGATTGCTCGCCCGATTCGTCGCGCGCACGCCTGGCGCGATCCTGGAGCCGAAGAGCGCAGGGTTCGCCTGGCATTACCGCCAGGTGGATCCCGAGGTGGCCGAATGGCAGGTCAACGAGCTCCGGACCCACCTCGC
>DASTCF010000010.1:0-12085 GCA_035711365.1 Gemmatimonadales bacterium
GCCACCGGGCGGGGGACATCGAGGGTGCGAAAGAAACGCAGCCGGCCGAACGCGAGTTCCGCGCACCAGCCGGCCCCTAGCTCCACGAAGCGCCCGCTTGCGCCCTTGCGGGCCAACTCCAACACCCGTCGGACGCGTGTCGGACCAAGCGCCAGTCCGGCGCGACGGGCGACTCCCCGCAGCACCGCGCGCGCAAGCGGCGAATGATATTCGACCACCGGGCGGGCGGCAACGGATGCGCCGTCGGCTTCGAGCCGGACGTCGAGGGCTGGCAGGACGTCCACGACCTGGTCCCAGGCGGCTCGTTCGGAGGCCGTGTGGCGGGCAACGCGGGCCAACTGTGAAACGACATCCGGCACCCTCTCTGTGATGCGGGGGAGGATCTCCACCCTGATCCACGAGCGTCGGTGCGCCGGGTCCCGGTTGGCCGGGTCGTCCCAAGGTTGGATTCCCCGCTGCCGTACCCACGCCTCCAGCTCCGACCGGCGGATTCCGAGAAGCGGCCGGAAGAGCACGCCACGGCGCCGTGCCATCGCGGCGAGCCCGGCCGGCCCAGTGCCTGCGAGGATGCGGAGCAGCACGGTTTCGGCCTGATCGTCCATATGGTGGGCCAGCGCGATGCCGTCGGCAGACGTGCTCAGCCGGATCTTCTCGAGCCACCCGTGGCGCGCCGCGCGTGCGGCGGTCTCGCCGGTGCCCGGACCCAGTAACAGCCGGCCAACCTGGACCGGAATCCCAAGGCCCGTGGCGACGTCCTCGACCCGTCGCGCCACCTCAACGCTGCGGGGGTGGATGCCGTGATCCGCATGGGCGACAACAAGCTCGAGCCGGTGCTCGCTTCGGGTCGCATGGAGCAGATGCAGGAGGGCGAGAGAGTCGGCCCCACCGGACACGGCGACAACGAGCCGTCGCCAATCCGCCGGGAGCGCGGATCGCCTGAGGGCCGCGAGGAATCGCGTCTCGAGATCCGGAACTGGCGCCGATGCAGTCACGGGGTCTGCGCGCGGACGGCGGCGGGCGTGGCGCGCCATCCGATGCGCCAGTCGCCGCCGCCCAACTGGCTGGTGCCATTATCGCCCCAGCAATAGGCCACGCCCTTCGCGTCGAGTCCGCAGGTGTACCCGCCGGCGGCCGCCAGGGAGACGAGGGCAGACTCCATCAGTACGGCCGCCGGGAGTTTCCGGCTGCCGATCGACGCCGGGCGCTCGCCGGTGCCAAGCTGGCCGGCATAATTCGACCCCCAGCACCACGCATGCCGCTGCGCATCCAGCGCGCACACATGCCTCCACCCGCTGGACAGCGCGGTCCACTCCAGGTCAGCCTCGACCGCCGTGAACGCCTTGCGCCGGCTGTAGGTCCCATCACCCACCTCGCCATCGCGATTGGCCCCCCAGCATTCAATGCGCGTCCCAAGCAGGCCGCAAATCGAGTCATCCATCACCGCCACGGCGGTCCACCCGGAATCGGGGGATGCCAGCCAGGGGGATGTCTGCACCCACCGCTTCCCGGTCGGAAAGGAGAGCATCCCCCAGCAGTAGATGCGTGCGTCCGTACTCACGCCACAAGCCGAATTCGAAGCGAACTGAATATCGGTGAAGCGCACGGGGCCCGCGACCGCGACTGGCTCACTCGTACGCAGGCGACGTTCCCAGCGCCCGCCGATCCCGAGTTGCCCCTGGTCGCCCAAGCCCCAGCACCAGGCTGCGCCTTCCGCCGTCAATGCGCAGGTAGTACCGCGGCGGCTGGTCATCGCGACGAAGCGCAGGCCGGTCTTGACTTGTGTCGGGACGAGCCGGTTGTCCCGGGTGCCATCACCGAGCCGCCCGTCGGTGTTGTCGCCCCAACACAGAGCCGTTCCGTCGGTGGTGACGCCGCACGTATGCAAAGCCCCGAGCGCGAGGGTGCGGAATCGCCGTGTAGTAGCGACCGGTACCGCAGCATGCTCGGTTCCCTCCCCGGTCGTCCGGGAGCCGGTGCCAACCTGCCCGTACTGGTTGAGCCCCCAGCACCACGCCTGACCATCCGAAGTCAGGGCGCACGAGTGAGCAATGCCGGGGAAGATCGCGGCGAAGGGTGGCGGTACCGTATCGGAGGCGGCGAGCAGAATGAGGAGCGCGACCAGCATGGTCACCCCGGTGTGGCGGGATCGGCATTCTCGGCGATCGGCCGAGGAATGACTTCATTATTTCGCGGGAGACGGGATCGAGACGTCAGGGGTCGAACCGGGCCAGTTCCTGGCCCTGCTCCGACAGCACCATCTCGATCCAGCCTCGAGTTCGCTGGTATCCGTGGAATCGTGCGCGGTCATCCCCGCGGCGGACCTCGGGCACCGGGACGCGCAGGGTCCACCGCTGCACAATCCACAAACCGCCCGGGAGCCTGGCGAAGTCGAGCCGCCCCCCGGCCGTCGCGTGCTCGGCCCAGGACGGCAACGTCTCGTAGGCGAAGTCCAGCCGCCTCAGCTCCGCGGATTCGCGATCGACCCAGATCGTGCCCCGGATGTCGGGCTTGTGCGGGACCGGGGCCGGCTCGAACGCGAGCCCCACCCATCCCGCAGGCACGGCCGAATCGGAAGGTACCGTACGAAAGCAGTGCGATTCCAGGAAGAACTCCGAGAGCAGCACCTCCGGATCCGGGCCATACCAGGTCGGGCCAACGTGCAGGTCCTCGATCTGTGACACGAATCCGTGCGCGGCGAGACTCTCGACGGCCGGCGCGCGGACGGGCCAACTGGTCAGGCCCGACGGCTGCAACGCCGCCCGCTCCCCGATCACCAGCCCATTCTTGTTAAGCTCTTCGACCCGTTCGACCGACCGGAATCGAAGCCGGCGGCGGAGGACGGTCTCGCGCGCCAGCCCGAAGGCCTTCTGCGCTTCCTCCCAGAGTGCCATCGTCGCGGCGTCGCCCGTACTCCTGGCCCCACAGAGCGAACGCCCCACGACGATGACGTCGGGCAGGACGACACGCTGAGATGGCACCCGCAATTCGATGTCGCGGGTTTCCCCTCCCACCTCGGTCAAAGCTGACTCCCACGCGACGTATCCGATCCGAAGGAGACGGAGCCGGTAAGATCCCGCCGCAGGCGCCCGGAGGTGAACGCGACCCCCTTCCGAGGTTACACCCCGTTCCCGTTCCCGGCCCTCCTGATCCACCAGCAGTACCAGCGCCCCGGAAACGGGAACGGAGAGTTCCTCCTCCAGGATGCGGACTCGCAAGTCCTGCGCGCCGGCGGCCCCGGCCAGCCCGATGAGGCAGGCAGCCGTGAGGATCATCACGGCAAATGTACGCGGCGTCACGGGCCGGTCCGGATCAGCGCTTCCGCTCATACACACCGTCGAACACCGGGGCCCACGTGCGGCCGCCGTCGTCCGATGCCTCCTAGAGCTGCCGGACGTTGCCACCGGGCAGCGGCGTCCAGGTGACGCGCTGCTGGGCAAGCCTGGTCGAGTCGCTTGCCGACGGGAGAACACCCGACAGCACCATCCGGTCGCCTTCGAGGCCGCCTTCGAGTTCCAGGAACAACCCCGAATCGTCCACCCAGATCTGGTGCCACCTGCGATCGATCCGGTTCCAGCTGTTGAGGCTTGTGCCGCGGCCCCCTCGGGAGCCGCTCCAGCGTTCACGCAGCGCGCAACCGCCAAGCAGGGTGTCGATCACATTGGCGCCGGCCAGCGCACCGTCCGCCTGCCGCACTTCCCACTCACCAATCCAGAAGTCGAATTGTCGATAGCTCGGCGCGGTGCACGCGGACCGGGACTGGGAGACAAGGGAGGAGGCGGGGAAGAGCAGGAACAGAAAGACGGCAGCCGGGGCGAGACGCTGAATGCGGCGCATTGGATCTCCGTGTAGGATGCTCTCCCCCGTCACCAGTCTCCACGCCGCTCGCGGCGGAAGTAGACGAGCCAGGTGGCCAGCAAGCCCCCGCCGTTGCCGATCAGGTACCCACCCAGAAGCATCGCCTGCGCGAGCTCGAGGTTGGTTGGATGGAAGCTGGCGAATCCGAGCAGCGCGCCCCCGAGTTGGAATCCACAAAACCAGCCCAGCGCTTTCCATGCGGCACTTCGCCGCACGGCTTCGGCGGCGAGGTCCGCCTGCTGACGCCGTGCCTGGAAGCCGGGATCGTCCTCCGGGCGTGTGAGGCGCCCGGGCTGGATCACCGGTGCGCGAAGACCCGTGTCTTCCCCGCCTTGTCCCACGCGATGACGTCGTACGACTGTTTCGGCGAGCCCTCCATGCCCGGGGAGCCGACCGGCATGCCGGGGACCGCGACCCCCGCGATGGCCGGCTTGTCCCGAAGCAGCTGCTGCACCACGTCCCCCGGTACGTGACCCTCCACGACGTAGCCCTGGATCACCGCAGTGTGGCAGGTCTGGAGCGGGGCCGGCACCCCCGAGGCCTCCTTGACGTCGGAGAGGTCCTCCACGTCGATGGTCTTGACCTGGATGCCGGTGGCCTTGATGTGGTCGACCCACTTTGCGCAGCAACCGCAGGAGGCCAGTTTGTAGACGGTCATGACGGCGGGCTGTGCCCCATCCCGAGCTGGTGCACGACTGACGGCGGCGCCCAGGCCGAGCGCGGCGGCGACGAGCACGACGAATCGGATGGCTTGCATGCTTCTCATGACAGACTCCAGATGTTCAGCGTGTCAGGATCTTGAGTGCAAAGTTCGGTCCCATGCCGCGCAGATAGGCGAGGGAAATCCAGAGCATGGCGAGCGGCTCCAGGTATCGGGCCATCGCCAGCGGTCCGGCATCCACGGGCTCGAGGCCCATGTCCTGCGCCAGGCCCATTACGGCAGCCTTCGCCGCAGGGTCATCGCCGCACAGGAACATCGTGATCGCCTGGTCTCCGTACCGCGGGGCCGCGATGTTGCCCGCCCCCGTCGTATTGAATGCCTTGACCACCCGCGCCCCCGGCGCCCACTCCGCCACCTGTTCGCCCGCCGAGGTGTCATGACCGAGCGTGAGGCCGCTCAGATTGGGCGCGAGCGGATTGGTTGCGTCGACAAGAACCCGACCGGGGATGGGCCCCAACTGGCGAAGGGCGGCCTCGGTTTCGCCCCACGGCGTCGCGAGGACGATCACTTCCGCCTCACGGGCCGCCTGCGCCACCGGCACGGCGCGCGCCCGCCCGGCTCCCAGCCGCACGAGTTCCTGCACCCGATCAGATGTGGGATCGCGGGAGCCGTAGGTCACATCGTGTCCCGCGGCCGTCCACCGGAGGCCGAGGGCTCCGCCCAGGTTACCGGTCCCGATGATCGCTATGCGCATGGCCCGGACCCGCGCTACCGCCCGCGACTCTCCGAAGCTCGCCGATGCCACTCACTCAGCATCCCGAGGAAGAGCAGTGTGACGAACACGAAGGTGCCGATCGCGACGAAGACGGGGCCGGCTACCTGAAACGGGTTTGGCGGCATGGATCACCTCCGGCAGAGGGAGCTCCAGCTCAGAGAATCCTAATCTCTTCGAGCCCGTGGTGACGAGTGCAGACCCTCACCGCCGTTCGGCCAGGGCCTTGAGCGCCTCGAGATGTTCTTCGAGCAATTCGAACGTCACCGCTTCGATGTGCGCGCTGGGCATCGCAGCCCCGAGTCCCCGGCCCTCGATGAGTGCGCGGCATCGGAGCCGCGTGCCTTCGCCCGCGGCATCGAGCAGGTACTCGATCGTCAAGTTGAAGAAGGCGTGATGCACGACGACCACCTGCCGTCGGCCAGGGGAGGAAGCGATGACCTCACCCTTGCAGGTGGTGGGCAACAGTCCGATCCGGATCCGCTGCCGGAACGTCGCTCCCACACCGAATCGGCCGCCGCCAGCCGCCGGCGTAATGTGCCGGATCTCGGGATTCCACTTCCGGATCTCGTCAGGGTCTTCCAGCAGAGTCCACACCCGACTGATGCCCGCCCGGAGCCGAATCTCGTGCTCGAGGCGATGCGGCCCTGATCCAGAATCCGCTCGCCTCCGCGCGTCAGCCTTCATAGCGGGCGCGGATCTGGGAAGACTCCAGGACGGTGCGTCCGGGCGCTGGGTGCATGGCCGAGGCGACGAGCGCCGCGGCGACCGCCCGGGCGCTCACCGGCCGTATCCTGGCGGGCGCCAGGAACGCGAGGCGTTTCGCGATCTTCTCGCCAAGGCGGAATTCCCGGCGCGCGCCGAGGAGCAAGGATGGCCGAACGATGGTGAGCGACGGAAAGCCCTGGACGGTGAGCGCTTCTTCGAGCTCCCCTTTCACCCGATTGTAGAAGACGCGGGACCGGGAATTGGCGCCGAGCGCGCTGACCAGGAGGTAATGCACGACTCCACTGGCGCGCCCCAGCCGGGCGGCCTCCAGGGGGTAGTCGAAGTCCACCCGGCGGAATCGCTCGCGCGACCCCGCCTGCCGCATGGTGGTGCCCAGGGCGCAGATGATCGCCTCGACAGCGAACTGATCGGCGGCCCGATCCAGGTGATCGAAATCGACAACGACACACTGCAACCGGGCCGGATCGACATTCGGCAGGGGCCGCCGGGCGAGGGCCACAACCCGGCGGCACTCCGCCTCGCGCAGGAGGAGCTCGACACAGGCCTGACCAACGAGTCCTGTGGCGCCGAGGAGGAGAACGGACTTCAGACTGCCGGCTTCTTGAGCTTCCGATAGATGAAGAGCAACAACAGCCCGCCAACCGTCGCCATGGCGATGTTGCCGAGACTCCAGCCGGGAGCGGTGATGATCCCGAGGAGCGACCCGAGCCACCCGCCAACCATCGCGCCGACGATCCCGATGATGATCGTCACAATGACCCCGCCCGGATCCTTGCCCGGCATGATCCACTTGGCCAGTACGCCGACCACCAAGCCCATGACAATCCAGGAAATGAAGCCCATGGTTCCCGTCCTTTCAGGGTGGATGTGGATGGCGAAGCCTCTGCAAACCTAGGGGTGGGTATCCGATCGGGAAAGATGCCGGCTTCAGGCCCACAGGAGGCCGATGAGCCAGCGCAGCACCACCAGCGAGAGGCCGAGGAGTGCGACGAACCCGACAACCACGGCCCCGCCGAGCAGGAGCAGAAACCGGCGGCTCGCGCGGTGCACCGCCGCAGGCGCAGCGAGGTGACGATCCAGGAGGGCCAGATTCCGGGAGTTGACGCGGGCGAACACATCGAGCACGTCGCCCGCAGCCGGGATCGCGCCGATCGCTGCGTCGGCCATGATGTTGCCCACCATGCGGGCCAGTACGGCCGGCGGCGCCCCCAGGCGGGCGGCGTCCACCACGATGAGCATGGCCACGCCGGTCGTGATCACATCGCCGAGTCCGGGCACGAGTCCCAGGATCGGGTCCAGCCCGAAGCGGACTTGCGTCCCGGGGATGCGCAGGCTCTCGTCGAGCAGGCGGGCCAGCGCGCGCGACCGGCGCGCGGGATCAGTCGAGGCCGACAGCGCGGAGGGCGGCGCGGAAACCGGCGGCGGCGTCATAGCGAACCAGGAGGAAGAAGCCCGCGGCGGCGACGCACCACAGCGCCCAGGTCAGCACGGCGTGCAGGGCCGCCCGGGCCGGATGCCCGGACGTGCCGGCGCTCATCCAGCGCCCTGTCCAGAGCACGAACGCGGCCGCGCCCCACATCAGGAAGGCGGAGCGAGCCGGGACCGGCGGCCACACCATCAGAGCATGCGGCGAAGCCGCGCGAAGCCGGTCTTCAGCTCATCCCCGAGGAGCTTGGCCGCCTCACCGACGTCCTCGAAGACCTCTCCCGCCTCGTCGCCGACCCGATCCAGCCTGGCCCGCAATTCGTCAAGCCGGGCGTCCAGCTTGTCCCACTCCTCGCGCGCCTCGGCCTTGGCCAGATGGAGCCGGACCCGCAGTTCATCCCGCTCCTGCTCGAGCTCGGCGAGCTTCTGCTTCAGGAGATCTCGCATCTCATCCATCGGGGGCTCCAGGTAATGGGTCAGGGTGATGGTGATGCCTCGAGGACGAGCAGCCATCCCTTCCCCGGGGCGACAGGAATCGGCTCACCCCGGCGGAAGTTGGCCTCGGGCTGGAACCCCGGCAATGGCGGCGCGGCGATTCGCCCGCGCCCCGGATTGAGGCCCAACCGCGCCCAGTCGATCTCCAGCTGCAGCTTTACGGTGTCCGTCGCCCAACTTCCGAGTGCGACGATGCTCCGCGTCGGTCCCTGATAGACCGTCGCGAGCACGTCGGATCGCCCGGTGCGCACCGGCTGTCCCGGGACCCAGAACCCGATCATCCTCGTGTCGGCAATCCCGTAGGCGTCGAAGAATCGCCACAGCTCCCGGGGGTCCCCGGACCAGGGCAGCCGGCTGGTCATGCCGAACAGCATGCCGCGCCAAGGATTCCCGCCGTCCTGCAGCATCTCGCCCATCAGGCCGAACGGAATGCCGGACATCTCAGTCAGCCAGAACTCGGGGGGCGCGTTGTAGTCGAAGTACTCGCCGAACCACAGCCGGTCGATGTAGGGGAAATGCTCCAAGTACAGATTCGCGCTGTTGGCAAAGCCATCGCGCGGGTTGAACTGATTCGCAGAATGGAGATCGATGAGTGGAGCGGGGCGGCCCCGCGCCAGGACCTTGCGGACGCGCTTCATGATACTCCGGTCGAACGCCACGTCGTCGATGTACAGGCCATCGATGGCCGTGTTCTCGACCAGCCACCGCAATCCCTCGACGTAAAAGTTGTGCCAGCGCGAAATGCCGGTGTTGATGACCGCGGCGTCCTTGATCTCGGGCACGTGCCACGCGGCGATGTAATCGTCTCCCAGGTGTTCCTGCAGCCACGAGAAGCCGCCGCCGGGCCCGGGGGCGATCACCTCGCTGCCGAGGCTCCGGAGCGCGAACAGCTCCGGCGCGTGATTGGTCAGTTCGCGCACGGTGTAGTAGATCTTGACCCGCATTCCGCGCGCGTGCGCGCTGTCCACATACGCACTGAGCCCGTCGGTGGCAAGAAACGGGTAATTGATCCATGGATTGATGGCGGTGGCGTGGTGGACGTTGACGGTGTTGGCGCCCATCCTGGCCACGGAATCGAGCGGAACGTAGGCGTGGAAGTATCGCGTGCTCCACTGCGCCTTCGTCTGCAGGGGATGAAATGGGGTGAGCAGCAGCTGGAAGTCGTAGCGCTGCACCTCGCCGGCGGTCATGGTCCGGGCACCACTGAAGCAGATGACCTGGTAGGCCTCTTTCCCGCCGCGCAGGCGGCACCCACCGCTGCCGTTGTTGGCCCAGGAACGCGGCATGATCAGGGGCTTCGACAGGTAAAAGTTGGTATTGAGCGGCCGCGAGTACCGGTCGTCGCGCAGGCTGAACTGCAACCCGGCGTTGACGTCACCCAGCCACGCGCCATCCTGGTTTCGGGTCGAGTCCCACGTCCAATCGAAGACGCCCGGCGCGCCGCCACCCCGGAGTCCGAGCCCCATCGCATAGCGAGCCACGTCAGGAAGGATGGGAAGCTCAAGCCGGATGTCGCGCAGGCTCACGGCCTCACGGGCGCGAACAGCCACCGTGAACGCGACGTAGCCATCGAATTCGAGCCGACCGTCGATGGCGAGCTCCAGCGGTCCGGCCCGGCTGGACGCATTCCACGCCACGGCACCGGGGCCGACCGGGGTAATTCTCCGCTCCACGGGCATGCGAGGGAGCTCCCGCCCCGCGCTGTCCAGCAGGACGAGCCGGACCGGGGCCGCCAGCACTTCCCGCGGACTCCGGCCGATCGATGTCATCTCGATGGTGAAGTAGCTCCGAATGGCGGCCGGCAAACCGTCCTGACCGAGGAGGAGCTCGCGCCCGAGAATGCCCAGCGTGTCTCCCCTCACTGTCACCGGCGTGTAGGGCGCTACCACCTCTTCATCTGCAGCCAGCCGGGAGTCGAGCCAGCGAAGCCGGGACAGGCGTGACGGATCGTCATCCCCGGCGTTCCGGATTGTGTCACCGGAAATGGCGATGGTGAATGCGACCGGCGCCGGGTCTTGCCCGCGGGCGCGCACCGTCATCGAGCCCGCGTACCGCCCGGCTGCCGTCGAGCGCGGCACCTGGAGGCCACACCAGAGCGGCAGCATTCTTCCCTCCGTCACGTCCACGCGCGCGGTGAACGCGTGTCCCTGCCAGTCCACACCCCCGAGATTGAAGCACCGGAACCCGCTCGCGGCGATCACGCCTCGGGGCCCGCTGAGTGGACCGAAATCGACCCGGACGTCCTCCAGGCGGGTTTGGGCCGCCCACACGCCGAGTTGAAATACGAAGAACTCGCCGCGCGCCGCCGACCCGTGGAACGCGCCCGTACTCCCGCGCCGGAGCCAGCGCAACGGGAGGTCGGTGGTCATACGAATCGGAAAGCGGCGCTCCTCAGGGAAGACGAGCCAGCTCGGATTCCCTTGTCGGCCGAGGAGGCGGCGCGTTTCCTCTGCGGTCGCAATCACCTCCATCGGATCCATCCGGTCGAATTCGTCCACCGCCTCGAACGCGACCAGCTCCGCCGCGGGCAGCTTGCGTGCCTCGCGCGCCGCGCGGGCGGGATCCCCGAGCCCCGACCGGGCGAGCCAGGCGCTGTCGGCGGTGCTATCGGGTCCGACGTAAGTGATCTTCGGATAGTTCGAGCGGATGGAACCGGTGTACCGCATGTAGTAGACGTAGTAATCGCCCGCGCCAGAAACCGGCTCGAAGGCGAGTTCTCCGGCTTCCCGAGTGATGGTCAGGACGGCAACGTTCGCGACCCGCGAGCCAGTGCGGGCATCTACCACCCACACGCCTTTCCTCTCGGGTTCGAGATCCCGGCGACGCCACGGCAGGCGGATTCTTACGGCAGGGGCCGGCTTCCGCACACGGACCACGGCGCGGTGATTGCCGAGCGAATCCGGCTCCCACCGCGCGGTTCGATAGACCACCTCCTGCGCCGCCAGACCAGACACGGCGGCCAGAGTATTGGCGAGCGTCAGTGCCAGCAGGACGATGCCGAACACGTGCCGGAGGCCGCGCCGCCGAAGCATTCGATGAGTTGCCAAGACGTAACTTCCTTTATAGCAATTATATACATCATGCCACTTCATGTCGTACATGAGGTCGTCAACAACCGATTCGGCCGGCGCGTAGCAAGAAGGTCCGTCTTCGCTGGCCTTGACCCCTTGGAGGACTCGATGCGTCGCTACCTACTTCCCGCCCTGCTTGCCGTCACCTTCGGCATCGCTTCCACCGCCTCCGCTCAGACTCCTGCCGGGCCGCCGGCGCGGGGTCCGGCGCGCATGCAGGCGATGCTGTTCGAGGGAATCACCTTGAGCGCGGCCCAACAGGCCAGGGTGGATTCCATTTCTGCCAAGTACCGGGCACTGTACCCGGAGATGACCCCGGGGTCCCCGCCGTCCGAGGCCGACCGCGCCAAATTCCGCACGCTCGCCCGGGAGCAGCAGCACGCGATCCGGGCAGTCCTCACTGCCGAGCAACAGCCGGTCTTCGATCAGAACGTGGCGAAGATGCGCGAACGGATGCGCGCCAGGATGCAGGGCGGTCCGCCGCCGGCGCAGTGACCAGGATGAAGACACGACGGCCCCGTCGGGGAACCCGACGGGGCCTGCGCGTTTTCCAACCTCACTTCAGGTACAGGTAGAGCCCGACAAGTCCCACGATCGCGCCGGCGACTGTCAGGCCGTCCTCGTCGATGATCAATCCCGTGATCAGCCCCGCGGCGCCGACGATCATCAGCACTTCACCCGTGTGGGAGTCGCCGCTCGCCGCCACCAATGCCGCCTCGTTCGGCACCGGCGTCACTTCCGCGGTCACCTCCGCGGGGGCGCTCGCCTGCAGCCGGGCGGTGGCCTCCATTTGCGAGGATGCCGCAGCGGCCGTGGCGGCAGGTGAAGCCGATGCCGGCTCGGATACGGTCGACTGGGCCTGCAGGAAACCGGCGCTCGCGATGGCGAGGGCCAGCGTCAACAGGGCACGGCGCAAGACTGACATAGGTGCGACCTCCTCGGCGATGCGATGAGCTGCGGTGAACCGACCGTTACGGGGTCTGATCCGACTTCAGTTGATACTGCAGCGCGCCCGAGGGGCACCGACGGATCTGTTCGGCTACCGCCTCCGCGGACGCATTTTCCGGCCGGACCCAT
>DASTCF010000011.1:0-29977 GCA_035711365.1 Gemmatimonadales bacterium
GGATGCGCTGGGCCGGCCGGTCGACGGCCGGGGACCAATTCAGGCCAGCGGCACCCGGCTGGTCGAGATGGTTGCGCCGGGTATCATCGTCCGCCAGCCGGTGAAGGAGCCGCTGCAGACGGGCATCAAGGCCATCGACGCAATGATCCCGATCGGCCGCGGACAGCGCGAGTTGATCATCGGCGACCGGGGCACCGGCAAGACGGCCATTGCGGTCGACACGATCATCAATCAGAAGGGCACCGGCGTCGTCTGCGTGTATGTTGCGATCGGGCAGAAGCGCTCGACCGTGGCCTCGGTGGTGGAGCGGCTCCGCGAGGCCGGCGCGATGGAGTACACCATCGTCGTCGTCTCCTCCGCCTCCGAGCCCGCGCCGCTGCAGTTCATCGCGCCGTACGCCGGATGCGCGATGGCGGAGTACTTCATGTACGAGGAGGGCCGGGCCACGCTCTGCGTGTACGACGACCTCTCCAAGCAGGCCGCCGCGTACCGTCAGATGTCGCTGATTCTCCGCCGTCCTCCGGGCCGAGAGGCGTATCCGGGCGACGTCTTCTACCTGCACAGCCGTCTGTTGGAGCGCGCCGCCAAGATCTCCGAGAATGCGGACACCGTGCGGCTCGATCCCCGCATCAAGAAGCCGGGCGGGTCGCTGACGGCCCTGCCGATCATCGAGACGCAGGCCGGTGACGTGTCGGCCTACATTCCGACCAACGTCATCTCGATCACCGACGGGCAGATCTTCCTCACGACGGACCTGTTCTACTCGAATGTCCGCCCCGCGGTCGACGCGGGCATCAGCGTGAGCCGCGTGGGCGGGAACGCGCAGGTCAAGGCGATGAAGCAGGTCGCCGGTCCGCTCCGCCTCTCTCTCGCGCAATACCGC
The DNA here is from genome assembly GCA_035711365.1 of Gemmatimonadales bacterium. Lineage (GTDB taxonomy): Bacteria > Gemmatimonadota > Gemmatimonadetes > Gemmatimonadales > GWC2-71-9 > DASTCF01. The sequence continues at coordinate 884 of DASTCF010000011.1, forward strand.
GAGCTCGAGGCCTTCGCCCAGTTCGGCTCCGATCTCGACGCGGCCACGCAGAAGCAGCTGGCCCGGGGCGCGCGCCTGGTGGAGGTGCTGAAGCAGCCGCAGTATGCGCCGATGGCCGTCGAGCGGCAGGTCGCGATCATCTATGTCGTCACGAACGGCTACCTGGACGAGGTCGAGGTCAAGCAGATCCGGAAGTGGGAGCAGGACTTCCTCGACTTCCTCGACGCCGCGCATCCCGCCGTGCTCGAGGGCATCCGGACGAAGAAGGCGCTGGATGACGACCTCACGGCCCGGCTGAAGGCCGCCATCACGGCGTTCCAGCCGCTCTTCCGCGCCGAGTAATGGCCAAGTCCAAGGCGCTCAAGGGCCGCATCCGGACGGTCCAGAACACCCGCAAGATCACGCGGACGATGGAGCTCGTGGCCACGTCCAAACTCAAGCGGGCACAGGACCGGGTCGTGTCGGCGCGTCCCTATTCAGAGGCGCTGCGCGAGGTGCTTGCCGACCTCGCGACCCCGCAGCTCGCCGAGGCGTTTCCGCTGCTCCGCCAGCCGGTGCCGCCGGCCAAAGGCGGCCCGAAGCGCGCGGTGGTCCTCCTGCTCACCTCGAATCGCGGCCTCGCCGGCGGGTTCAACGCGAACCTGATCAAGGAAGCGCGGCGCCGGATCGAGGCGCTCGAGGCGGCGGGCTACACGGTGGATCTCCACGCCATCGGCAAGAAGGGCGCCGGCTTCTTCCGCTACGTCGGCCGGGCGCTCGCCTCACAGCGCACCGACATCAGCGACAATCCGACGGCGAATCACGCGGCAGAGCTGGTCGAGCCGCTGATCGCGGCGTATGAGCGGGGCGAGCTGGCCAGCGTGGACCTGGTCCACGCAGCGTTCCTGAGCCCGCTCTCGACGCCGCCCACCACGCGGCGCATCCTCCCGGTGGAGATGCCGGACCGGAAGCCGGGCGGCCACCTGGCCGACTATATCCTCAAGCCGGGAGCCGAGGCGATTCTGGGCCAGCTGCTCCCGCTGTACATACGCAATGCGATGTACCGCGGGCTGGTGGAGACCAATGCCGCCGAACACGGCGCCCGGCGGACGGCGATGAAGAACGCGACGGACAACGCGGGCGAGATTCTCGAGGTGCTCAAGCGCACCTACAACCGCCAGCGTCAGGCGGCGATCACGCAGGAGATCGCGGAAATCGTGGGCGGCGCGGCGGCGCTGCAGGGCTGACGATCATCGGTCGGGCGCGGCACCTCGCGCCCCAACGGAACAGGAATCAGGACACATGATGGCAACGGCAACCGCAACACTGCATACCGGCAAGGTCGTCCAGATCATCGGCCCCGTGCTCGACGTGGAATTCGAGCCCGGCGACCTCCCGGAGATCTATAACGCACTCCTCCTCGAGGACTCGACCGGCTCCATCCCGGTCCGCCTGGTGGCCGAGGTGCAGCAACACATCGGTCAGAACCAGGTGCGCGCGGTCGCGATGAGCACGACCGACGGCGTGGTGCGGGGGATGACCGTGGTGGACACCGGCGGGCCGATCACGGCGCCTGTCGGCGATGTGGCCCTCGGGCGGATCCTCAACGTGCTGGGTGAACCGGTGGACGGCGGCGCGCCGATCCCCGCGGGCACGGAGCGCTGGCCGATCCACCGGGAGACCCCGAAGTTCACCGACCTCGAGCCCAAGACGACCGTATTCGAGACCGGCATCAAGGTCATCGACCTCATCTCGCCGTTCGTGAAGGGCGGCAAGATCGGGCTCTTCGGGGGCGCCGGCGTCGGCAAGACGGTGATCATCATGGAGCTCATCAACAACGTGCAGAAGGGCCACGGCGGCAAGTCGGTCTTCTGCGGGGTGGGTGAGCGGACCCGTGAGGGCAACGACCTCTACCTCGAGATGTCCGAGAGCGGCGTCATCAAGTCCACGGCCCTCATCTACGGCCAGATGAACGAGCCGCCGGGCGCCCGCCTCCGCGTGGGGCTGACCGGCCTCACCATCGCCGAGTACTTCCGCGACGTCCAGAACCAGGACGTGCTGCTCTTCATCGACAACATCTTCCGTTTCACGCAGGCCGGCTCGGAGGTTTCGGCGCTCCTCGGCCGGATGCCGAGCGCGGTGGGCTATCAGCCGACCCTCGCCACCGAGATGGGCGACCTGCAGGAGCGGATCACTTCGACCACCAAGGGCTCCATCACGTCGGTGCAGGCGATCTACGTTCCGGCGGACGACCTGACCGATCCCGCGCCGGCCACGGCCTTCGCGCACCTCGACGCGCAGGTGGTGCTCTCGCGCTCCATCGCGGAGCTCGGCATCTACCCGGCGGTGGACCCGCTCGACAGCTCCAGCCGAATCCTCGCGCCGCAGTATCTGGGCGAGCGGCATTACAACGTGGCGATCGGCGTCCAGCACACGCTGCAGCGATACAAGGCGCTTCAGGACATCATCGCCATCCTCGGCATGGACGAGCTCTCCGAGGAGGACAAGCTGGTCGTGGCCCGGGCACGGCGGCTGCAGCGGTTCCTGTCGCAGCCGTTCTTCGTCGCCGAGCAGTTCACCGGATTCGCGGGCAAGTACGTGAAGCTCGAGGACACCATCGCGAGCTTCGAGCGCGTGCTCTCCGGCGAGTTCGACCATCTTCCCGAGCAGGCCTTCTACATGGTTGGCGGCATCGAAGAGGCCGTCGAGAAGGCGCGCAAGCTGGCGACGTCGTGATGCGCGTCACGGTGATTTCGCCCGAGGCGTCCATGTTCGAGGGAGACGCCGACGCCGTGACGGCGCCCGCTTACGACGGGAGGGTCGGCATCCTGCCCCGTCACGCCCCGTTCATGACGCTCCTGGGCCAGGGGGATCTGGTCGTCCGCCAGGGAGCGGTGGAGCGACGCTTCACCGTCCGGGGCGGCTTTTTGCAGGTCGTTGGCAATGTCGTGCGCGTCGTCGCCGAACACGTTCAAGGAGATTCGCATGCATCGTAGCCTGCTCGCGGCCCTCGCGGGTCTCACCCTCGCGCTTCCCGTCGCCGCCCAGGAAACCGGCACCCCGGTCTTCCAGGCGCCGTACCGGGCCTTCACCCGTTCCGAGTTCGGGCTCTCGTTCTCGGACCCGGGTTCCGGCGTCGCGCTCGAGGGATTCTACCGCATGGGCTCCGGCTCCAACGACTTCGGCCTGCGGGCCGGGTTCTGGGACGCCGAGGGGAGCGACAACACGTCCTTCCTTATCGGGGGTGACTTCCGGACCCGCGTCGTGACCCACACCCAGGACTTCCCGCTCGACGGCGCGCTCACCGTCGGGTTCGGGGCCGCGCTCTCCGACGCCAGCAGTGTGGGCTTCATTCCAGTGGGTATCTCCCTCGGCCGCCGCATCGAGCTCGAGGACTCGGAAACCTCGTTCGTACCCTACATGCATCCGGTTCTCGTGCCCACGTTCGGAGATGACAGCGACCTCCTGTTCGCCCTGGGTCTCGGCGTGGACATCAAATTCACGCCAAGGTTCGACCTCCGGGTAAGCGGGGCCATCGGCGACTACGAAGGCATCGCCATCAGCGCGGCCTGGCTCCGCTAGGCCGTCCCAAGGGCCCGGGCACCGATGCCGGGCCCTCGTTATTATCCGCCGACCCGTTCCCGCTGGAGCTCCCGATGATGCGTCCCCTCGCCGCGCTGGCGATCGCCATAGCCGCGGCCTCACCCGCCCGCGCCCAGGTGGCCGGCCTGCCCGTCTTCAACAACGGGGTGCCCCGCGGCCTCACCGTTGCCCTCGATGCCGGGTTCCCCGACGATGAGTCCGGAGGCGGCGAGACCTTTGCCCTCACGGGCGGCCTTGGCTTCGGACTGCTCGGCTTCACGGCCACGCTCGGAAGCACCAACACCGATTTCAGCGACAGCGAGGTCATCTACGGCGGCACGGCCAACCTGCGCATCATCGGCGGGCCACTCGTCCCCGTGTCGGTCAACCTGCAGGGCGGTCTGGGGTACACCGATATCGACAACACCAGGTACACGCACGTCCCGGTCGGGGTCGGCGTCGGGCTTACGATTCCATTGCCGGTGCTGGGTCTCAAGCCGTGGATCGCGCCGCGGTGGGACTACCTCGAAACCGACCCCGACGCCGGCTCCGCGGACAGCGAGTCGGCATTCGGATACAGCGCGGGCCTGGACATGAACTTCGTGTTTGGCCTGGGAGCGCGGGTGGCCTACGACTCGGTGGATCGCGACGCCGGCCACGCCTCGACCTGGTCGGTCGGCGCCAAGTGGACGTTCGGTCTCTGATGCGCCGCATCGTCCTGTTGCCGCTCGCGGCACTGTTCCTCGCAGGCTGCGTCACCACCTTCGACACGACGGGGATCGGCATCCCCGTTACGCTGGCATCCCCAGCGGGACAGCCGCCCGCCGGGGAGCCATTCAAGGTGAACAGCCACTCGGTTTTCGGGCTTTGGGGCATCCTCACGTTCAGGGACCCATCGCTCGAGAAGGCGCTGGCGGGTCAGCTGGTCGGGGGGAAGGCGATTGCCAACGTGAAGGTCAAGGCCAGGAGCCGCTGGAACGACGTGCTGATCACGGTGCTCACCGCGGGGATAGTGATTCCGCGCACCGTCACGTTTGAGGGAGTGATCGTCAAGTAGCGCGGAGGACAAGCTCCTCGATCATCGCGGCGGACGCGTCCGCCGCGCCCCGGCCATGGTCCACGACCCGGCGCGCCTTCCGCCCCTGTGCGGAACGGCGCGCTTCGTCTTGAATCCACGCGTTCCACAGGGCATGCAACGCCTCGCCCGCCTCCTCCCTCCCGAACGCCGGCAGCGATTCGCCGCCGCCGGCCTCGAGCAGCAGCCCGGCATCGCGGCTCTCCTGCCATCGGGGGCCGAAGGCAACCGGGACGCCCCACGCCGCCGGTTCCAGCACGGAGTGCAGGCCCGCCCGGCCGAACCCGCCACCGACATAGGCCATAGTACCGGCGCCGTACAGGGTCGCCAGCACGCCCACACGGTCCACGAGGAGAAACGGAACCGGCCCATCCGCTGCGCTTAGACGGACCGCCGGCGGGAGGCCGAGGCGGCTGGCGGCCCGCTCGATCGGATCCAGGTGGGCCGCGGTGGGCTCGTGGGGAGCCAGAACGAGGCGAGCCTCGGGGCGGTGCACGTGGAGCCGTGCAAAGGCATCGAGCAGCACGCGTTCGTCGCCGGGCCACGTGGAACCGGCAACCATTGTCGGGGCCCCGGTGCCGAGGCGGAGCAGCGGGTCATCTCCACGGACCGCGGCGACCTTGTCCGAGACGCTGTCGAATCGCGCGTCCCCGGTCACTTTGATCCGCTCCGGGTGGACACCGAGTCGGGCGAGGCGCTCAGCGTCCCCGCGCGAAATGGCCCCCGCGGCGCTTACCGCCGCGTAGCCCGGCGCGAGGGCCGCCCGCACCGGCCATCGCAGGCGCCCGGAGCCGGGGCGCACCGTCGCGGCGACGAGGGCGACGGCCGTTCCGTGGCGTGCTGCCCGGGTCGCCCATTCCGGCCACAGGTCAAGCTTGGCGAAGACCAGCGCACTCGGCGCGATCGCGTCGAGCACCCGATCGGCTTCGCCGGGGAGATCGTACGGCAGGTAGTCGGCCAGATCGACCGGAAGCCGGCGCGCGAGCGCCTCCGCGGAGGGACTGTAGTGCGTGAACACGAATTGCCACTCGGGGTGTCGTGCCCGGACGCGAAGCAGCACGCTCTCCGCCTGAAGACCTTCGCCGACAGACGAGGCGTGGAACCAGGCCAGCGGACGGGACCGGTCGCGTGAGGTACTGGCCCACGCGATGAGTCGATCCGCCGTGCCGCGGCGGCGCTGGTGGCTCCGGGCAATCCTTCCGTTCGCCAGCCCGGCGAGCGGGACGATCCCGGTGGCGGCGCGCGCGAAGATCCGGTAGGCGAGTGAGGTGCCTCTCATGCGGAGGAATGTCCGGTCCGCAGAGAGGTTCGGCAAGTCCCGGCCCCTGCTACATTGCGGCCATGCCTCCGGTCCCAGAGGGATACTGGCGCGCCACGCGCGCGCCGCGCTACAGCGTCCTCTTCGCGATGCCCCTGCTTGCGCTATACGAGGCGCTGGCATTCCTCCTCTCCGGCGGCGCGCTCACCGGTGTGCGGAACGGCGCGGACGTGCTGCTCAAGAGTGTCTTCGTCGCGACCGGAGGGCGGGACGGGCTGATCGCATTCGGCGTGCTGCTGGTCGGCGTGGCAATCGTGCTGGTGTGGCGGGACATGCGGGGGAAGGGCGGACTCCGCGCCGGCTACTTCATGGCGATGACCGCCGAGGCGTGCGTTTATGCCCTCGGGTTCGGCCTGGTTGCCAGCCAGCTGACAACGCTGCTGCTCCATGGACTGCCGATGCTGGCCGTCGGTCCGGTCCAGCGCCTCGACTTGCCGACCCAGCTCATGATCTCACTGGGGGCCGGACTCTACGAGGAGCTGCTGTTCCGGGTTCTGCTCGTGTCGGGACTGGCGGCGCTGGCGCGGCGAGTCTTCAGGCTCGCGGCACCGGCGGCCGCGGTGTTCGCCGTGCTCGTCGGCGCGCTCGTGTTCTCCGCGTTTCACTACATCGGGCCGTTCGGTGACTCGCTCGAGCTGGGATCCTTCACCTTTCGTGCGATAGCCGGCGTCATGTTCAGCGCGCTCTACCTGGCGCGCGGCTTCGGCATCACCGCGTGGACACACGCGCTCTACGACGCATTCCTCGCGCTGGCCGGACTGGCGTGAATGGCCTGCTACTTCTTGCTGCGCGCCGTGATGATCGAGTCCAGGATCGGCCTGAACACTCCCGCCGGATGCGCGCCCGCCAGCAGGCCGCCTTCGATGTAGAACGTCGGAGTGGAGTTTGCGCCGGACCGGACCGCGCCCTGGGCGTCGCTCTTCACTTCCTCCCGCACCGCTCCCGATTCGAGACAGCTCCCCAGCACCTTGCGGTCGATCTTCGCCGAATCGGCGAGGCTCAGGAAGAACTCCGCCGGGGAGGCGAGCGGTGCCCAGGTGTCCTGGTACTTGAACAGGAGATCGTGCACCGGCCAGAAGGCGCCCTGGCGCCCGGCGCACATCGCCACTTCCGCGGCGGGCGCCGCGTTCGGGTGGCGGGGAAGCGGGAAGTTGACGAACACCCACCGGATCTTCCCCGTCTTGACGTAGTCGCGGTCGAGCTCCGGGAACGTCTCGATCGCGAATCGCCGGCAGTAGGGGCACTGGAAGTCGGACATTTCGTACACCGTCACCGTCGCGGCCGGATTGCCCTTCGCGCGCTGCGCGAGGGCGTCCTGCGCGCTGGCCGGCCTGACGGAGAACGCCATGAGAAGACCCGCGGCGGCAATCACAGGGAAGTTTCGCATAGATGTTCGGGCTCAATACCTCGGTCGCGACTGTCCACTTCGCCGGTCGAGGCGGATGGTGTCGGAGGTGATGGGGACGTTCCAGTACCACTCGGCGTTCGGGTCGTCGGCATCCCAGGACCGGGCGTACAGCCACCAGCGCCCGCGGGGAAGCTCCAGAAGGGCGCGGCCACGCGCGTCGGTCGTGTCCGGCACCGGATCCCGGCGCTGGGCTCTCAGGATGGAATCCACGGCGTCCTGGTAGCCGCTGTACGTGCTATCTTCCCAGGCTCGCATCGCCGCCCGGAGCGGCTCGCTGGTCGCGACGAACCGCTCGCGTGCGCGCTCGAGCTCGAGACGGGCCCGCGCCGCCCGCCGGTCGATGGCGCCCAGGGAGTCGCGGATGATCGCGTACCGGGCGAACAGCCCGGTGTATGCCGGATGGTTCCGGGGAAGGGAATCAAGCCGATGTTTCAGCGCCCGGAGACTGTCGTTCCACTGCTCCGCCTCACGCGCGACGGTGACGTAAGCCGCGAACGGTGCGCGGAACTCGCGAAACACGCTGTCGAGCACTTCCGTATGAGGCCGGGGCGTGGTGGCCCGGGCCTCGAAGGCGGCGATGAGGCTGTCGCGGTCGTAGGGGAGTGCGACGAAGGCCAGGTCGGCGAGTGGGGCGTCCACCGAATCCGGACCGGGAATCGCCGCGGTGACGGTCACCGTTTGCGGGCGCTCGCAGGCGGCCAGGGACATCAGGAACATGACGGCCCAGCGGATCACGGACGACTCTCGGTCGGGAGAAGCAGGGTGAGCGGACGCGGGAAAGCTACCGCCTTCGGGCTGGTGCTACAACTTCTGCTGACCCCCGTCCTCGTGCATGCCCAGGCGGGAATCGATTCGCTGTTTCCGTCGCGGCCGACCGGTTACGTCACGGACGCGGCCGGCGCGGTGGATGCCACGTCGGCCGCTGCGATCGACTCGATCGCCCAACGGTTGCGCGCCGCGACCGGCGCCGAGCTCGCGGTTGTGACCCTGCCGGCGATCGGCGAGTACGCGGCCGTGGACGTCGCGGTCGCGATCGGCCGCGCCTGGGGAGTCGGGCGCGCCGCTGAAATCGGGGATCCGCGGCGGAACGCAGGGCTCGTGTTGCTCCTGGTCCCGCGGCGCGAGGGCGATCCCAACTCCGGCCAGGTGTTCATCGCGACCGGCCAGGGGCTCGAAGGAATCGTGACCGATGCGGCCGCGGGCCGGGTGCGCGACCTCATGCTCCCGGAATTCCGGATGCAGCAGTACGGAGCCGGGCTCCTGAAGGGGACTCGCGCCCTTGCGGCGCTGGTCGCGCGCGGCATGGGTGTGACGGATACGGTCCTGACCCGGTCAGCCGGGGAGCCAGGGCAGCGCCCTGGGCGCATCCCGCCCGGCCTGATCGTGCTGGTCATCGTCCTCGCCTTTCTCATCGTGCCAATCATGTTCGGCTCGGCCGTGGGCGGTCAGCGCGGCCGGAGGCGCGGTCGTCGCACCGTATATTGGGGAGGGCCCGGCAGGTGGGGCGGTGGTGGGTTCGGCGGCGGCGGATTCGGTGGTGGAGGTGGTGGGGGGTTCGGAGGGTTCGGTGGTGGAGGGGGCTTCAGCGGCGGTGGCGCTGGCGGGAGGTTCTAGTGGAACAAGCGGTCGAACGATTGGTCGAACCCTTCCTCAAGGTCTGCGACCGGGCGCTGGGCGCCGGATATAGCGCGGTGCTGCACGGCTCCCTCGTGCGGGGAGATTACCTCCCCGACTGGTCGGACGTGAACCTGCTGTTGATCCTCGACGACACCTCACCCGGCCGGCTCCAGGCACTGCAAGGGGCCTTCGGGGCCTGGGCGAAGGCCCACGAACAGCCACCGCTCTTCATGAGCCGGGAGGAGTGGGGCCGTGCCGCCGACGTCTTCCCCATCGAGATCACCGACATCCGGAGCGGGTATCGCGTGCTGCGCGGAGCGGACCCGATGACCGGCCTGACCGTGAGGCGCTCCGATCTGCGGGCGGCACTCGAACGGGATCTCCGCGGCCGGCTGGTGCGCCTCCGGCAGGGGTTCGCCGCGCTGTCGGACGATCCCGGTGCGCTCGCCGTGCTGCTCAGAGACGCAGCGCCGTCTATCGTGGTGCTCCTGCGTGGGGCGCTGGCGCTCCACGGCGGCCCGGTGCCGACTACCCGTGCGGAAGCGGTCCGCGCCGCGGCGCTCGCTTTCGGCTTCGCCCCGGACACGCTGCTCGATGCTGTCGGCCATCTGGCCGACGGCCGCTGGACCTGCCCGCCGGAGGCATTCGCCGGCTGCCTGGAGGCCGTGGAAGCCACGGTCCGCTTCGTGGACCACCTATCGATCGGAGACGACTCATGACTCGCCGACATGCCCGCGTCGCGTCCGTCCTGCTGCTGGCCTCGCTCGCCGGCGGATGCGGCTACAACCGGATCCAGGCCCTCGACGAGCAGGTCACCGCCGCTGAGAGCCAGATCAAGGTGCAGCTGCAGCGTCGCGCGGACCTCATCCCGAACCTGGTCGAGGTCGTGAAGGGTTTCGCCAAGCAGGAAGTGACGGTCTTCACCGAGATCGCCGACGCACGGGCCCGCCTGGCCGGCGCGGTCCAGGGTGGCAATCTCCAGCAGATGGCCGAGGCCAACCAGGCACTGAACGCGCCCCTCGGCCGCCTGCTCGCCTTGGTGGAGAATTATCCGGAATTGAAGTCGAACCAGAATTTCCTGCAGCTGCAGGATCAGTTGGAGGGAACGGAAAACCGGATTTCGGTGGCGCGCCAGGATTACAACACGGCGGCCCGGCAGTTCAACACGTTTATCCGGACCTTCCCCTACAACCTGACGGCGAAGATGTTCGGCCACGGGACGCCGAGGGAGTACTTCGAACTGTCGGATGCGAAGGCGGGTGAGGTGCCGAAGGTCCAGTTCTAGTCCGTAACGACCGATTCCGGCAGCACGTACTTGAGCGGATCCACCGGCCGGCCCTGGACGTGCACCTCGTAGTGCAGGTGCGGGCCGGTGGCGAGGCCGGAGTTGCCGACGAGGGCGATCCGTTCGCCCCGCTCGACGCGCTGGCCGCGCCGGACGAGCAGCTTCGAGCAGTGAGCGAACTTGGTGGTGATGCCGTACCCGTGGTCCAGCGACACGGTATACCCGTAGCCCGATTCCCAGCCCGTGCTGATGACCGTGGCGGCGGCCGGTGCCTCGATCGGGGCCCCCATCGGTGCCGTCACGTCGATGCCCTCGTGCGGCCGGGCGATGTGCAGGATCGGATGCGAACGCATCTGGCTGAAGGCGCTGGTGAGCCAGCCCTGCGTCGGCAGGATGGACGGCAGGGCCGCGAGCCGGTCCTTGTGCGAGGAGAGACTGTCCGCGGCCTCGGAGAAGGAGAAGGCCAGGAGGTTGGCACGCCGGATCAGTGCATTCAGGTCGATGCTGATGTCGCTCGCTTCGCGCCCGAGAGCTCCCTCGGGTCGCGTGGCGCCGACGGGGGCCGGGCCACCCACACCCGCCTGCAGGACTTCGGGATCGGTCGGTTCCAGGTTGGCAAGCAACCGGATCCGGGCATCGCGCTGAGCGATGGCTCCGAGCGTGTCCGTGAGCGAGGCGACGCGCGTGTGCAACTGCCCCAGGGCCTGGGCCAGCTGCGCGTTCTCCCGCTCGAGTTGAGTGGCCCGGGACAAATCCACGGACCGCGAGATCGTCGCGTAGCCCAACAGGAGCGCCATGAGCGCAAGCCCGGTGGCGGACGTCGCGATCAGCTTCAGGACGGTCTGCGAGACCTGAATGACCTTTGAGGCGCCCGAGCCATGGGGTACGACGACGAATGTCCAGCGGCGTTCAGCCATCTGCATACCTTTGCACTGGAGCTGCCAAATACGTGATGCAAGCCACGGACCCAGCACCTGGATACACAAACCGGGGCTTGCGCCCCGGGTCGTCTGGGTCTGAGAGGCCCGGTAAGATCACCCCCCGTCCCACACCTGTCAAGCACGTTCTCGTGATCCGTAAGTAACTTAATATCAATCGCTTACGTCCTTCTGGTCCCGGGGGAAAAGCCCCTCCGGCTTATGGGTGACGCATGAGGTGATCGGGGGGTCGTCGAGGCTCGCCCATGTCGTATCGGCCGCTTTTCCGGACTGACCGATTGCGCGCCATAACTCTTCCGACTTGCCCGGAATGAAGGGGCTTGCGAGTACGGCCAGCCGGAACAAACAACGTGCCAGCGCCGCGAGGGCGGTATCAAGTTCTTCATTCCGATTCGCCTTGGCGAGCGCCCACGGCGCCGTGCGGACGATAAACTGATTGGCCGCGGCGATGAGCGTCCAGGTTGTCTCCACCGCGCCCTTCAGCTCCAGGGCATCCATTGCGGCGACATACGTGGCCACGACATCAGCCCCCACCTGGTCGAGTTCGGTCGGCGGCCCCGGCGGGACCCGGCCGTCCCGGTACTTCGCCAGCATCGCGAGCGAGCGCGAGACCAGGTTTCCCAGCCCGTCGGCGAGATCCGCCGCGTACCGCTCCTCGAACCGCTCCCACGAGAAGTTCCCGTCATTGTCCCATGGGATCTCACTCAGCAGGAAATACCGGAACGCATCGGATCCGAACCGCTCGACGGCCTCGCCGAGCTCGAGCCGGGTGCCGGCGCTCTTGCTGAACCGCTCGCCGCGGTAATGCACGAAGCCGTGGGCCCAGACCTGCTCCGGAATCTCGAGACCGGCGGCATGCAGCATCGCGGGCCAGATGACGCAATGGAACCTGGTGATGTCCTTCCCGATGACATGCAGCTGCGCGGGCCAGGTGGCGCGGGCCCCTGCGACCCGCGTCGCCGTCCAGTAGTTGGGGAGGGCGTCGAACCAGACGTAGGTCGTCTGCTGCTCGCCGTCCGACGTGGGCCGGGGAAACGGGACGCCCCAGGTGAAGCGGGCCCGGCTCGCGGAGATGTCGTCGAGACCTTGATGTAACAGCGCGAGGATCTCGTTGCGCCTGCTGTCGGGGCGGATGAAGCCGGGGCGCCGCGCGATCAGCTCGAGGAGAAAGTCCCGATAGCGAGAGAGCCGGAAGAACCAGTTGCGCTCTTCCACCCATTCGAGCGTCCGCGTCGGATGCAGCACGCACTTGCCGTCCACGATCTCGGCATCCTGTTTGAACGCCTCGCATCCGATGCAGTACCGCCCGCGGTACGACTTCTCATAGAAGTCCTCGGGGCTCCGCTCGAAGATGCGCCCGATAAGGTCCCGTACCCCGGCCTTGTGATCCTCGGCCGTGGTGCGAATGAACTGATCATACGAGATGCCGAGGCGGGCCCACATCGCCTGAAACCGGCGTGCCACGTCGTCCACGAAGGCCTGAGGCGTGACACCCTGTTCGGCGGCGGCCTGGGCCACCTTCTGCCCGTGCTCATCCATGCCGACGAGGAACCAGACGGCATCGCCCCGGAGCCGGCGGTACCGCGCGATCGCATCCGCCCCGACCTTCTCGTACGCATGCCCGAGGTGTGGATCGCCGTTGGAGTAGTCGATGGCGGTGGTCAGGTAGAACGTCGGCACTCAGCCCTCGGGCGAGGGAGGGGAGCCGCCGCCCCGCCGCCGCCGTCCGCGCCGCCGCCGGCGCGCCCGCGCATCCTCGAAGACCGGCACGGTGCCCGGCGGCGGCGCGGGCGCCTCGACGGGAGGGACGATCGCGGGCGGGGCAGGGGGGCGGGAGCCCTCGGCGGCTTCGATTTCTTCCTTCAGCTGCAGCAGCGGAATGATGCGCGGACCGTCCTGCTCGGAGCGGAGGAACACTCGTTCCCGGAAGATGTCCACCGCGACGACCTTCTCCTGGCCGCGTGCGGTATGGAGGACTTTCCCTTCCTTCGGGAAACGCTTCCGGGATGCAACGTAAAATTCGTGCTCGTACTTCAGGCAACAGAGCAGGCGGCCGCACCCTCCGGAAATCTGCGACGGATTGAGCGAAAGGTGCTGGTCCTTCGCCAGGCCGAGGTTGACCGGGGAGAGTTCCGTCAGCCAGGTCGAGCAGCAGTATTCGCGGCCGCAGCGCCCCACGCCGGAGAGCCGCGCGGCTTCATCGCGGACGCCGATCTGCCGGAGCTCGATGCGGGTCCGAAACATCCCCGCGAGGTCGCGCACCAGGTTCCTGAAGTCCACCCGCTTCTCGGCGGTGAAGTACACCGAGAGCTTCTTCCGGTCCCACTGCCATTCGGCATCGCTCACCTTCATCTGCAGGCCGTGCGCCCGCACCTTCTCGATGACCTTCCGCCGGACGTCTTCCTCGCCGCGCCGGAGCTCCTCGTGGGCCGTCAGGTCTTCACCGGTGGCGCGGCGCACGACTGTGGCCGGCGGCGCGGCCGGGGCCTCACCTACGGCACAGCCGCTGCAGCCCGAAGCGCACTTCTTCAGCGCGGTCTCGCCGACCGCCGTGATGCGGCCGAAGTCCTGCCCGCGATCGGCTTCGACAATGACGGCATCCTGCAACCGGAGCGGCTCAGCCTCGGCCGTCCAGTGGTAGATCCCCTTCCGGTTGCCCTTGAACCGGACCTCGACCGTTTGCGGCATCAAGCCTCGGTGAAGGCGCCCATGGCGGCGTATTTGTCGGCCCGGCGGCGGACGAGCTTCTCCGGACGGATCTTCCGTAGCTCGCCTACGTGGCGCACGAGGGCGTTCCGGACGGCCTCGCCGGTCGCATCGGGATCCGTGTGGGCGCCGCCGACGGGCTCCGGGATGATCTCGTCGACGACGTGCAGGCGCAGCAGGTCGTCCGCGGTGAGTTTCAGCGCTTCCGCCGCGCGCTCGCGCTGCGCCGAGTCCTTCCACAGGATCGCGGCGCAGCCTTCCGGCGAGATGACCGAATACACGGAATTCTCCAGCATCAGGATGCGGTCGGCGACGCCCAGGGCGAGCGCGCCGCCTGAGCCGCCCTCCCCGATCACCACGGCGACGCACGCGGTCGGCAGCGCCGCCATCTCGATGATGTTGCGTGCCAGGGCCTCGGACTGGCCCCGCTCCTCCGCGCCGAGCCCGGGGTACGCGCCCGGTGTGTCGATCAGGGTGATCACCGGCGCGCCGAACTTGGCTGCCAGCTTCATGAGGCGGAGCGCCTTGCGATACCCCTCGGGATGCGGCATGCCGAAATTCCGCTTCAGATTGTCCTTCGTATCGCGGCCCTTCTGGTGACCGAGCACCATCACGGTCTGGCCGGAAAGCCGGGCCCAGCCGCCCACGATCGACGGATCGTCCCGGAAGAGGCGATCGCCGTGCAGCTCCACGAAATCTGTGAAGATCGTGCTGAGGTAATCCAGCGTGTACGGCCGGCGCGGGTGGCGGGCCACCATTACCCGCTGGATCGGGGTGAGATTCCGGTAGATCTCTTCCCGCAGCGACGCGAGCTTGCCTTCCAGCCCTTCGAGCTCGACCGCGATGTCGAGTCCTCGCTCTGTCCCGGTGCGTTTCAGCTCCTCGATCTGGCGCTCCAGCTCCAGCAGCGGCTTCTCGAACTCCAGCGTAAACGCCGTCGCCATGGCTACCCCGCCTTCACATAGTGAACGGACTCGGCTCCGAGCAGGTCGCGGAGCGCGCGCAGCAGGTCTTCGTCGGGGGCGATGCGTAGGCGGCGGGATCGAAGCCGGAGTGCGTCGCCGGTGCCGTCGCTCCAGTCAATATAGACCGGCGCCGGACCCGGATGTGCCGCGCAGAGGGCCGCCGCCGCCTTCACCGCTTCCGGCGGAGGGCCCTCCGGCGCCTGCCACCGAAGGCTCACGGCGAGGGCGCCGCTGCGCTTGAGCTCCTCCAGGGGCCGAGCCCCTTCGACGACGAAGGGCGCGCGATCCTCGCCGCGGTCGCGGGGACTGTACCCGCCAGCAAGCAGCACGGCCGCGTCCGGCAGGATCAGTTGATTGAGCTTGGCCCACGCCTCGGGAAACACGATGGCTTCGGCCGTGCCGTGGAAGTCTTCCAGCGTCAGCCGCGCGTACTCCTTGCCCGTCTTCTTGGAGATCTGTCGCTTGATGGACGTCACGACCGTGGCCACGCTCACCGGATGCTCGCTCCACTCGCCGAGGGTTGCCGTGGTTCGCGAGCCGAACAGCTCGACTTCGGCCCGAAACCGCTCCAGCGGGTGGCCGGAGATGAAGAACCCGATGACCTCCTTCTCGCGGGCCAGCCGCTCGGTCTCCGGCATCGGCGGCAGCTCCGGCAGCGCATGCCCGCCCGGCCGTGGAGTGGCGGCGGACGCCTCGCCGAAGAGGGAGACCTGGCCCGCCTCGAGCTCCTGCTGCTTGAACTGGGCCTCGGCGAGCGCGCCATCCAGTGCTTCGAGCAACTGCCGGCGATGCCCCTGGAGGCCGTCGCACGCTCCGGCGACGATGAGCGACTCGACCACGCGGCGGTTGCACAGGCGCAGGTCGATCCGTCCCGTGAAATCCCACAGGTCCTCGAATCGCCGCTCCCGGCGCGCCGCGATCATGGACTCGATGGCGCCCGCGCCGACGTTGCGCACGGCGCCGAGGCCGAAGCGGATCCGGGTCTCCCCCACGACGGTGAACTTGAAACCGGACTCGTTGACGTCCGGCGGGAGGACCTCCAACCCGAGCTCGCGCGCCTCGTTGATGTACTGCACGACCTTGTCGGTGCTCCCGATCTCCGACGAGAGCAGCGCCGCCATGAACTCCGCGGGGTGGTGCGCCTTGAGCCAGGCCGTCTGGTAGGACAGCACCGAGTAGGCAACGGAATGCGACTTGTTGAACCCGTACCGGCCGAAGGTCTCGATCTGTGCTGCCAGGTCATCGGCCAGCCGCTTTGGGTGGCCCTGCGTAACGGCCCGCTCGATGAACCGCGTCAGTTCCTTCCGGATCAGCGCCGCGTCCTTCTTGCCGACGGCCTTCCGGAGCACGTCCGCTTCCGCCAGCGTGAAGCCGGCGAGCACGTTGGCGATGCGCATCACCTGTTCCTGGTAGGTGATGACGCCGTAGGTCGGCTCGAGGATCTCCCGAAGGGCGGGATGCGGGTAGCTGACCGGCTCCTGCCCGAGCTTGCGCCGGATGAACACGGTATGCATCCCCGCGTCGAGCGGGCCGGGGCGCAGCAGGGCGTTCGACGCCACGAGGTCGTCGAACCGGTCGCACCTCATGGCGCGGAGCGTTTCCGTGGCGAGCGGAGACTCGAACTGGAACACCCCGGCGGTGCGGCCCTGCCTCAGGAGCTCGTAAACCCGGGGATCGTCGAACCCGAGCTGGTCGAGGTCGGGCGCACTGCCGTGGCGCTGCCGGATCATATTCAGCGCGTCGTGGATCACGGTGAGCGTCTTGAGTCCGAGGAGGTCCATCTTGAGCATGCCGACCTTCTCGAGCGCCACCATGTCGTACTGCGTGATGATCGCGTCCTCGCCGCCGGCGGCCTGTCCGGCGCCCTTGGTGGGTGCGGTGCAGACCGGGACATAGTCGGGCAGCGGCCCCGGCGCGATCACCACCCCCGCGGCATGCACCGACAGGTGGCGCGAAATGCCCTCGATCCGGGCGCTCAAATCCATCAGGCGGCCGTACTCGGGGTTGGCCTTCACCAGATCGCGGAGCTCGCTCACCTTCGCGACCGCTTCCGGGATCGACACGTTGAACGCCGGGCCGGACGGGATGAGCTTGGTGATCTTGTCCGCGTCCCCCGGTGAGATCTTGAGCACCCTGGCCACGTCCTTGACCGCCGCGCGCGCCTTCATCGTGCCGAACGTGACGATCTGGCCGACGCTGCCCCGCCCGTAACGTTGCCGCACATATTCGATGACTTCGCCACGGCGCTCGAAGCAGAAGTCCACGTCGATGTCAGGCATCGACACCCGCTCGGGATTCAGGAAGCGCTCGAACAGCAGGTCGAATCGCAGCGGATCGACGCTCGTGATGCCGAGGGAATACGCGACCAGGGATCCCGCGGCCGACCCGCGGCCGGGGCCCACCGGAATCCCGCGTGCGCGGGCCGCGGCGATGAAATCCTGCACGATGAGGAAGTACCCCGCGTAGCCGGCGGTGTTGATCACGCCGAGCTCGTAGTTCATCCGCTCCGCTACTGCTGGGGGGAGCGGCGTCCCGTAGCGTGCCTCCGCGCCCGTGCGCGTCAGGTCTTCCAGGAGCGCCTCATCGCTGGCGTACTCCGCCGGCCGGGGGAACCCGGGCAGGAAGTACCGCTTCTCAAAGTCGAATTCGCAGGTCTCGGCCACGCGCGCGGTGTTGTCGATGGCCTCCGGATGCTCCGGGAAGAGCGCCCGCATCTCGGCTTCGGACTTCACGTACGATTCCTGACCGGTGAAGCGGAACCGTTTCGGGTCGTCGAGGTCGGCGCCGGTCCCAATGGCAAGCAGCACGTCATGCGCTTCGGCGTCTTCGCGGCGCAGGTAGTGCGCATCATTCGTTGCCACGACTCCGAGGCCGAGGTCCTGGCTCAACCGGAGCATTCCCTCGGTCACGATGCTCTCCTCGGCGATGCCATGCTTCTGAATTTCAAGCCAGAAGCCGTCCTTCCCGAAGAGCTGGGCGAACCAGGCCGCACTGCGCCGCGCCTCCTCGTAATTCCCCTGTCGCAGCCAGAGTGCCACCTCGCCCGACAGGCAGGCCGCAAGGCAGACGATGCCCTCGTGATGTTCGGCGAGCACTTCCTTGTCGATGCGCGGACGCCGGTAAAACCCCTCTGTGTAACCGATGGAGCTCAATTTGATCAGGTTCTGGTAGCCGGCGCGGTTCTTCGCGAGGAGCACCAGATGGCTGTACAAGGCTGGCGCGCCGGCGGCCTTCTGCTGCTGGCGCCGCGAGCCGAAGGCGAGGTACGCCTCGAATCCGAGGATCGGGCGCAGCTTCTGTGTCTTCGCCTGGTCGTAAAAGGCCCAGGCGGCGTGCAGGTTTCCGTGGTCCGTCACGGCGAGGCTGTCCATGCCGAGCGTCTTGACGTGGCGGACGAGATCGACGATGCGGTTGGCGCCGTCGAGGAGGGAGTATTCGCTGTGGGTGTGGAGGTGAACGAACGCCATGGCCTGCTTTGCACGCCGGTCTCGGGCCGATGGCGCCCAGCGGGACACCAGGGGATGAGTTTCAGCGCCTTGGGATGGTAGAGGTGACGGTCCGCCTCGGGCGCGAGACGGGCGTCCACCTCCGTCGGGGCGGGGACCGGTGGCCCCTGCGAATCGAATCGGGGTGTGGCTGGCGGGGGGTGCCGGCGTCACCTGCTCGATCGTCGCGCTGCAGTCCTGGGTGCCGACCCGGCCCCGCCCTGGGCACGGGTCTGGCAGGAAGCTACCGATCGGTACTCAGATTGTCAAAAGCTGTTGTCACGCCTTATCTTGCACCTCCGTCCCGCCCCCCCGGGTGGTCCACTCCCAGGAGCAACTTGCGTGAATCGCCGCACCCGACCATACCTGGTCATTACCCTGCTCGTGCTGACGGGGTGTGCCTCCGATAGCAGTGGCCCGGGGCCCACCCCGGATCTCGATTGCGATCCGGTGCCCGCACCGACGGTGCTGGCGCCCGGGCAGGCGGCGATTATCGATCCGAACCTGACCGCGGGGTGTGTGACACTGCCTGCTGCTGGCGCAGGTGGCGCCGAGTATCTGATCGTGGCCGTCTCGGCGGCGGGGCAGGAGACGCCCAACGGTGTGACGGTGGATTATGTCCTGGATGGAAACGGCGCATCGGCGGCGGCAGTCGCTTCGGTAGAGCCAGGCATCGCTTCCCGGGCGTTGCTCGAGGCATGGCGTCCACGGCCCCCCGCGCGGGCGTTTCACGCAGCGCTGCGGGCGAGGGAGCGCGAACTCGCCCGGGATCCGGCTGTCCGTCTTGGCGCGGCCGCGCCACGCATCATCAGCGCTCCTCCCGTGCTGGGAAGTAAGGACACGTTCGACGTCTGTGCCAACACCTCCTGCACGTCCTTTACGCGCGTCATCGCCACCGCCAAGTATGTCGGCCCGAAGGGTGCGATCTACCTCGACGACGTGGTGCCTCCCAACGGCTTCACCCAGGCGGATCTCGATACCCTTGGCCTGTTGTTCGACGGCGGGGTGAGCGGGGCTCCGCCGAACATGCACCAGATCGACACGACCGCGTTCGGCAGCGAGTCCGATATCGACGGCAACGGCATCGTGATCTTCCTGCTAACCGATGCGGTGAATGCGCTGAGCGGCACCTGCCCGGGGGGCAGCATCATCCTTGGATTCTTCTACGGCGGTGACCTGCTCCCGCGCTCCGGCAGCAATCCCGGCTCGAACGAGGCGGAGATCTTCTACGGGCTCGTGCCGAAGACCGGCGGGAGCTGCAGCGCTCCAAAGGACTTCGTGATCCAGGTGATCGCGCCGACGTTCATTCATGAATTCCAGCACATGATCAGCTACAACCAGCACGTGCTCGTCGGAGGCTCGGCCTCCTCCGAGGAAACCTGGCTGAACGAGGGGCTGTCGCACTTCGCGGAGGAGCTCGGCGGCCGGCAGCTGCCCGACGAGCTGGGCGGGCTGGGTGGCGCGACGTCACGCCTGGCTCAGTTCGCGATCGGCGACCTGCTCAACGCGAACGATTACCTGCTGGAGCCCGAGCCCCATTTCATGGTGTCGCCGGGCAACAGCACCGGCACGCTCGAGGAGCGGGGCGCGGAATGGCTCTTTGTGCGGTGGGTCGCCGACCATTACGGGAGTGATGCCAACGGGACCGACGTGACCCGCGCGCTGGTCGGCACGACGCGGCTCGGCGGCAACAACGTCTCATTCGTCACGGGCGACCCGATGACCGAACTCGTGCCGATGTGGCAGATGGCCAATTATCTCGACAACCTCCCCGGATTCACCGGCGCCGATCCGCGGCTCCAGTACGAGAGCTGGAACTTCCGGCAGATCTTCGACACCTTGAACGCGCAACGGCCCGACATTTTTCCGCGGGAATATCCTCTCGCGCCGGACAGCACGCTCACCGGTTTCTACGCGCGGCAGGGCACCCTGCGGGCCGGGTCAGGCCGGCACGTCCGAATCATCCAGCAGCCGAATGCGGTCGAAGAACAGCTCGTGCTCGCGCGCTCCGACGGGTCGCCATTTCCGAGCGACCGCGCCGTCCGCCTCGGCGTCGTGCGCATTCGATAACGCGAGGATCCATGCGCCGGCTGGCTGTCCTGCTCGGGACGCTCGTCGCGGCGCCGGTGGCGGCCCAGGCGCCCACGCCGGTGCTGACCCTGCTGCCGCCCTTCACCCGGTCCGCGGCGCTCGCCGGAGCCGGCGTCGCCCTCGTGGGCGATGCCGGCTCCGTGTTCATCAATCCCTCCGGCCTCGCGACCATCAAGGTGCTGAGCCTCGAGGGCGGATACTCCCATTTTCCCGACGGTTCGATCTACGCCCAGGGCGCGGCTGCGTTCCGGGTGGAGCAGTTCAACTTCGGCGGGGGCATTCAATACCTGAACTTCTCCGACACCTCTGCGGTCGCCGACAATCTGACGTGGGGCGCTTCGGCCGTATATCGCTACGGGCTTATCGCCATCGGCGCATCGGGGCGTTATGTGTCGGTGGAGGACACGACCGGCGGCATCGACCGCACCTTCACCGGCGACGGCGGCGTGACGATCGCTTTCTTCGACATCATGGCACTCGCGCTCTCGGTACAGAACATCGGCAGCCGCACTCTCTCCGGCGAGGGTGTCTCCCTGCCCACGACGACTCACTTCGGCTACACCCTCAACTTTGTCGACCCACAGGGGACCGCCCGTGCGCTGGGCACGATCGAAGTGGTCTGGACCGAGGGTCAGGGCCACCGTACCCTCTACGGTGTGGAGGGCGGGGTGGTGCTGAAGGGCGTCGGGCTCGTCGGGCGCGTGGGGTACGGGCTACCGCCGGAGGGCTCCGAGGAGCGGCGGTGGACCTTCGGAGGCGGCGTGGTGCTGGGACGCCTGGGGCTCGACTATGCTTACCAGGAGCAGAACCTCTTCGGCAAGCACATCCATCGGCTCGGCCTCCGACTGACTCCCTGACGCCCAGATGCGAAAGGCCCTGTGGATGATTGTAGGGATTGTCGTGGCGCTCTTCGTCGGGTTCGGCACGGCGTACGTGGCGAGCGAGGAAGTCCGGTATCTCACCCGCGCAGGGCTCGAGGAGACGCGGATTCTCGAGCTGCGCAGGCCACTGGTGAAAGTGGCGGCCGATACCTCCCTCGCACCCGAGGTGCTGGGTGCGCTGCACCTCGTCATGGACGTGCGTGACGCGGCGGCCGGGCTCGGGCTCCAAGCGGGCGAGACCTATACGGCCTATGCGGACGTCGGGCGAGATACCCTGCTGCTCGTCCTCTCGGCCTCGCCGAGGGATTGCCTCTGCCCGCGCACCTGGAAGTACCCGATCGTCGGGCGGGTGCCGTACAAGGGTTTCTTCGATCCGGCGATGGGACGGAAGGCAGCCGAGGAGCTGGAGCGCGGGGGTTACGACGTCTACCTGCGAACCTCGTCCGCTTTCTCCACGCTGGGATGGTTCAACGATCCGCTGCTGTCTACCGCCATCAGTTCCGATTCCGTGGAAATGGCTGCGCTGGTGTTTCACGAATTGGCGCACAACACCCTCTACGTGAAGAGCGCCACGCCGTTCAACGAGACGTTCGCCCAGATGGTGGGCTATCGGGCGGCCGAGGCGTTCTTCCGGGCGCGCGGTGACACGACCCTCGCCCGCCGCGCAGCGGATCGCTGGCACGATGAGCTGGTGCTGTCGGACTTCTATGATGCGCTCGGTGCGCGGCTCGAGGCGCTGTACGCCTCGCGGCCCGACTCGCTGGCGCTCGAGGCCGGCCGGATGGATGCCGGCATCTGGATGCGGGATCAGCTTGCCGGGCCCGTGGGTGCCAAGCTGCGGACATACGACATCGGGCCGATGGCCGCCCGGCCGGTGAATAACGCCCGGCTTATCGCCGCACGCATCTATCGCACGCGGTCGGCGCTGTTCGAGGCGTGGTATTGGCGGTGGGACGGGAATCTGGCTGCCGGTATCCGGGCCCTCGACTCCATCCTGGCGGGTGCCGAGGGGGACCGTGCCTTTGAGCGACTCGAAGCCGCGCTGGCCCCGGTCGGGAACTAGCGGGATGGGCCCCGGAGCCGGCGGCCGCGGAGCGCGCTTTGCGGGTGCTGGAGGGCCTCGATCGTAAAGCCGAGATCGACCCGGCACGGGACCGAACCATTGATGATCCCGGCGACATCCGCGGCCGGACCTTCGAGCGGCTGATAAACCGCAAACGTCAATCCCTCCTCCGAGCGCGCCACCTCCCGCGCGGCGCGCCCCCACGCGGAGCCCTGCGGTCCCGGCCGGACCCCCACGACCAGCGGCACGGCGTCCAGCGGAAGGGCGGCGCCATCGTGACCCGGCAGCGAAAGCGCGGCCGCGAGCGCCACCCACCCGTCCCACTCATCCGTGGCGACGAGGTGGGTGAACCGCCAGCCTTCCTCCTTCACGAGGGTGACCAGCACACTGACCAGCATCTCGGGTGATGGGGACCCGGCTCCGCCGGGCACCGTGAGTGGAGCGCCCCCCGTCTCGGCGAACCACCGTTGCGACGCGGTCAATTCCGATGGCTTTCGTCCTGCGAACGCGGCGTGGCGACGTGTGATGGCTACCTGCCGGGCGGCCTCGGCCCGCTGCTCGGAGAATTCCGCCGCTTCCGCGGCTCCCTGAAATGCCACCTCGGCGGCGAGGTACCGGCCCGCGTTCCGCAGGATCTTGCCCCGCAGGTGCAGGGTGCCGCTGTGCGGATCGAGCGCGAACGCGCGATCGAGCGCCATGAGCGCCCGACCGAACTCCCCCAGCCGGTAGGCGGCGTAGCCCGCCTCGTGCCACACCATTGCGAAGTCAGGATCTCGTGCCGCGGCCTGCTCCAGCGCGACGAGCCCGTCCCGGTAGCGCCGCAGCTCGACGAGCGCCGCCCCACGAAGTGCCAGCGGAAACGCATCGTCGCCGAAGTGCGCCGCGGCCTGTGCGGAGAGCGCGAGCGCCTCCTCGAAGCGCCGTTCACCGCGCAGGATCTCGAAGTACTCGCCCCAGGCCAGCTTCAGGTCCGGCTGCTGTTCGATGAGCTCGAGGTAGGCGTCCTCCGCCTCGGCGTACTGGCCGGTCCGGAGGTGGTGTCGCGCACGGGCCAGGGCACGCTCACCCGGCTCGGTGGCGAAGACGCGAAACTGGGAGGTCGTGAACATTCGGCGAATGTACCGGCGAGCCCGGAGTCCGCCAGAGGCGATGACCGAGCGGACTGGTCAGTTGCCCTCGCGCCGCGACAGAATCCGTGTACCTTACTGCCGTTTAGCCCGACCCCGTCCGGCACCACTCCCCGAGGAAGACCGCACTTATGGACAAGACCTTCGTTCGCCGCGAGCAGGACAGAATGCTCGGCGAGCTGTTCGAGTTCCTTCGCATTCCGAGCGTCAGTACGCTGCCCTCCCACGCCGCGGACTGCCGCCGCGCCGCGGACTGGCTCATGACCGAGCTCAGGAGGCTGGGTTGTCCCGTGGTGAAGCTGCTCGAGGGGAAGGGGCACCCGGTGGTCTGGGCGGAAAGCCCGCGCGTGCGGGGGAAGCCCACGCTCCTGGTTTATGGGCACTACGATGTCCAGCCGGAGGATCCCCTCGACGAGTGGGTCACGCCGCCCTTCGAGCCGACGATCCGCGACGGCAAGCTCTTCGCGCGCGGCGCCGTGGACGACAAGGGGCAGGTCTTCACGATCCTCAAGGCCTACGAGGCGGTCCGGGGGGCCGACGGCCGCCCGCCACTCAATGTGAATTTCATCTTCGAGGGCGAGGAGGAATGCGGGGGCGAGGTGATCTTCGAGCTACTCGACCGGGAGCCGGAGCGCACCCGGGCGGATGCCGTGCTCGTGGCGGACATGGGGTACTACGCTCCCGGAATTCCGGCGGTGTACACGGCCCTTCGCGGCATGTGCTACGCGGAGATCACCGTGCGCACCCTGCAGCGCGACCTCCATTCCGGCACCTATGGTGGCGTGGCGCCCAATGCGCTCGAGACGCTGTGCCGGCTGCTGACCGACCTGAAGGACGCCGAGGGCCGGATTCACATCCCCCGGATCTACCAGCAGGTCAAGGCACCGACTCGCGCGGAACTCGCCGGCTGGAAGAAGCTCCCATTCGACAAGAAAGAGTACCTGCGTGGCGAGGTGACCGGGCGCGCGCTGACCGGACGCAAGGAGTTCTCCATCCTCGAGCGGACGTGGGCGCTGCCCACGTTCGAGGTCCACGGCATCATGGGCGGCTTCACGGGCGAAGGCGCCAAGACCGTCATTCCGGCGAAGGCCACGGCCAAGGTGAGCCTCCGCCTCGTGCCGGGACTCACCCGCGTTGGCGTGCAGGCGGCACTGGAGAAGGCGGCGCGGAAGCTGGCGCCGAAATGGGCCGACGTCGAAGTCCGCGCCCTCCACGGCGGAGACCCGGTTGAGGTGGACGTGACCGCCCCGGCGTTCGAGGCCCTCGATCAGGCGTTCGAGGAAGTCATCGGGGCGCGCACCGTCTCCGTTCGCGCGGGCGGCTCAATTCCAGTCGTGCCGAAGCTCGGCCTCACCGGGGCCCCGGTCGTGCTTACCGGGATCGGCCTCCCGGACGACGGACTCCATTCGCCCAACGAGAAGGTCAATGTCCAGCAGATCTGGGATGGGATCGAGGTCTTTGGTCGGTTCTTCGAGATCTTCGCCGGGCAGCGCCCGAAGGGACAGGGGTCTAGCGGAGCATCAGTGAGCGCAGGGAAGCGATGACACCCGCCACCAGGTCGTCCGCCCAGTAGGGGTCCGGCCGCTCGTCCGGTGGCAGGTCGGCCGCCCGCCGCTCGAGGTACCGGATCGCCGTGGCGGTCCACTCCGCCTGTGCGCCGGGTACCGTGGCCCAGGAGCCCGTGCTTCGAAGCTCGACTTCGGTGAGTTGTTGCAGCTCGCTCTCGAGTCCGCGCATCACGGGTGCGGTCCGAAGGTGCTCGGCGACGAGCTCGAGCACCCGCTGCTGGTCCGGATCGAGCGGCTCGGGATGAAGCAGGTGGTGGTGCCGCTGGTCGGCGATCATCTCTGCCAGGCGGAGACACACGGCGCGCACCGCCGCGTCCAGGCCGGCGGTGGCATCCGCCGCCCAGCTGTCGATTGCGCGGAGGATCTCCCGGACACGCTCGTCCGCCACGGCTTCGGGCGTTCGTTTGGTCGGAATCCCCGTCATGTTTGGAGGATGATGGAGGCCGGCCCGAAAGGCAACCACCTACCGCTGCCGCCCCCTCCGCATCCGGGAATAGTCAGGTCGACCGTACCGCTCCTCCGCCCACGGATCTCCCCGCATGTGATAGCCGTTCTGCTCCCAGAAGCCCGGCGCATCTCCCTCCAGGAACTCGAAACCGTTCACCCACTTCGCACTCTTCCAGAAATAGAGGTGCGGCACCACGAGACGGACGGGACCGCCGTGTTCCGGCGTCAGGTCCTCGCCATTGTGTCGGAGCGCAAGGAGATTCGCCGGCCGGGCGAAGTCTTCGAGCGGCAGGTTCGTCGTGAAGCCGTGCTCGGCGTGGACCAGCACGTGCGTCACCTCGGGCCGGATGCCGGCGCGCTCGAGGATCGGACCCAGCGGGATCCCGTCGAAGCTGTTGTCGTAGCGGCTCCATCGGGTGACACAATGGATGTCGCAGACGGTCTCCTGCCGGGGCAGGGCCAATAGCTCGTTCCATGAGAGCGTGAACGGCCGGTCGATCGCTCCCAAGACTCGAAGCTCCCAGGCGGACCGGTCAACCCGCGGGACCGTTCCGTAATGGAGGACGGGCCACTTCCGGGTCAGGATCTGACCCGGGGGGAGCCGCAGGGCGTCTGGTTTGCGTTCGTCACGGCGGGCAGTCATGCGGGCTCCAAGAGATGCGCACAGGGCGCGGCATCCCTCAAACGCCGGTTGTTGCCTGCGGGTTCCCTGAGGGGAAAGGGGCAGTGAGGGGAGCGCGGTCGAAAGCGCGACCGAAGGCCTCGATCACCGCGGTGCGGGTGGCCTGGGCGATTCCCGGCGGGGCGCTGTCGCCCAGCTCACGGGCGACGCTGGTCATGGACACGCCCTGGATCCCGCACGGCACAATCAGATCGAAGTACCCGAGATCGGTCGTCACGTTCAGCGCGAATCCATGCAGCGTGACCCACTGCTTCACGTGGATCCCGATGCTCGCGATCTTCCGGCCCCGGGTCCACACGCCGGTCAGGCCGGGATTGCGCTCGGCTGCGATGCCCAGCGTGTCGAGCGCCGCGATGAGGGCCTGCTCCAGGGTCCGCAGGTACCAGTGAAGATCCTGCCGGTGCCCGGTGAGGTCGAGGATGGGATAGCCGACAAGTTGACCGGGACCGTGAAACGTCACGTCGCCGCCACGCTCGACCTCGAACACTTCCACACCACGGCGCCGGATCGCATCCACCGGGAGTGGCAGGCTCGCCTCGCGGGTGCCCCGCCCAAGGGTGACGACGGGTTCATGCTCGACCAGCAGCAGGAGATCATCCGCCAGGTCACCGGACATCCGCCGGCGGCAGAGGTCCCGCTGGAGCTCCAACACCTCGCCGTACGGCCGCCTGCCGAGATCGACGACCGCGAGTGGCCGCCGGGTCACGACGCGCTCCGCAGGCGGCCCAGCCGCCGGCCGAGGCCCCAGCAGCCGCCGGCGGCCAGTGCGATCACCACCGCGAGGCCGGCGAGTCCGAAATAGTGGTTGACGGGAGCGAGCAGCAGGGCGGCGACGAATGTGGCGAATGCACTGACCATGCTGAGTCCGCCCCGACGATAGAGCGGCAGCGGGGCCAGGAGGGCCCAGGTCGTGAACGCGGCGGCCAGCACGCCGGCGAGGGTTCCCGCCAGGAGCAGGAGGCCCGCCGGCTGCAGCGGATCCGGTGTCACTGTGGGAGCGGCCTGCGCCACGAGACCGCGGACGCCGAGCAGGGCCAGGCCGATCAGCGCCGTCCCGAGCAGCATGGCGAAGCCAGCCGAGGCCGCCGCGAGCGGGATGTAGTCCTCGGCCGGAGCGTCGGGGTTGAAGTGGGGCGGGCGATCCGTCAAATGTTCAGCGCTCTCCCCATCGAGTCCAGCGCAGCCTCCGCGATTGCCTCCGACAGGGTGGGATGCGCGTGGACTGCGAGGTCAATTTCCTCGACCGTGTACTCGTTCTCCCGGGCCACGGTCAGTTCGTGGATCATCTCGGAGGCGTGGCTGCTGACAATGTGTGCGCCGAGGATTTCGCCGTACTTCTTGTCGCGGATGATCTTCACGAAGCCGTCAGTTTCATTGGACGCCCGGGCCCGGCCATTCGCGCTGAATGGGAAGCGGCCGACCTGGAAGTCGAGCTTCTTCTCCTTGCATTGCTCTTCGGTCAGGCCGATGCTCGCCACTTCGGGGTGGCAGTACGTGACGCTCGGAATGTTGTCGTAGCGGATGGCGTGCGGCTTGTGCCCGGCCAGCAGCTCCGCGACGAACACGCCCTCGCGGCTCCCCTTGTGGGCCAGCATCGGCGGGCCCGCCACGTCGCCAATGCAGTAGACGCCCGCTGCCGTCGTCTCCAGGGTCGCCGGATTGACCTGCACGAATCCGCGGTCGGTCAGCCGGACCCCGGCCTCCTTCAGCCCGATCCCCTCGGTGTTCACTGCGCGCCCGGCGGCCATCAGCACTTTGTCGGCCGTGATGCTCCGCTTGGCGCCGTCCGCCTCGAGCTCCAGGGTGACGGATTCCTTGCCGACGGTCGCCTTGGTGACCTTGGCGCCGGCAATTACCTCGATGCCCCGCTTCCGGTAGACCTTGGCCACTGCGGTGGAGGCCTCCGCGTCCTCGATCGGCAGCATCCGGGGCAGGGCCTCGATCAGGGTGACCTTGCTGCCGAACGCGCCGAAAATGTCGGCGAATTCGCACCCGACGGCCCCGGCACCGATGACGGCGATGGAGCCGGGCGCGGTTTCGAGGAACAGCGCCTCATCCGAACTGATCACCGTCGTCTTGTTGATCTCGAGCCCGATCGCCGGGATGCCCTTCACGCGGGAGCCGGTCGCCAGGACCACGCCCTTCTTCGCCTCGTGCGTGTCGGCGCCGACCTTCACCTTCCGGCCGGGCAGCAGCGTCCCCGTTCCCCGCAGCACGGTCACCTTGTGCTTCTTCATCAGGAACTCCACGCCCTTGGAGTTCTGCTCGGCAACCTTGCGCGACCGCTTCATCGCCGTGCCGTAGTTGGTCTTCACGGCGCCGACCTCGATTCCGAGATCCTTGGCGTCATGCGCGATGAGATTCACCGTGTAGGCGCTGTGCAGCAGGGCCTTGGTGGGAATGCACCCGATGTTGACGCAGACGCCGCCGAGCTTGTCCTTCTCGACGACGGCCGTATTCAGGCCGAGCTGGGCGGCGCGGATGGCGCAGGTGTAGCCGGCCGGGCCGCCGCCCAGGATGATGACGTCAAAGGTCGCCACGAGGATTCTCCAGGAAGAAATGCCTCACCAGACCATCGCCAGCGGATTCTCCAGCATGCCCTTGAGGGTCCGCAGGAAGGCGGCGCCCGTGGCGCCGTCGATCACCCGGTGATCGCACGACATAGTGAGTCGAAGCACGCGGCCCGGCACGAGAGCCCCGTCCCGGATCACAGGCTTTTCGGCGATGCTGCCGACGGCGAGGATCCCCGCCTCCGGCGGATTGATGATGGCAGTGAACTGGTCGATGTCGAACATCCCGAGGTTCGACACGCTGAACGTGCCGCCGGTGTATTCCTCGGGCTTGAGCTTCCGCTCCCGCGCGCGGGTGGCCAGGTCC
>DASTCF010000012.1:0-8071 GCA_035711365.1 Gemmatimonadales bacterium
GCCGCGCTCAGGTGCCGCCGCCGCTCCTCCGGAATCCGCCCGAAGAAGTCCGGCTGCTCCAGCACCTTCACCCCGCGCAGGTGGAAGATCCGCTCGAGATCCTCGAACGTGATCGTGGCATCGAGCTCCGGAGAGCCCCGCGGCGCCGCGACCCCCGCGTACACCACCTTGAGGTCGGGCCCCGCCTCGGCGCGCAGATACCGCGCCTCCGCCACCGCCGGCGTTGCCACTGCTGCCAGGTACGGCACCAGCTCCGGGAATTCGGTGCGGATCGTCTCGACCACGACGGGATCGGTGGAGCGAATCAGCGTGCCCCAGCCCTCGTCGTGCCACAGCTCCAGATATTCGGCGGCCACCAGCTCGTCGCCGATGACGCCGCGATGGACCCTGCGATAGCCCGCCGCGTAGCAGGCGTTCACCACCTGCTCGGGCGTAGCCGGATAGAAGTGGGCGGCCGCCTCGGGGGAAAGGATCAGGACGCCGTCACCGCGGGCCGCCATCGTAAGGGCGCGGCCGATCTCGCCACTCGCGTGGATCGCGTTGTGCGGGCAGGCCGGAAGGCACTCCCCACAGGCGATGCACGCCTCGTCGACGATCTGGACCAGGGCGCCGTCAACCGCGACCGCTTCTGTGGGACAGACGCGTACGCATGCCAGGCACGCGACACACGCCTCAGGGTCGACGGAAAAGATCACGCAGGGGCCCCGATCCGATGTTGCGCGGTCCGCCCAATATCGGGACGGACCTGAGAACTGTCAAGAGGTCACTAGGTGCAAGCGTCTGAAGATCAATCACTTAGCCTAGGTCGAAGGCCTTGATCTTCCGGTACAGCGTCCGCTCCCCGATCCCCAGGACCTCGGCGGCCTTCCGGCGGTTCCCGTGGTGCTCGAGCAGCGCGGCCTCGATGGCCCGCTTCTCTACATCTGCCATAGTCATGCCAGACTTATAGATAACAGCCCCAGAATCGTCCCCGGAAGGCTCCCCCAGGACATCCGCCATGGGCTGGCGATCGGCCAGGTCAATGACCTGAACCCGCTGCGGACCGGTGTCGATCCGGCGCCGCAACTCCTCCATCTGGTACCGTAAGTCCATGATATTACGTAAGATGAACTCCAATTCCTGACTTGGGAGCTCCCGACCGGCCGGCTGGACCCGCATCGGGAGCAGGCTTCCGGCCCCCTCCATGACGTCCGCCGGGATGTCACTGGCCCGGATTTCGGCCCCCGGGGCCAGCACCACCATGGACTCAATCAGGTTCCGGAGCTGCCGGACATTGCCCGGCCAGGGCGCCCCAACCAGCCGCTCCAACGCCTCGGCGGTAATGCCCCGGAAGGGGCGGTCGTGGGCCTTGGCGAACTCCCGGATGAACCGCCGGACGAGGAGGGGGATGTCTTCCCGGCGCTCCCGGAGGGGGGGAAGATAGATATTGAGGACGCTCAGCCGGTAGTAGAGATCGTCCCGAAAGTTACCCAGGTGGACGGCGTCGCGGAGGTTCAGGTTGGTCGCCGCCACCACCCGCACATCTACCTTGATCGGCTGCGTGCCGCCCACGCGGAAGAATGTACGGTTCTCCAGCACGCGCAGCAGCTTCACCTGCGTGCTCGCGGGGATCTCGCCGATTTCGTCGAGGAAGATCGTCCCGCCGTCCGCCAGTTCGAACCGCCCGAGCCGCCGCTCCGCCGCTCCCGTGAACGCGCCCTTCTCGTGCCCGAAGAGTTCCGACTCCAGCAGCGTCTCGGCCAGCGCGGCGCAGTTGACCGCGATGAACGGCTGCCCCCGCCGGGGCGAAAGATCGTGCAGCCCCTTCGCGACCAGCTCCTTGCCGGTGCCGGATTCGCCCTGAATGAGCACCGTGCTCGTTACCGGCGCCATCTGCTCGATCTTGACCAGCACCTCCTGGATCGAGGCGCTCTCGCCGATGATGCCGGTGCGCTCCTGCAGCCGCCGCCGCTCGACGAGGCGGGTCGCGGTGGCCACGGCCTCGTCGCGCCGCACCGGCTTCATCATCACCGCGGTGGCGCCGAGCCGGGTCACCCTATCCGCTCGGCCGGAGTCCGTCGACTCGAGCAGCGCCAGCGTCGAGATCTCGGCGTCGCGTGCCATCGCGGTGAGCGCCAGCGCCGGCGCCTCGTGCACGGCCCCGGACAGGATGACCAGGTCAGGATTCGAGCGCTTGAGCGCCGCGCGCACGTCGTCCATCGCCGAGACGAGCGTGGTCGCGAAGCCGGCCTGCTCGAGCGCGGCGTTGAGCGGCACCGCCGTCTCGAGGTCATCCATCGTGAGGAGGATACGGGAGGCCATCAGCGGTCACCCACCGGCGTGTGCTGTGCTGGTGCCGCGGACCAGCTCGACCGCGTGCGCGGCGATCCCATCGAGCACGGCGAGTCCGTCCCGCACGCCGCCGGGACTGCCGGGGAGGTTCACGATGAGGGTGCGCCCGCGAACTCCCGCCAGGCCGCGGGAGAGCGCCGCCCGCGGGAAGGCCGGAAGCGAAGCGATACGAAGCGCCTCGGCGATGCCGGCGGCCTCCTTGTCGAGCACCACCCTGGTGGCCTCGGGGGTGACGTCCCGCGACGTGAGGCCGGTGCCGCCGGTCGTGAGGATGAGGTCGGCACGGTCGCCATCGGCCCACGCCGTGAGGGCGCCCACGATGGCCGGCGTCTCGTCCGGCACGAGGGCGCGCTCCGCCACCGCATGACCGCGCGCGTTCGCCCACTCGGCGATCGCGTCGCCCGAGAGGTCGGCGCGCTCACCGCGGCTGCCCGCATCGGAGATCGTCAGGATGGCAACGCGCATGCGGCGGGTGCGCCTCTACTTCCCTTTCCTGGCGGTGCCCTGGGTGTAGAACGGCCGGCTCACGACTTCCGCCGGCACGCGCGTGCCGCGGCAATCGACCTCGAACCGCGTGCCGGGCTTGGCCGCCGCGGCCGGCAGGTAGGTCGTGCCGATGGGAATCCCGAGCGAGGGGCTCATCGTGCCGCTCCGCACGAGGTCCACCTGGCGGCCGTCGTGATACACCGGGTAACCGTGCCGCGGAATGGCGCGGTCGAGCAGTTTGAAGCCCACGAAGCGGCGCGTGACGCCGCGCGCCTTCTGGGAGCGCAGCGCGTCGATCCCCATGAACGGCGCGCCCTTGTCGAGCTTGACGATCCAGCCCAGCCCGGCCTCGAGTGGCGTGATCGTGTCGTCGATGTCATTGCCGTAGAGCGGATAGGCCACCTCGAGCCGGAGCGAATCGCGCGCACCGAGGCCGATCGGCTGGGCGCGGCCGGGACCCTCGAGCGCCCGCCACAGCGCCTCGGTGTCGCGCCAGCGGCAGTAGATCTCGAAGCCGTCCTCACCGGTGTACCCGGTGCGCGACACGAAGCAATCGGCGCCCGCCACCTGGCCGGTCGCGAACTTGTAGTACCCGATCTCCGACAGGGTGAGGTCGCAGACCGGCTGCAGCACCTCCTCGGCCCTCGGGCCTTGCAGCGCGAGCAGCCCGACCGCGTCCGAGATGTTCTTGAGCCGGACGTTGGCGCCGCCCTTCTGGTCCACGACGTGGGTCCAGTCCTTGTCGATGTTGGCCGCGTTCACGACGATCATGATCTTGTCGTCGAAGCGGTACACCGTGCAGTCGTCCACGAAGGTGCCCTCGCGGGTGAGGAGCGCCGAATACTGGACCTCGCCCGCCTGGAGCGCGCCGACGTCGTTGCACGTCACCCGGTTCACGAAGGCATTCCGGTCGGGGCCGGTGACCTCGAACTCGCCCATGTGGGACACGTCGAACAGGCCTGCGCCGCTCCGCACCGCCTTGTGCTCGGCGACGATGCCCGCCGGGTACTGCACGGGCATCTCCCAGCCCGCGAACGGCACCATCTTGCCGCCGAGGGCGACGTGAATGTCATAGAGGGGAGTGCGTTTCAGTGCCGTTGGGTCTGTCATTTCATTTCTCGTTTCTCAATTCTCACTCAGGAGCATCGCCAGTAGCGCCTTCTGCACGTGCAGCCGGTTCTCGGCCTCGTCCCAGACGCGGGATCGCGGTCCTTCCAACACGTCCTCCGTCACCTCCTCGCCGCGGTGTGCCGGGAGGCAGTGGAGGAAGATCGCCTTCGGGTCCGCCCGGCCGAGGAGCGTCGCATCCACCTGATAGCCGAGGAAGGCCTGCCGCCGTCCCTCGGCCTCCGCCTCCTGGCCCATCGAGGCCCACACGTCGGTGGTGACGACGTGCGCGCCCTCCACTGCCTCCTCGGGATCCTCGGTGATCAGCACCTTCGTCAGGCCCTTGTTCCGGTTGAAGATCTCGCGATTCGGCTCGTAGCCCTCGGGACAGGCGAGCCGGAGCTCGAAGCCGAGCACGCCCGCGGCGTCGAGCCAGCTGTTCGCCATATTGTTTCCGTCGCCCACCCACGCCACCGCCTTCCCCTCCCAGCCGCCGGCCGATTCGCGCATCGTGAGGAGGTCGGCCAGGACCTGGCAGGGATGCATCAGGTCGGTGAGGCCGTTGATCACAGGCACCGTTGCGAACTCGGCCAGTTCCTCGACGTCCGCGTGCGCGAAGGTGCGGATCATGATTCCGTCCACGTAGCGCGAGAGCACGCGGGCCGTGTCGCGGATCGGCTCGCCGCGGCCCAGCTGGATGTCGCGAGACGAAAGGAAGAGCGGATGGCCGCCAAGCTCGATGGTCCCGACTTCGAAGGACACCCGCGTGCGGGTCGAGCTCTTCGCGAAGATCAGCGCGATCGTCTTGTCCGCCAGCGGACGCTCGCGGTATGAGCCAGCCTTCATCCGGGCCGCGAGGTCGAACAGCCGACCGAGCTCGTCCCGGGAGAAGTCGGAAATGGCGAGGAAGTCGCGCTTGGGCATGTATCCCCTGAGGTGCGGGGCCGGACGGCCATTTTGGCAGGGGGAGTCTAGCGCCAGAGGGAGGGCGGGGGCAAGGAGTCGCGGAAGAAAGAAAGGCCGTCCGAGAGGGCGGCCTTCCTGAGTTCGGTGGGAGTCGGGGTCAGGGGATAATCGTGATGTTGACCCGGTCCTCCCCCCTGATGTTCATGCGCGATGTCGGATCGACGGGACCCGTGAAGGTTCCATCGTTATACGCGAACACATCCATTGGATACGGCCCGCCGACAGGGAGCGTATTGGCGGGGATGGTAAAGGCTCGCGCGGTGCCCGCGGCGTCAAACACCTGGACGCCCGCTCCAGTCTGCACGAAGATCTGAAAGCGGTCGGGGTCGGTCGTGCTGGTCCACGTGACGTCGATGGCGCTGGCCACCGCGATGTTCGCCCCCTCGGCGGGGGCGGTGATGACCGGGGATTCCGGCACCGCGCCGGTCCCCTGGATGACGACCGAGCCGAACGAGATGTCGAGGTCGAGGAGGCCGCCCACCGCGACAGGCGCCGCCAGCGTGACGTCGTAGTTGGTGCCAGCCCCGGACTGGACTGCGGCCTCGCCGTTCACCGTGACGGTGGCACCATCGACCGAGGCCCCGCCCTGCGAAATGTGGACGTGCTCGAACTGACTGCTCATGTCCGTGCCCATGACGAGCACGGCGGCCACGATCGTGACCGAAGGATACGCAGCGGCCTCGCCGCGGATGTTCATCGCGGATTCGGCCTCGGTCGGGCCGGTGAAGTCGCCGTCATTGTAGGCGTAGACCCGGATCTCCCACTCGCCCGCAGCGAGCGTGCCCGCGGGAATGGAGAAGGCGCGAGCGGCGCCGGCGGCGGCGAAGGTTTGGGTGGTGGCGCCCACGGCGAGCACCACGAACCGGTCCGGGTCGGTAGCGCTGGTCCAGGTCACGTCGATCGCGTCGGTGGTCAGGATCTCGGCGGCATCGACCGGCGCCGTTACGGCCGGAGCCTCAGGGACGTTGCCGGTGGCGGTGATGGTTTCGCCGCTCGCCCCGACCTCGAGGTTGAGGGCGCCGCCGGCCGCAACCGGAGCCGCCAGGGTCACCGAATACTCACCCGCGGCGCCAGGTGTGGCGGCCTCGCCATTGACTGTCACGGTCGCGCCGGAAACCGGATTGCCGCCATTCGAGACTATGACGTTCTGGACCTGGGCGCCCATGTCGGCGCCCTGGACGAGGAAGGTCGGGGTGGACGGGCTGCTATCGTCGTCGCCGCAGGCGAGGGTGAACAGGATCGGGAGCGCGAGAGGGACTGCGCGCAGGAAGGAGAAGCGCGATAACACCGGACACCTCCTGGAAGGGGCCGCGGTACGAGCCCAGACCAGGTCGTGCCGCGGGAAGAAGGGAGAGGGATTGGTCAGATGTACCATGACCGGGGGCTGCGTGGTGTGAGCCAGATCACCGGTCCGCTCGCCCAGGCCCCCATTCGCCCTTCCCGGCCTACAGGATGTACCTCCTCAGGTCGTCGTCGGCCACGATGGCGGCCAGGCGGTTGCGGACCCGCTCGCCGTCGAACACGAGCTTCTTTTCGGCCGACTCGGGAAGCTCGAACAGCGAGTCCTCCATCAGAGCCGCCATCACGGTGTGGAGCCGGCGGGCGCCGATGTTCTCCATCCGCTCGTTGGCCAGCGCCGCGATCCGCGCCACCTCCGCGATCCCGTCGGCCCTGAATTCGAGCGTCGCCCCCTCCGCCGCCACCAGCGCCTGGTACTGCTTCACCAACGCGCTTTCCGGCTCGGTCATGATGCGGATGAAGTCCGCCTCGCTGAGGGACGTCAGCTCCACCCGGATCGGGAAGCGGCCCTGCAGCTCGGGAATGAGGTCCGACGGCTTCGAGGCGTGAAACGCGCCGGCCGCGATGAACAGGATGTGATCGGTGCGCACAGACCCGTACCGGGTCTGCACGGTGGAGCCCTCGACGATCGGCAGCAGGTCGCGCTGCACGCCCTCGCGGCTCACGTCGGGCCCGCCGGCCTGGGAGCGCTCGCCCGCGATCTTGTCGATTTCGTCGATGAAGAGGATGCCGTGATTCTCGACCCGGTCGAGCGCCTCGTTCACGACGTCATCCATGTCCACCAGCTTTTTCAGCTCCTCGTCCACCAGGATCCGCCGCGCCTCCGGCACCCGCACCGTGCGCCGCTTCTTCCGCTTGGGCAGCATCTCCTGCAGCATTTCGCTGAAGTTGATGTCCTGCCCCTCCATCCCGGGCGGCGGCTGCAGCAGGTCCAGCATCGGGTAGCTCTGCGGCGTCACCTCGATGTCCACCTCCCGGTCATCGAGTTTCCCGTCCAGCAGCATCTGGCGCAGCTTCTCCCGCGAACGCTGCCGGCTCGCGTCCGCGTCGCTTTTCTCCGCCGAGGCACTGCCCCCCGGCCCCACGACAAACACCGTCTCCGCCTTCTCCGCGCGCTCGAGTTTCGGTGGAGCCGGCGGGAGGAGAATGTCGAGCAGCCTGTCGTCCGCCTTCTGCTCCGCCTGCGGCCAGACGTCGTCCTCGCGCTCGGTCCGCACCATGCTGATGGCGGTATCCACCAGCTCCCGCACCATCGACTCCGCGTCGCGCCCCACGTAGCCCACCTCGGTGAACTTCGACGCCTCGACCTTCACGAACGGCGCGCCGGCCAGCCGCGCCAGCCGTCGCGCGACCTCCGTCTTACCGACGCCGGTCGGCCCGATCATGATGATGTTGTAGGGCGTGATCTCGTCCCGGATGTCGTCCGGCGCCTGGGAACGCCGCCACCGGTTCCGGATGGCGATCGCCACCGCCTTCTTCGCGGCATCCTGGCCCACGATGTAGCGGTCGAGCTCAGCCACGATCTTCCGCGGCGGCATCTCTTCCAGCCAGGGCGCCTCGGCGGCCTGGGCGGAATGGGAAGTTGGCGCGGCCGTCGCGGGCTCAGTCACTTGTCACCCAGTTCGAGGATCGTGATGTGCCGGTTGGTGTACACGCAGATGTCCGCCGCGATCTCGAGCGCCCGCTGCACCACCTCCCGCGCACCGATCGTCTGATCCGCCATGAGCGCCCGCGCGGCGGCGAGCGCGTAGTTCCCGCCCGAGCCCACGGCGAGCACGCCGTCGTCCGGCTCGATCAGCTCGCCGGAGCCGCTCAACAGGAAGCTGTGCTCCTGGTCCGCCACCACCAGCAATGCCTCCAGGCGCCGCAGGATCCGGTCGCT
>DASTCF010000013.1:0-27979 GCA_035711365.1 Gemmatimonadales bacterium
CCGAATAGTCGACCATCTGCTCGAGGTTGGCGAGTCGTTCCGCGAGGCTGGCCGGATCGGGCAGCGTCGCTTCCATCCGGCGCAGCTTCGCCCGGGTCCGCCACCAGGCGATTCCAAAGGCGACCGTGCCGATGAGCCCGACTTTGGCGGCTCCCAGGAGCAGCCCAAGGGCAAACCCACTCAGGGTAGGGTCCATGGGAACAAAGATAGCCTCGGCGAAGCGGCTGGTCTAAGAGACCACCCGGGGTGCGGAGTCGCCCGCCTTGACCTCGGCCAGATTGTCCTGCTATCTTACAAGTCTGTCTTGATTTACCAGCTTTCGGCGCCTTGGCAGGAATGCTCATGAAGACCTACAGCTCGACTCACGCGGACCTGCAGCACGACTGGCATCTGGTGGATGCCACCGGCGTGCCGCTCGGCCGGCTGGCTTCCGCGGTGGCTCAATTGATCCGCGGCAAGCACAAGCCGACCTACACGCCGCACATGGACGGTGGCGACTTCGTCATCGTGATCAATGCCGAGAAGGTGCGCGTCACGGGCCGCAAGCTCGACAACAAGAAGTACTTCTCGCATTCGGGTTACATGGGTCACGAGTCGTTCACGCCGCTCCGGAACCTGCTCGCGAAGCACCCGGACCGGGTCATCGAGAAGGCGGTGTTCGGGATGCTGCCCAAGACCTCGCTCGCCCGGCAGAAACTCCGGGGCAAGCTGAAGGTCTACGCGGGCACCGACCATCCCCATGCGGCGCAGCAGCCGAAGCCGTTTCCTGTCCAGTCCAGCACCAAGAAGGTGAGCGCATGACGGCATCTCCCGAGTACCGGTGGCAGGCGGTGGGCCGGCGCAAGACCAGCGTCGCCCGCGTGTACCTCACTCCTGGCACCGGCAAGTGGGACGTGAACGGCAGGACCCTCGGCGATTATTTCCCGCGGCCCTCGCTGGTTCAGCACATCCAGCAGTCGTTCACCGCGACCGATACCCTCGGCGCGTTCGACGTGAAGGCCCATGTGGATGGCGGCGGACAGACCGGCCAGGCGGGTGCCCTGCGCCTCGGTATCGCGCGGGCGCTCGTGTCGGCCGATGAGCAACACCGGGCCAAGCTGCGGGCCGCCGGGCTCCTGACCCGCGACCCGCGGATGGTCGAGCGCAAGAAGCCGGGACGCCCAGGCGCCCGGAAGCGGTTCCAGTTCTCGAAGCGCTAGACGGCGCTCCGGGCATCTCGCACATCGCCGGATTCCGGCCAGGGTGTCCCGCCACGCGCGGGATCTCGCCGGGAGTTGAACGCGATGGACGGCTAACCCTTACGACGAAAGACCTACGTACCCGCATGGCACAGCCCCAGCTGCAGGACCTGCTCGAAGCCGGTGTCCATTTCGGCCACCAGACTCGCCGGTGGAACCCGAAGATGCGCCGGTTCATCTTCGCCGAGCGTTCCGGCATTTACATCATCGATCTCCAGAAGACTCTGCGCCAGATCGGCAAGGGGCAGGAGCTGCTCAAGAGCGTGGTGCTCAAGGGCGACGGCATCCTCTTCGTCTGCACGAAAAAGCAGTTGAAGGGGATCGTCCAGGCGGAAGCGGAGGCGTGCGGCGGATTCTACGTGACCGAGCGCTGGCTCGGCGGGATGCTGACCAACTTCCAGACGGTCAAGAAGCAGATTCGCCGGCTGCGTGAGCTGGAGCAGGGCGCCTCGGAAGGCGAATTCGAGAACTACACGAAGAAGGAACAGCTCCTCTTCGCACGGGAGCGGGTCAAGCTGGCCCGGAACCTCGAGGGCATCAAGATGATGAACCGCCTTCCCGGCGCGCTCTTCGTCGTGGATGCCAAGAAGGAAAAGATCGCGGTGGCGGAGGCGAACAAGCTCGGCATCCCGGTGGTGGCGATCGTCGACACGAACGCCGACCCCGATGTGATCACCGTCCCGATCCCCGGGAACGATGACGCGATCCGCGCCGTGTCCCTGATCGCGCATGCGCTGAGCGAGACGGTCCACGAGGCGCGGGCGCAGATGCCGCTCCGCGAAACGGCGGAAGACGCCGACGCCGAAACCTACAGCACCGACGCCGGCACCGAGGGTGATGCCGACGCCGACCGGCGGAAGCGGCGGCCGCGCCGGAAGCGGCGGCCGAAGCCGGAGGCCATCGCGGCACGGCTCAAGCCGGAAGCCGAGGCGGAGGCGGATGCCGGGGATGCCGGGGATGCGGCGCCGGCGGCCGCGGGCGAGTCGGACGCGTAGTCCGGGCGGACCACGCGAACCATTATGCCGCCGCCCCAGGCCTCCGTACGGCCGGGCGGCGGTTTCTCTATCCAATAACGTGTGAGTATTCCCAGATGACGACGAAGATGATTTCCTCGAAGGATATCAGCGAACTGCGGGCCCGCACCGGGGCCGGTATGATGGACTGCAAGCGGGCGCTGGAAGAAGCCCACGGCGACATGGAGAAGGCCATCGAGCTGCTCCGGGCCAAGGGTATCGCCAAGGCGGAAAAGCGGGCAGGCCGGAGCGCATCCCAGGGGCTTGTGGTCAGTTACCTGCATCACAACAGCCAGCTGGGCGTCCTGCTCGAGCTCAACTCCGAGACCGACTTCGTGGCACGCACGGAGGAGTTCGGCCAGCTCGCACGGGACATCGCCCTGCATATCGCGTCGGCGGATCCGATCGGGATCAATCCCGAGGACATCCCCGCGGAGACCATCGAGCGGGAACGCCGGATCGCTGAAGAGCAGGTCGCCGGCGAGGGCAAGCCCGAAGCGATCCGGGCCAAGATCGTCGAGGGCAAGATTCGCAAGTTCGTCGCGGAGCGCACGCTGCTGGAGCAGCCGTTCGCGCGGGATGAATCCAAGACCGTCGGCGAGATGGTGAAGGAAGTCTCCGGCAAGCTTGGGGAGGCGGTCGTGGTCAAGCGCTTCGCCCGATTCAAGATTGGGGAAGCCTGATGGGGCTCGCCTATCCCCGGGCGCTCCTCAAGATCTCCGGTGAGGCGCTCGCCGGCGAAAAGGGGGTTGGCCTCGACTACCACGTGGTCGAGGGCCTCGCCGACCAGATCAAGGCGGTGCACGCCATGGGCGTGCACCTCAGCCTGGTCGTGGGCGGCGGCAACATCATCCGGGGAACCAGCGCCAGTCGCGAGGGCCTGGACCGCGTCAACGCGGACTACATGGGCATGCTGGCCACGGTGATCAACGCCCTGGCCATGCAGGACGTCCTGGAGAAACTCGGCGTCCACACCCGCGTGATGACCGCCATCCGGATGGAGTCGCTGGCAGAGCCGTACATCCGGCGGCGCGCCCAGCGGCACCTCGAGAAAGGGCGGCTTGTCATCTTCGCGGGCGGCACCGGCAACCCGTTCTTCTCCACGGACACAGCGGCCGTCCTGCGGGCGCTGGAAGTCGAATCGGATGTCATCCTGAAGGCCACCAACGTGGACGGCGTCTTCACCGGCGATCCCAAGGCCGATCCGGGCGCGACGTTCATTCCCGAGCTCACGTTCCAGGAAGCGATTGTCAAGGGTTACGCCGTGATGGACGCCAACGCGTTCGGCCTGTGCAAGGCCAACCAGCTGCCGATCATTGTGTTCAACATCAAGGAACCCGGCGCCATCGCGCGGATCCTGCGCGGCGAACGGGTCGGGACGATCGTGCGATGAACACCATTCAGGACCTCGTCAAACACGCTCGCGACTTGATGCACAAGGCGGTGGAGAGCACCAAACGCGAGCTGGCGACCATCCGGAGCGGCAAGGCCACCACGTCCCTGCTCGACCTCGTCCGGGTCGAAGCCTACGGGACTCCCGTTCCACTGAACCAGGTCGCCATGGTCGCCGCCCCGGAGGCCCGGCTGCTCACGGTCCAGCCGTTCGACAAGGGGCTGGCGCAGGCCATCGAGAAGGCCATCCGCGATGCCGACCTGGGACTGAATCCTGCCACGCAAGGCAACCTCATCCGGGTCCCGCTGCCCGCGCTCTCCGAGGAACGCCGCAGGGACCTGGTGAAGGTCGTGCACAAGCTCGCCGAAGAAGGTCGGATCGCCGTGCGCCACGCACGCACGGACACGATGTCCCGGCTGAAGAAACTCGAGCACACCTCCGAAGATGACCGGAAGCACGCCGAAAAGGACGTGCAGAAGCTCACCGACGATCACGTCCGCCAGATCGACGAGCTGATCAAGTCCAAAGAGGCGGAGATCATGGAAGTCTGATCGAATGAGCGACTCCCTGCTCGAATCGATCCGGCTCCAGGGCGGCGTGCCGGCGCACGTCGCCATCATCATGGACGGGAACGGGCGGTGGGCGCGGGAACGCGACCTCCCCCGTTCCTACGGCCACCAGGCCGGCATGCACGCCGTCCGTGAGGTGGTGGAAGGGGCGCTCGCCGCCGGGGTCGAAGTGCTGACCCTGTTCGCGTTCTCCCAGGAAAACTGGCAGCGGCCTCCCGAGGAAATCGACGCGCTGATGGCGCTGCTTGAGGAGTACATCGCCCGCGAGATGGACCAGCTCCGGCACCAGGGCGTGTCAGTCCGCTTCCTGGGCGACCTGGACCGCCTGGCCCCGACCGCACGTGCCGCCGTCGATCGCATCACCGCCGCTACCGCGGGCGGGGAGAAGCTCGCCCTCAACATCTGCATCTCGTACGGCGCCCGCGCGGAGATCACCCGTGCCGCCCGGCTGCTCGCGGAGGACGTCGCGGCGGGCCGGATGACGCCCGCGGAGATCGACGAGGACGCGATCGCGAGCCGGCTGTTCACCGCGCCCTGGCCCGACCCCGACCTGCTGATCCGCACCTCGGGGGAATTGCGCGTGTCGAACTTCCTGTTGTGGCAGCTGGCGTACGCGGAGTTCCACGTGACACCGGTCTACTGGCCCGACTTCACCCGGCAACACCTCTTCGAAGCGATCCTCGATTTCCAGAAGCGCGACCGTCGCTTCGGCCGCATCCCGGTCTGATGGACTCCAACATGGCCAAGCGGATCGCCTTCGCGGCGGTCGCCATTCCCGTCGCCGTGGGCGTCGTGTGGATGGGAGGCTGGCCCCTCGCGATCCTGCTGGCTGCGGTGGGAGCACTCGGAGCGCGGGAGCTCATGGAGTTTGCGGAGCGCCAGGGTATCCGACCCTCGCGCCCGCTGGGGCTGGGCGCGGCGGCCCTGTTCGGCCCCGGCGCCTGGCTCGTGCTGTCGTCGCCGCGGGTCTGGGGCCTCTGGAACGGCAACTGGACGTACCTCGGCGCGGCCTGGCTCATCGTGGTGCTCTCGTGGGCACTCCTCCGGCGGAGTCCGGCGGAACGCCCGCTGGGCGCGGCGGCCGTCACGGTGCTCGCGCCGCTCTACACGGCGGCACTTCCCGCCTTCCTCATCGGGATCCGGCACGCGGCGAACGGCCTTCGATCGTGGCCGGGCACCGCCCTGGTATTTTTCCCGCTCATCGTGACCTGGGTGTGCGATACGGCCGCGATGTTCGGCGGCCGCGCCATCGGCGGGCCCAAGCTGGCGCCGACCGTCAGCCCGGGGAAGACGCGCTCGGGTGCGATTGCGGGCATCGTTGGCGCGGCAGTGGCGGCGCCGCTCTTTGCGCACCTTGCGCTCCGGCCGGCGGGTGTCCAGCTCTCCCTCGCCCAGGCGGTCGCATTCGGCGTGATCCTTTCCGTGGTCGGACAGGTGGGCGACCTCGCGGAATCCCTCCTGAAGCGCGAGGTCG
The DNA here is from genome assembly GCA_035711365.1 of Gemmatimonadales bacterium. Lineage (GTDB taxonomy): Bacteria > Gemmatimonadota > Gemmatimonadetes > Gemmatimonadales > GWC2-71-9 > DASTCF01. Next base: position 5,688 of record DASTCF010000013.1, read on the forward strand.
GCGTCAAGGATTCCAGCGCCCTGATTCCCGGTCACGGCGGAGTGCTCGACCGCTTCGATTCCCTTTACTTCGTCGTTCCCGTCGCCGCGGCGCTGTATCGACTCTTCGGGATTCTCTGATGCGCGGCGTGGCGGTGCTCGGCTCCACCGGCTCCATCGGGCAGAGCACGCTCGCGGTGCTCCGCCGTCAACGCGCGCACTTTCGGGTCGTGGCACTCGCCGGCGGCCGGAATCGCGCGCTCCTCGACTCGCAGGTCGCCGAATGGCACCCCGCCTTCGCCGGCCTGGTGGATGCAAGCGCCGGGAACGGCTTGCCGCACGGACCGGCGGTGCTGGTCGAGGCCGCCACGCATCCCGAGGCCGATATCGTCGTGAACGCTGTGGTCGGCGCCGCCGGTCTCGATGCGACCCTCGCCGCGCTCAAGGCCGGCAAGCGCGTCGCGCTTGCCAACAAGGAGACGCTCGTCATGGCGGGTGATCTCGTGCAAGAGGCCGCGCGGGCTGGTGGTGGAGAAATTGTGCCGGTGGATAGCGAGCACAGTGCGGTCCTGCAATGCGTCTCGGGGCGCGAGCACCTGCTCCGGCGCATCATCCTCACCGCCTCGGGCGGTCCCTTCCGGGAATGGCCCGCCGACCGGGTCCGGTCGGCCTCGGTGGCCGAGGCGCTGAACCATCCCACGTGGCGGATGGGCAGCAAGGTCACCGTGGACAGCGCAACGCTGGCCAACAAGGCCCTCGAGGTCATCGAGGCGCACCACCTCTTCGGGCTCGCCTACGACGCCCTGGAGGTCGTCGTGCACCCGCAGAGCATCGTGCACGCCTTCGTCGAATTCTGTGATGGGAGCGTGATCGGACAGCTGGGGCACCCGAACATGGAGCTGCCGATCCTGTATGCTCTCACCCACCCTGACCGGCTGCCCGACTCAGGGGTGCCACGCTTCGATCCTCTGGCGGCGACGCCCCTGACGTTCGAGCCGGTCCGGACCGACATCTTTCGCGCCTTCGGGGCCGGTGTGGCGGCCGGGCGTGCGGGCGGCACGGCCCCGGCAGCGTTCAACGCCGCCAACGAGGTCGCCGTGGCGGCCTTCCTCGGCGGCACGATATCCTTCGGCCGGATCGCCGAGGTCATCGACGCAGTGCTGGATTCACATCGTACCCTACCGGCTGCTACCGTCGAGGCGGTGCGATCAGCCGATACGTGGGCGCGGGGACGTGCCCGTGAGGAGATGGCGTGACGGGGATACTGATCCTGCTTTACCTGCTGGTCGTCATCGGCATCCTGGTCTTCGTGCACGAGGCGGGTCACTTCCTGGCCGCGAAGTGGGCCGGGGTGCATGTCCACCGCTTCGCCCTCGGCATCGGCGCCCCGATCAAGGCGCTGTCCTTCACGCGGGGCGGGACCGAGTACGCGGTGTGCTGGCTGCCCCTCGGCGGCTACGTGAAGATGGCCACGGCGGAAGAGGACGCGACCAGCAGCAAGCTTGAAGGGCCGGCGGAGAGCCTGGCCAATGTCCCGCCCGGCGCGTATTTCGAGGCCAAGCCGATCTGGAAGCGAATGGTGATCATCCTCGCCGGCGTGACTATGAACGTGCTGTTCGCGTGGCTGGTGTTCACCGGGCTTGCTGCCAAAAACGGGCGCGGCGTCGATCCGGAGACCCGGGTGGGGCGTGTGGACACGGCGGGGCTGCCGGAATCCGTCCTGCCGCTCGCGACGCTCCATCCGGGGGATCGCATCCGGGCGATCAACGGGCAGCCGGTCTCGAGCTGGGGCGACGTGATCAATGGACTCCTCGGAGGCGCCGGCGACACCATCGTCATCAACGTCGAAGGCCGGGATCCGGTGGTCCTGGCCATCCACCGCGACGCGCTGGAAGAACTCGGGGCCGCGGCCGCGGCCCTCTCTCCCTATCGGCGCGCGGTGGTGGCCTCGGTGGCCCCCGGAACTCCCGCAGCGCGTGCCGGGCTCGAGGTCGGCGACACGATCCTGTCGGCGGCCGGCCAGCCCACCGAACAGTGGTGGGATCTCACGGACGTCATCGAGGCGCGGGCGGAAGAGCCTGTGCCGCTCGAAGTCGCCCGGGGCGGGCAGCGCTTGGCAATTACGGTCACGCCACGCGCGGAGACCGTTCGCGCATTCGGAGCCCAGAAGACGACGGTCGGCCGGATCGGCGTGGGGAACCGTGGAGACGTCAGGTACGAGGAGCTGTCATTCGGCCAGTCGCTCGCGGAGGGCTGGAGAGGCACGCTCGGCGCCTCGACCCAGATCGTCCGCACCGTCCGAGGAATGTTGAGCGGCCGGGTCTCGAGCCGCAGCGTCGGCGGACCGATCCTGATCGGCCAGTTGGCGGCGGAATCCGCTCGCCTCGGCGTTGACGCGTTCTTCGCGTTCCTCGGCCTCATTTCGGTCAACCTGGCGGTGCTCAACCTGCTTCCGATCCCGATTCTCGACGGGGGGCAGTTCCTGTTCCTCCTCGCTGAGGGGGTCCTGAGGAGGCCGCTCTCCCTCAAGCTCAGGGAGCGGCTGACTGCGGTCGGGCTGGCCGTCATCCTCCTCCTGATGGTGTTTGCGTTCTCCAATGACATTCGCCGGATGATCGGCTTTTAAGTGATTCCAGGGCAAGGACTTGGCGTGTGCCTTGGTGGCTTGGCGGCCGATCGGAGGAGATGTGGGATGGCTCGGGCCTGCGAGCGTCCAACCCCTTGTCCTTCCGACAGTTCCCGGTTATTCTTTCATGCTCGAATTGATAGAGACTAGCGACGTTGCCCGCGCGGGCACCCAACGGAATCACCCAGCATGAGCTTCGACAAGCAGAGCGTCGTCCAGACGCACCGCCGCCACGAGACGGACACCGGTTCAGCTCCCCTCCAGGTGGCGTTGCTCACCGAGCGTATCAACTCCCTGACAGATCATTTCCGGACCCACCCCAAGGACCATCACGGCCGGCGGGGACTCCTGAAGATGGTCGGCGCCCGGCGGCGGCTGCTCACCTACCTGAAGCGCACCGACCTGCCGAGCTATCGCTCGCTGATCGACCAACTGGGTCTCCGACACTAAGCGAAGCGCGTGGGCGAGGGCGTCCCGACCGAGCACGACGGGGCGCCCTCTCTGCATTGCGTGCTCTGCCACGAAAAGGTTGTGACTGTGCATCGGATTGAAACTGAATTCGCCGGGCGGACCCTCTCGATCGAGACCGGGCGCATGGCGAAGCAGGCCGCCGGCTCCGCGCTCGTTCGTTTCGGCGACACGGTGGTCCTCGGGGCGGTGACCGTCTCCCCCAACGTCTCCACGTTGCCGTTCTTCCCCCTCACGGTCGAGTATCGCGAGAAGACCTACGCGGCGGGCAAGATTCCCGGCGGGTTCCTCAAACGCGAGGGCCGGCCGTCGGACAAGGAAATCCTCGCCGCCCGGGTGATCGACCGCTCGATCCGCCCGCTCTTTCCCGAGGGCTTCAAGAACGAAATCCAGGTCTTCGTGACCGTCCTCTCCGCCGACCAGGAAAACGATGCCGATGTGCTCGGCGTCCTGGCGGCCTCCACCGCCCTCGCACTGTCGCCGGTGCCGTGGAACGGCCCGATCGCCGCGGTGCGGGTGGGCCGGGTCGAGGAGAACTGGATCCTCAACCCGACCTTCCAACAGCTCGAGTTCTCGACGGTCGATCTGACCGCCAGCGGCTCGGCGGATTCGATCGTGATGGTCGAGGGCGGGGCGCTGGAGGTCTCCGAGAAGGAGATGCTCGACGCGCTCAAGGTGGCCCAGAAGGGCCTCAAGGAGCTCATCGGCATCGCGCAGAAGGTCATCGGCAAGGCGGCCCGGCCCAAGATGGCATGGGCGAAGGCGCCCGTGGACGAGGTGCTGGTCGGTCGCGTGCGAGGGCTCGCCGAGGACGCGATGGCGAAGGCCATCAACGCGAAGGACAAGGCCGGCCGCGCGGCCGCGGCCAGCCAGATCAAGGCCGACGTGCTGGCGCAGCTGGTCGCCGAGTTCCCGGAGCGGGCCCGCGAGATCGGACACGAGTTCGAGGAAATCGAGTACCGGGTGATGCGGGCGCAGGTGCTCGAGAAGGGTGAGCGGGTCGACGGTCGCGATGGCGACACCATCCGCCCGATCACGATCGAGACCGGAGTGCTTCCCCGGACCCACGGTTCGGCGCTCTTCACCCGCGGCGAGACCCAGGCGCTGGTGGCCGTAACCCTCGGGACCTCCGACGACGAGCAGCGCATCGACAGCATCGACGTGGCGGGCGAAACGACCAAGTCGTTCATGCTGCACTACAACTTCCCGCCCTACTCGACCGGCGAAGTGAAGATGATCCGCGGCACCAGCCGCCGCGAGATCGGCCACGGGGCACTGGCGGAGCGCGCGCTCCAGCCACTGCTGCCGAGCTTCGAGACCTTCCCGTACACCCTGCGCGTCGTCTCGGAAATCCTCGAGTCGAACGGTTCCTCCTCGATGGCCTCGGTCTGCGGCGGGTCCCTCGCCCTGATGGACGCCGGGGTGCCGATGAAGGCGCCGTGCGCGGGCGTCGCGATGGGGCTGATCAAGGAAGGCAGGAAGGTGGCGATTCTGACCGACATACTCGGCTCGGAGGACCATCTTGGCGACATGGACTTCAAGGTCGCCGGCACCACCGAGGGCATCACCTCGATCCAGATGGACATCAAGATTGAGGGGATGGACCTCAAGCTCATGGAGGAGGCGCTGGAACGGGCGCGGAAGGGCCGCCTGCACATCCTGCAGGAGATGGCGAAGGTCCTGCCCGCCCACCGCGCCGATCTCTCGAAATACGCCCCGCGGATCTTCACGATGCAGATCAAGCCAGACAAGATCGGCGATCTCATCGGACCGAAGGGCAAGACCATTCGCGGCATACAGGACGCCACGGGCGCCAAGATCAGCGTCGAGGACACCGGCATCGTGACGATTGCCGCGGTCGGCGGCGAGGCGGGCGAACGGGCCCGTGAGATGGTCGCCGCCATCGTGACCGAGCCCGAGGTGGGCAAGGTGTACGAGGGACCGGTCAAGAGCACCACGGCGTTCGGCGCGTTCATCGAGATCCTGCCGGGCGTCGAGGGGCTCCTGCACATCAGCGAGCTGCAGCACGGCCGCACCGAGAAGACCGAGGACGTCGTCAAGAAGGGCGATGTCGTGAAGGTCAAGCTTCTCGAGGTGGACGAGCGCGGCCGGATGAAGCTGTCCCGGAAGGCCCTGCTCCCCAAGGAGTAGGCGCGTGCACACTGTCCGTCTCGACGACGGGCTTCACCAGACGAGCGCACTCAACGGACTCACCGTCTTGACGGAGGTGTTGCCGGGAGTGCGCTCGGCTGCCGTCGGGATCTGGGTGCGCTCCGCCAGCGCCCATGAGCCCCGCCCCAAGATGGGCGCCTCCCACCTGCTCGAGCACATGGTGTTCAAGGGCACGGAGCGGCGCTCGGCCCGGCAGATCGCGCTCGAGCTCGAGGTCCGGGGCGGGAGCCTCGACGCCTTCACCTCCCGCGATCACACCAGTTATCAGGCCCACGTCCTCGATGCCGACCTTCCGTTGGCCGTCGAGATCCTGACCGATCTCGTCCGCCGGCCCCTGCTGCGCGAGGCCGACCTGATCCCCGAGCGCAACGTCGTGCTCGAGGAAATCAACGGGATGGTGGACACCCCGGACGACCTGGTGTTCGAACTGCACGCGGAGACGCTCTGGCCGGAACACCCATACGGCTATTCGATTCTCGGCACACCGGAAACGGTCGGCGCCCTCGGCGCCGGCGACCTGCAGGCGCTTCACCAGGCGGGCTACTACCGAGGGAATTGCGTCATCGCGGCGGCGGGCAACGTCAACCACGAGCAGCTGCTGACGGTGCTGGAGCGCGAGGGATGGTTTGAGGGTCTGGCGCCGGAGCCGGCGCGGGCGCCGGTCGGCGGCAGTCCGGCGGCCCGTGGGGTGGAGCGCCGCGAGGCGCGCGATACCACCCAGACGCACATCGTCTTCGGAACGGATACCTTCCCGTACGCCGACCCGCGTCGCTATCCGCTGGCGATGCTGATCAATGCTTTCGGAGGCGGAATGTCGAGCCGGCTGTTTCAGCGCATCCGGGAGGATCTGGGGCTGGCGTACGCCATCTACGCCTACCACCAGTTCTACCGGTCGGCGGGCACGCTCGGCGTGTACGTGGGTACCCAGCCGGCGACCGGCGATCAGGCGGCCGACGCCATTCGCGAGGAGTTCCGCAAGCTGGCACGGGAGGGACTCTCCGATGAGGAAGCGGACGACGCGCGCCGGCAGCTCAAGGGTCAGGTGATGCTCTCGCTTGAAAGCCCCCAAAGCCGGATGCACCGCCTCGCCGGGACGGTCCTGCACGGCGAGCCCTACCGTACGCTGGACACCGTGCTGCAGGAGATCGATGCGGTGACGCGCGACCAGATCGCGGCGGTCGCCGGGGAATTCTTCGTGCCGGAGCGACTGACGGTGGTGCGGCTGGGCCAGGGCGGGAAGGACTGAGGACTTCGGACCTACGACGCGGTGCGGAACCGCGAACCAACCACAGGGAACGGGTCATGATTATCGGTGTGCCGAAGGAAATCAAGACGAACGAGAACCGCATCGCACTCGTACCGGCGGGGGCAGAGGCCTTCGTCGGCGCCGGCCACACCGTGTACGTGGAGCAGGGCGGGGGCCTGGGCAGCGGCTTCAGCGACGAAGCGTATGTGGCCGCCGGCGCGAAGATCCTCCCGACCGCGGAGGAAGTCTGGGCCAAGTCGGAAATGATCATGAAGGTGAAGGAGCCCATCGCGGTGGAATGGCCGAAGATGCGGAAGGGCCAGGTGATCTACACCTACTTCCACTTCGCCGCCGCCGAGGACCTCACCCGGGCCGTCGTCAAGTCGGGCGCGATCGCCGTCGCGTACGAAACGGTCCAGCTGCCGAGTGGGGAGCTGCCGCTGCTGACGCCGATGTCGGAGGTTGCCGGCCGGATGGCGGTGCAGGAGGGGGCCAAGTACCTCGAGAAGGTGTCCGGCGGGAGCGGGATTCTCCTCGGCGGCGTGCCAGGCGTTGCGCCGGGTGAGGTTGTCATCATCGGCGGTGGGGTCGTCGGCATCAACGCCGCGAAGATGGCGGCCGGCCTCGGAGCCCACGTGACCATTCTCGACATTTCGCTCGACCGGCTCCGGTACCTGGACGACGTGCTCCCGGCCAACGTCGACACCGCGTACTCGAACCGGCACAACATCCTCGATGCGATCAAGCGGGCGGACCTCGTAGTCGGCGCGGTGCTCCTGCCGGGTGCCAAGGCGCCCCACCTCGTGAAGCGCGGCGACCTGAAGCTCATGAAGCCGGGATCGGTGATCGTGGACGTGGCGGTGGATCAGGGTGGCTGCGTGGAGACGATCAAGCCCACGACGCACGAAGACCCGACCTACTTTGTGGATGGCATTCTGCACTACGCCGTGGCAAATATGCCGGGCGGCGTGCCCCGCACCTCGACGCTGGCGCTCACCAATGCCACGCTGCCCTACGGATTGAAGCTCGCGAAGCTGGGCTGGAAGGCGGCCTGCAAGAAGGACGGCGCCCTGCGGCTCGGCCTCAATGTGGTGGAAGGCAAGGTCGTTTACCCGGGTGTCGCCGAGGCCTTTGGGCTGCCCCTGGTGGACGCAGGCGAGGTGCTCCAGCCCGCGTGATCCAGATTCTTATCACCCGGCTGCCCCATGGCGAGGGGCTCGACGTGCCCACGCCGGCCACCAGGGGGTCGGCGGGGCACGACCTCGCCAGTGCGGAGGAGGCAGAACTCCGGCCGATGGAGCGGCGGCTCTTCCACACCGGCTTCGCCATTGCCATTCCCGACGGCTACGAGTGCCAGCTCCGTCCGCGCTCGGGCCTCGCGCTGCGCCACGGGATCACACTGCCCAACACCCCTGCGACGATCGACAGCGACTACCGTGGCGAGCTCAAGGTCGCGCTGATCAACCTCGGCACCGAGCCGTTCCGGGTGACGCGTGGAATGCGAATTGCTCAGATGGTCTTCGCTCGGGTCGAACCGGCATCGTTTCGACCGGTCGACCGCCTGCCTCCGACGGGGCGCGGCGAGGGCGGATTCGGAAGCACCGGGCACTAGCTGCGTAACTCCTCGTCTTGTCCCGCTTTAGGGCAATCGTTACCTTTGGCGTTCACGTTCCCCACGGCACCCGGATGAACTTTCGGTCCTTCCGACTCAGCTCACTGATCCCCGCGAACGAAATCGCGGTGGATCTTGGCACCGCCAACACCCTCATTTACGTGAAGGGCGAGGGGATCGTCCTTAACGAGCCGTCGGTCGTCGCAATCGAGAAGGCCACTGGGAAGATCAAGGGCATCGGCCTCGAGGCGAAGCGGATGCTCGGCCGGACCCCCGACGGCATCCTCGCGGTGCGCCCGCTGAAGGACGGCGTGATCGCCGACTTCGACGTCACCGAGAAAATGCTCCGCTACTTCCTCAAGACCATCATCGAGAAGCACGTATTCCGCGTGAAGCCAAAGGTGATCGTGTGTGTCCCGAGCGGCATTACCGAGGTGGAGCGGCGCGCGGTGCGCGACTCCGCGGAGACGGCCGGCGCGAAAGAAGTCTGGATGGTCGCGGAGCCGATGGCCGCGGCGATCGGCGTCGGGCTTCCGGTTGAGACGCCGACCGGGAACATGGTGATCGACATCGGAGGCGGCACCACCGAAATCGCGGTGATCGCCCTGTCGGGCATCGTGTCGGACACCTCGATCCGCACCGGCGGGGACGAGCTCGACCAGGCGATCGTGCAGTTCATGCGGAAGAACTACAACCTCCTCGTCGGCGAGCCGACGGCGGAGGCCATCAAGATCAAGATCGGCTCGGCGGCGCCGGTCGGGGAGGAGCGCGAGATGGAGGTCAAGGGCCGCGATCTCGTCTCGGGCATCCCGAAAACGGTCCGGGTTCACAGCTCGGAAATCCGCGAGGCCGTCCAGGAACCGATTCAGCAGATCGTAGACGCCGTGCGCCGCGCGCTGGAAATCACGCCACCGGAGCTGGCGAGCGACATCGTGGACCGCGGCATCATCATGACCGGTGGCGGGGCGCTGATCCGCGGGCTGGATGTCCTGCTGGCCCAGGAAACCGGTCTGCCCATCCACGTGGACGAGGATCCCCTCACCTGCGTCGTACGCGGCACCGGCCGCATCCTGGACGATCCCGCCAAGTATCAAAGCGTGCTGTCGAAGTAGCATGTTCGAGCCGGATCGCACGTACGCCCGTCGCGACACGGCGCTCTTCCTCCTCTGCGTCGCCCTCTCCCTCGGGGCGCTCTTCAGCCCTGAGTCGTGGCAGACCGCCATCGCGAACGGTGTGCGGCGGAGTGCCCTGGCTCCGCTTCTGGCCCTGCAGGAGCTGGCCGAGGAGTCCCGCACGAGCAGGTTCCGGATCGACGCCCTGATCGCGGAGCGGGATTCGGCCGCTGCCGCCGCCCAGGCCCTGCCGCTGATCAAGGCCGAGAACGAGCAGCTCAGGCTGATCCTCGGGCTCGCGCGCAGGCTCCCGACACCCTCCGTTCCCGCCGAGGTGCTGCACCAGGCCCTGCCGACCGACGGACGTACCATGCTGCTGAGCGCCGGGCGCCGGTCCGGCGTGGCCCCCTTTCAGCCGGTTGTGGCTCCGGAAGGACTCCTGGGCCTCATCCGGACCGCTGGCAGCCGCACGAGTATCGCCATGAGCTGGGCCCATCCTGAGTTCCGCGCGAGCGCACTCACGGAGGATGGCTCCGTCTTCGGAATCGTGGCCGCCACGGAGTCGTCCTCCGAATCCGAGCCGATGCTTGAGCTTCGCGGGGTGCCCTACCGGGATACGGTCGAAGCCGGCACCCGCGTCATCACGTCCGGCCTCGGCGGCGTCTATCCGCGCGGCATACCCATCGGCACGGTGGTGGGGATCGCTCGGGAGTCGGAGGGATGGGAACGCACGTACCTGGTGCTCCCTGCCGCCCACCCAGGCCGGGCAAGCCATGTGCTGGTGCTCCGGGTTCCCGCCGTCTGGCCGGCCGACTCGGCTCCCTCGGAGGATTCGCTGCCGTGATGCCACGGACGAGCCGACTCCGCTTCGCGCTGGTCATCGCGCTGCTCGTGGCGTTGCATTTCTACGTGCGGCCGCGGCTGTGGAGCCCCCGCATCGCGCCCGATTTTCTCATGCTCGGCCTGATGATCTTCGCGATCCGCAGCACACCCGGCGCCGCGGCGGTGGCCGGCCTCGTGACGGGATTCGTCACCGATGCCCTCACCCCGGCTCGATTCGGGGCGGCGATGCTCGCCCACACGGTCGTCGGATACGGCGCGGCCTGGGGCCGCGCGGTGTTCTTTGCGGACAACCTGCTTGTCAACGCCGGATTCATTGGCGTCGGCGTCTGGCTTCGTGACCTGCTGGTCCTGGTGGCCAGCGGCGCCGGAGGGCGGGAGCTCCTCGTGCAGCTCGGCATCTGGAGCCCGCTGCTGGCGCTCACGACCGCCCTCGCCGGGGTGATTGTTCTGGGATTCTTCCGCGACTGGCTCGAGATCCGCCTCGAAGAATGACCGAGTTCCACTCCTACAGCCGACGTGAACGCGCCACGGTCGCCGCCTGGTTTCTCACCGGCGCGTTCCTCATCCTCCTCGGCGCCTTCTTCCGGGCCCAGGTCCTCCAGCACGAGCGGTTCAAGCTCCGGGCGGAGAAGAACCGCCTCCGGCTGGTGCCGCTGGCGGCACCCCGCGGAATGATCTTCGACCGTAACGGCGCGATCATCGCGGATAATGTGCCGGGCTACTCGATCAAGCTGCTCGCACCGTCCGAGGATTCGCTCCGTGCGGTTCTGCGCCGGGTTGCCTCGGTCGTCCCCCTGGACAGCAGCCAGATCGAGCTGGTGGTTCGACGCTACCGGCTGGCCCGGTACGAGCCTGTCCTGGTCTTCGGAGACGGCTCTACGGAGGCAGTTGCCCGGCTCGAGGAACACCGGACGCTCCTGCCGGGGCTGGTGATCCAGGCAGAGCCGAAACGGCTCTATCCGGACAGCCTGGCCGTCGCGCACGTCGTCGGATACGTGGGCGAGGTCACGGAACGGGACCTCGAGCGGGAGCGGTTCCCGGGCGCGCAGCTCGGATCGGTGGTGGGCCGCGCCGGGCTCGAAGAGGAGTACGACAGCATCCTTCGAGGGCGCCCCGGCGTGCATTATGTCGAGGTGAATGCTCGCGGGCGCCTCGTTCGCGAGGCCGGCGTCGCGCCGACGCTTCCGCCCATCGCGGGCCACGTCATCCGGACCACCATCGACCTGCCCCTCCAGCGCTATATCGACAGTCTCTGGCGTGCGGACGCCCCCGGCGTCCGCGGCGCGATGGTGGCGCTGACGCCCAAGGGCGAGATTCTCGCCCTTTATTCGTCTCCCAGCTACGACCCCAATGCCTTCGTCGGAGGCATTTCCTCCGAGGCCTGGCGCGGACTGAACGAGGACCCCGCACGCCCCCTGCTCAACCGGGCGATCCAGACCAGGTATCCCCCCGCCTCGCCCTTCAAGCTGGCCGCAGCCGCGATGGCGATGAAGCGGGGTATTGCCCGGCTCGACACCTACATGCCCGAGCCCTGCAGGGGCGGCCTCCAGATGGGCAATCGCTACTTCCGCTGTTGGAGGCCGGAAGGACACGGCAGCCTCAATCTGGAAGGGGCGATCGCGCAGAGCTGTGACGTGTATTTCTACCAGCTTGGGCTGCGCCTGGGCCTGGATGCGATCCTGAATGACGGCGTCCTGATGGGCTTCCGCGACCGGAGCGGCGTGGACCTGGAAAACGAGATCGCACCGATCTTCCCCTCCAGCACCGCCTATTTCGACCGCAAGTACGGGCCGCGCGGGTGGAGCAAGTGGGGCGCCACCCTGAACTTCGCCATCGGCCAGGGTGAGAATACCCAGACCGTGATCAACATGACCCGCTTCTACGCCGCGCTCGCGAACGGCGGAGAGGCCCCCACACCCTACCTCGTGAAACCCCGGTCCTCCGACGTGCGGCAGCTCGGACTGACGACGGACCAGGTGGAGGGCATTCGCCGGGCCCTTGTCTCGGTCGTTGAGCGGGGGACCGCGGCCGCGAGCCGGCGGGCCGACCTCATCACCGCAGGGAAGACGGGGACCGCCCAGAATTCCCATGGGGAGGACCACGGCTGGTACGTGGGATTTGCCCCGGCGGCCAACCCGCAGATCATCGTCGGGAGCATCATGGAATTCGCCGAGCACGGGACGGTCGTCGCGCCCTACGTCATCAAGGTCCTGCGCCGCTTCGTGCTGGGCCCGGACACCACCCGCGTCGCACCGCCGATCCGGCTCGTGGCCCCGGACGACTCGGCACCGCGAGCGGTGCAGCTCCAGCCTGATACGATTCCTCAGGTGGACCCAACGCCGGACGACACCGTCGTGCCGGCACCGCCGCCGCCGACCATCGAATGAGAAACCGCGCGCTCGACCGGCCGCTGATCCTCGCGGCGTGTCTGTTGGCCGGCTTCGGGCTCATCACGCTGTACTCGGCCGGTCAGACGGACATCCCGACCCAGGCGCAGGGAGTCTGGTTACGCCAGCTGGTATGGATGGGAGTTGGAGTCGTCGCCGCCGGCGTCGTCTTCCGGTTCTCGTTCCGAATACTCGAATGGCTGGCACCGGCCGGTTATGTCTTCGCCATTCTACTCCTGCTGCTGACGCTGGTGGTGGGCACGGGGCAGGGCACCGCCGCCAGCAGCAAGAGCTGGCTTTCCATCGGCGGGCACCAGATCGGACAGCCCGCCGAGCTGGCGAAACTGGCGGTCATCCTCATGCTGGCGCGCTACCTCTCCAACCGCAGGGAGCCGCCGCGGAGCCTTCGGGAACTGCTCGCCCCCTGCCTCATAGCCGGCGTCCCGTTCCTCCTCGTGCTCAAGCAGCCGGACCTGGGCAGTGCCATCGTTTTCGTCGGCATCCTGTTCATGATGCTTTTCTGGGCCGGGGTGAAGCCCTCGCTGCTGTTCATCCTTGCCTCGCCAGGGCTTAGCCTGCTGCTCGCGTTCAATACCTGGACCTGGGCACTCTGGATGGTGCTGCTTACGATCCTCCTCTATTCATGGCGGGTCTATGTCGCCGAGGGTGTCGGGGTATGGGTGGTAAACTCCGTCATGGGCGCCCTCGCCATGCCGCTCTGGCAGCGGCTCGCTCCGTACCAGCAGAATCGCCTGCTTACCTTCCTGAATCCCGAGGTGGACCCTCGTGCGGCGGGATACCACGCGATTCAGTCCAAAGTGGCGATTGGCTCGGGTGGGTGGTTCGGGAACGGATTCGGAGAGGGACCCCAGAAGCGTCTCGCGTTCCTCCCGGCCCAGCATACGGACTTCATCTTCTCCGTCGTGGGCGAAGAACTCGGCTTCCTGGGCGTGCTCCTCGCGCTGCTGCTCTTCTTCGCACTGTTCCTGGTGCTGCTCCGGATCGCCCGGCGCGCGATCGATCCCTTTGCGAGCCTGACCGTCTTCGGGATCCTGGCCCTGTTCTTCACGCACCTGTTCGAGAACGTCGGGATGACAGTGAACCTGATGCCCATCACCGGCATCCCGCTGCCTTTCTTTTCGTACGGCGGGTCGTTTTTCGTGGTGTGTTGCATGTGCCTTGGGCTGTCACTGCGGGCCGCATGGGATGCGAGGCTGTCTGGCTATGCCGATATGTGACAATGACTTAGCTGTCAAGACCTAGCGCCAACTGACCGGTGCGGTCAAATTAGGAGCTTGCTGGAAGCCCGCTCGCGCCTCCGAGCTCCCCGTCGTGATAGGGTGGTAATGGCCTGGTTCAAGAAGGAACGTAAACCGCGCACCTCCACCCGCGAACGACGGGAAATCCCCGCCGATGCGTGGGAGAAGTGCGACAATTGCGGCCATGTCGACATCCGTGAGAAGTTCGAGCGGGCCCTGAACGTCTGTCCCGAATGCGGCCGGCACCGGCGAATCACGGCAGAGGAGTACATCGAGATCCTGACCGACGAAGGCTCCTGGAAGGAGCTCTGGGCCACGCTCCGGTCGGAAGATCCCCTCAACTTCGAGATGTATGCGGACCGGCTGGCCAACGCCCTCAAGAAGGCGGGCCCGTCGGACGCGATCTTCGTGGGCACCGCCCGGCTGGATGGCATGCCGTTCAACCTCGGCGTCATGAACTTCGCCTTCATGGGCGGATCCATGGGCTCGGTGGTCGGCGAGAAGATTACCCGGCTGGCCCGCCGATCGACGGAGAAGAAGATCCCGCTCGTCCTCGTGTGCGCCTCTGGCGGCGCCCGGATGCAGGAGGGAGTGCTTTCCCTCATGCAGATGGCCAAGACCTCGGCCGCACTCGCCCAGCTCTCCGCGGCGACCATTCCATTCATCTCGATCCTGACGGACCCGACGACGGGCGGCGTGTCCGCCTCCTTCGCCATGCAGGGTGACGTCATCCTCGCCGAACCCGGTGCGCTGATCGGGTTCGCCGGACAGCGGGTCATCAAGCAGACGATCGGCCAGGACCTCCCGGAGGGGTTCCAGACCGCCGAATTCCTGCTGGACCACGGTCAGATCGATGACGTGGTCCCGCGAGGCAGCCTGCGTGACACCACGGCCCGATTGCTCCGCCATATGCAAGGCGCGCGGCCCCGCGAGGAGCCGGCCGACGCCGCCTGAACGCGCGGAGGACGGGCTGCCGCTGACCTATCCCGAAGCGCTCGAGTTTCTCTTCCCCCGCACCACCACGATCAAGTTCGGGCTGGACACCACACGGGCGCTGCTGCGCGGCCTGGGTGATCCTCACCGGCTGGTTCCAACGGTTCACATCGGCGGCACGAACGGCAAGGGCAGTGTTTCCACCCTCGTCGCAGAGGCCCTGCGCGCCGCCGGGTGGCGCGTGGGCCTGTATACCTCTCCCCACCTGACCTCATTCCGCGAGCGGATCGTGGTGGACGGCGTTCCGATCTCCGAACCTGCGGTCGCGATGTGGACCAGCCGGATGGAATCATCGGCGCGCGGGCTCGGCGCCACCTTTTTCGAGCTCACAACCGCGATGGCATTTGCGGATTTCGCGGCGCGCGGCGCGGAGATCGCCGTCGTCGAGGTCGGGCTGGGGGGCCGCCTGGACAGCACGAACGTGATCACCCCGCTGGTGAGTGGAGTGACGAAGATCGCCCGGGACCACATGAAATACCTGGGCGAATCGCTCGAGGAGATCGCCCGCGAGAAGGCCGGCATCGCAAAACCCGGCGTCCCCTTCGTCATCGGCGAGCGCAATCCGGGACTCGTGGAGGTGATGCGCGCCGAGGCCAGGCGAGCGGCGTCCGGGGCGAATCGGCGCGCGGATATCCGGGTGCTCCCACCGGAGTACGAATGGACCGGTCGTCTGGGCCTCGCGGGCCCGCATCAGCGCCGCAATGCCGGCGTGGCCCACGGCCTCCTGATGGCGCTACCGGCGCCTTACCGGCCAGCCCGACAGGCGATCGAGCATGGCTTCGCGACGGCTCGGGTCCCCGGCCGCCTCGACCGGCGCGGAAAATGGCTCTTCGATGTGGCGCATAATCCCGACGGGATGGACGCCCTGGTGTCCGCCGTCCTGGTCGAGCCCCCGCCCGGACCGGTTCACGCCCTGGTGTCGATCCTCGGCGACAAGGAGTGGGCGGACATGCTGGTGCGGCTGGATTCGGTAGTGGACCGCGGCATTCTGACCGTGGCGCCCACGGCGGCGCAACGCGGATGGGATCTGGGGTGGCTGGCCCGGTGGCTGAAGGAACCGGAACGGCCCCCGGCACGGGCGGAGTGGCATCTGGTCCCCGATTTCCGGGAGGCGCTCGCGCGCGCTGAATCCGGTGCGGGCACCGTCCTGGTGACCGGGAGCTTCCATACGGTGGGTGATGTGATGGAGGCGCTGGGAATAGGCTCGGTCTGAGGTCGCTCCGGTGGCTGCAGGCTCCGGCTCCGGCTATATTTGCCTGCTATGCCAAGCCAGGCCCTCCCGGGATTTCGCGACTTCTATCCCGAGGACTTTGCCTTCCGGACACACATCTTCGATACCTGGCGCCGGGTAGCCACACGGTACGGGTTCGAGGAGTACGACGGCCCGCCGCTCGAGGCGCTCGATCTCTACACCCGGAAGAGCGGTGCGGAGATCGTCTCCCAGCTCTACAATTTTCGCGACAAGGGGGACCGTGAGGTCGCGCTGCGGCCCGAAATGACTCCGACGCTTGCCCGCATGGTCGCGGCGCGCGCGAACGGGCTGCGGAAGCCGATCCGGTGGTTCTCGATCGCACAGATGTTCCGCTATGAGCGGCATCAGCGCGGTCGCCTCCGCGAGCACTTCCAGGTCAACTGTGACGTGTTCGGCGAGGCCGGCCCGATGGCGGATGCGGAAGTCATCGCGCTCCTCATCGACATTGCCCGCGGCTTCGGCCTCGGCCCGGGCGATGTCCGCCTCCGGATTTCCGATCGCCGGGTCCTGACGGCACTCCTCCGCGGTGCCGGTGTGGGTGAGGATCAGACGGATCTCGCCTTCACGGCGCTCGACAAGTACGAACGGCTGGACCGGAAGGCCATCGAGGGATTGCTGGAAGGGAGCGCGGGCGCGGGCCTCAATCCGGGCACCATCGCGAAGGTGCTCGAGATTCCGCGACTTCAGGGTCTCGAACAGGTCGGCGACGCCCTCGCGGCCGGGCCCGGCGGAGCCGGGGCACTGGCACCCCTCCGGGCGACGGTCGACGCGCTGACCGCGATGGGTCTCGGCGACTATGTCGACGTTGACCTGACGATCGTCCGCGGGCTCGCCTACTATACGGGCACGGTCTTCGAGCTGTTTGACGCGAGCCGGTCACTCCGGGCGATTGCGGGGGGCGGACGCTACGACGACCTGCTGGGGCTGCTTGGAGGGACGAATCTCGCCGCCGTCGGGTTCGCGATGGGAGACGTCGTGCTCGGCGAGCTCCTGAAGGACCGCAAGCTCGTCCCCGCGTCAACGTCCCGCCTGGATGTGTTCGTGGCCGCCGTGACCGAATCCGACCTGCCCGATGTGCTGCGACTCGTGCATCAGTGCCGGGAGGCGGGGCTTCGCACCGAATTCGCGCTCACCCCTCAGGCTGTCGGCAAACAGCTCAAGCTCGCGGACGCGCGAAACGCCCGTTTCGCGGTCGTCATCGGTCCCGATGACCGGGCACGAAACGAGGTGCAGATCAAAGACCTGGTGGCGAAGGCGCAACACGCGGTCGGCCGCAGTGAGGCCGTGGCGAGCCTTCTGACCGCCCTCGCATGATGGCTCTTCCGATTCGCCCTTCCCTGTTGGAGTAGCATGGCAGACGACAAGGCGCTGACCCCGCGGGCCGTCGACTTTTCGGCCTGGTACAACGAGATCATCAGCCGGGCGGAACTGGCCGATTACAGCCCGGTCCGCGGCTGCATGGTGATCCG
This sequence comes from Gemmatimonadales bacterium, assembly GCA_035711365.1. GTDB lineage: Bacteria > Gemmatimonadota > Gemmatimonadetes > Gemmatimonadales > GWC2-71-9 > DASTCF01. Next base: position 23,105 of record DASTCF010000013.1, read on the forward strand.
GCCGAACGGATACGCGATCTGGGAGCAGATGCAGCAGGCGCTGGACCGGATGTTCAAGGAGACCGGTCACCAGAACGCCTACTTCCCACTGTTCATTCCCCAGAGCTTCCTGGCGCGCGAAGCCGAGCACGTCGAGGGCTTCGCTCCCGAGACCGCGGTCGTCACACGTGGCGGAGGGAAAGAGCTGGAGGAGCCGCTCGTCGTCCGGCCGACATCCGAGACGATCATCTACGCGATGTACGCCAAGTGGATCCAGAGCTGGCGCGACCTCCCGGTACTGATCAACCAGTGGTGCAACGTCGTGCGGTGGGAGCTGCGCACCCGGCTCTTCCTTCGCACGACTGAGTTCCTCTGGCAGGAAGGGCACACCGCGCACGCGACCGAGGCAGAGGCCGAGCGCGAGACGCGGCTGATTCTCGGGATCTACCGGCGGTTCGCGGAAGAGTGGATGGCGATGCCGGTGCTCACGGGCCTCAAGACCGACAGCGAGCGGTTCGCCGGTGCGCTCCGCACCTATGCCATCGAGGCGCTGATGCAGGACAACCGCGCGCTCCAGGCCGGGACCAGCCACAACCTGGGGCAGAACTTCGCCAAGGCCTTCGATGTGACGTTCCAGACCGCCGAGGGCGGCCTCGATCACGTGTGGAGCACCTCGTGGGGGGTGTCCACCCGGCTGGTCGGCGCGCTCATCATGACGCACAGCGACGACACCGGCCTGGTCTGCCCTCCGCGGCTGGCCCAGTACCAGGTTGTCATCGTCCCGATCTACCGCAAGGACGAGGAACGGGAGGCGGTGCTGGAGGCCGGGGAGCGTGTCCGCGCCGCGCTCTGGGCCGCCGGCATCCGCACCCACCTCGATGCGCGGGACGGGCTCAAGCCGGGCGCGAAGTACTATGAATGGGAGGCCCGCGGCGTTCCGTTGCGCCTCGAGTTGGGACCGCGGGATCTGGCCGCTGGCACGGTGATGTTGGCGCGCAGGACAGGTGGCAAGGAGCCGGTGCCGATGGCCGGCATCGCGGAGCGCCTGCAGACCGAAATGGATCGCATGCAGGGAGCGCTCCTCGTTGCGGCCCGGGAGCGCCGCGAGGCCGCGAGCGTCCGCGGCGCGACTCGCGAACAGTTTCTCGAGGTGATGAACGGGGCGGGTGGGTTCGTCTACGGCGGCTGGTGCGGCGACGCACGGTGCGAGGCGGACATCAAGGAGCAGACGAAGGCGACGATCCGGGTGCTGCCCGACGAAGAGTTTCGCAGTCCGGAAGCACCCGCGCGCTGCATGTGGTGCAACCGCGATGCCGTGGCGGAGGCGGTGTGGGCGAAGGCGTACTGATGGCGGCGGCGATGCGGGAAAGCGGGGAGGCCATGAGGGCAGCCCTGCTGGCGGACGCGGGAATCACCGTGTCCGCTGAGGGTCTCGTGATGGGTGGTGTGCCGCTGGCGCGGATCGCGCGCGAGGTCGGCACCCCTGTTTACGTATATAACGCGGACGTGATTCGAAGCCGGTTCCGTGCGCTCGATCACGCGTTCGCCGCGGTGCCGCACCGGGTCTGTTACGCCGTGAAGGCCAACAGCAACCTGGCCGTCCTCCGGCTGCTCCGCGATCTCGGGGCGGGAGCGGACCTCGTGTCCGCCGGGGAGATGCGTAGGGCCCTGGCGGCCGGATTCCAGCCGGAGGATCTGGTCTTCAGCGGGGTGGGGAAGACGACCGCCGAGCTCAGGATGGCCGTCGAGGTCGGGGTTGGGCACATCAACGTTGAATCGCTCGAGGAGCTCGAGCGGCTCGCGGCGATCGCCGAATCGCTGGGACTCCCGGCGTCGGTCGGGATCCGGATCAATCCGGACGTCACGACGGAGACTCACCCGTACATCTCCACGAGCAAGGGCGGCATCAAGTTCGGGGTCCCGCACGACCAGGTCGGCAAGGCGGCAGACCTCGTGGAGCGCCACCCCCTGCTCACCTTGTCGGTGCTGGCGATGCACCTCGGCAGCCAGCTGCGCGACCCGGGACCCTACCGGGAGGGCTTGGAACGCCTCGTCGGCCTGCTCCACCTTCTCCGCTCGCGGGGCTGCACCACGGTGCGCGCGCTCGATCTCGGCGGCGGCCTCGGGATCCGATACGCCGACGAACCGGGGCTGGATCCGGCAGAACTCGCGGCTGCCGTCACGCCTCTGCTGCAGCAGGCAGACCTCCCCGTCTACTTCGAACCCGGCAGATTCCTGGTGGGGAGCGCCGGGGTGCTCCTGACGGAGGTGCTGTATCGGAAGCATTCGGGCGGGCGCGATTTCGTCATCGTGGACGCGGGCATGAACGATCTGCTCCGGCCGAGCCTCTATCGGGCGCACCACGAAATCATGGAGGTGACCCCGGCAAGGCGCGAAGTCGCGACGGTCGACGTGGTCGGCCCCGTGTGCGAGACGGGTGACTTCTTCGCCCTCGAGCGCACCCTGCCCAGGGTAGAACCCGGTGAACTGCTCGCGCTCCTCGGGGCCGGCGCCTACGGATTCGTGATGAGTTCCAACTACAACACCAGGGCCCGTGCCGCCGAGGTTCTGGTGGACAGCGGCCGCATGGCCGTCATTCGCCCGCGCGAGGAGGTCACCGATCTCTTCGACCGCGAACGCCCGGATCCGTTCACATCCGCAATCCGCTGATTGCGAAGGACCCGCTACCGATGGCATCCGAGCAGCACCACACCGGCATCCTGATTCTCGATTACGGCTCGCAGTTTACGCAGCTCATCGCCCGGCGCGTCCGGGAGGCCCACGTGTACTGCGAGATTCACCCCGCAAGCCGCTCGCTCGAGTGGATCCGGGCGTGGCAGGCGAAGGGCATCATTCTCTCCGGCGGCCCGAACTCCGTGTACGACGAAGGCGCGCCCCTCGCCGACCCGGGCCTGCTCGACCTCGGCATCCCCGTGCTCGGGCTGTGCTACGGGATGCAGCTCATCGCCCACCTGGCCGGTGCGCAGGTCCAGCAGGCCGATCGGCGGGAATACGGCCGGGCCATGATGAAGGTCAAGGGAGGCCGGCTGTTCCGGGGCTTCGATCCGGGCGAGGAGCTTCAGGTCTGGATGAGCCACGGCGACCACGTCGATACGCCGCCGCCTGGTTTCATCCATACCGGCAGCAGCGTGAATTGCCCCGTGGCGGCGATGGAGCACGCGACCCGGCCGATCTTCGCCGTCCAGTTTCATCCCGAGGTGGCGCACACCCCGCGCGGCGGCGAGCTGATCAACACCTTCCTGTTCGATATTTGCGGGGTCACGCCGGACTGGACGGCGGGGCATTTCATCGAATCGGAGACGGCGCGGATTCTGGAACAGGTCGGCCGGAAGGGCCGGGTGATCTGCGGGCTGTCTGGAGGGGTTGATTCGTCCGTGGCCGCGGCCCTCGTCCATCAGGCCATCGGGGACCGGCTGACGTGCATCTTTGTCGACCATGGCCTCCTGCGGCAGCACGAGCGCGACCAGGTGGAACTCACTTTCCGGCGCCACCTCGGCATCGACCTGCGGGTCGTGGATGCGGCGGACCAGTTCCTCGACAGGCTGACCGGGGTGATCGATCCCGAGGAGAAGCGGCGCCGGATCGGGCACACGTTTATCGATGTCTTCGAAGCGGAGGCGAAGGCCGTGGGCGATGACGTCGGATTCCTCGTGCAGGGCACGCTCTACCCCGACGTGATCGAATCGGTCTCGCCCAAGGGAGGTCCCTCCGCGACCATCAAGACACACCACAACGTCGGCGGCCTGCCGGCGCGGCTGCCGTTCAAGCTGATCGAGCCACTCCGCGAGCTGTTTAAGGACGAGGTCCGGCAGGTCGGACGGGAACTCGGTCTCCCGGAGGAGATGGTCGGCAGGCATCCATTCCCGGGCCCCGGGCTCGCGATCCGGATCCTGGGCGAAGTCACCCGGCCGCAGCTCGACATGCTGCGGCAGGTCGACGCGATCTTCATCGACGAGATCCGGGCCGCCGGGCTCTATGACGACATCTGGCAGGCCTTCGCCGTCCTGCTCCCGATCCGGTCGGTGGGAGTGCAGGGCGATTTCCGGACCTACGACCAGGCGGTGGCACTCCGCGCAGTGACGAGTCGGGATGGTATGACGGCGGACTGGTTTCCGTTCCCGGCGGAGGCGCTGGGGCGGATTTCCAGCCGCATCGCCAACGAGGTGAAGGGTGTGAACCGCGTCGTGTACGACGTGAGTTCGAAGCCGCCGGCGACCATCGAATGGGAATAGGCCGAAGCCCTCACGCCGCCGGCCGGTAGCGCTCCACGATCCCCGCCGCAATCCGTTCGGCGTTTGCCAGAATCGTCAGGCTGGTGTTGACCGCGAGGGAGGACGGAATCGCTGCGCCATCGGTCACGTACAGCCCTGGATAGCCGAACACCTCGCCGGTGGCATCCGCCACGCCTCGTTCCGGCGCGTCCGCCATACGGCAGGAGCCGGTCTGGTGGGCCGTGGAGAAGTGCAGGCCCTCCTGCGTCATGCCATGATGATCGATGGCTGGGGTCTCCACCAATCGGCAGCCATTCCGCTCGAGAATCGACGCCAGCAGTTGATAGATGTCGCGCTCGTAGCGCTCAAGCTCCCGGGAGGGTTCCATCTCAAGCTGAGTCCGCCCGTGCGCATCCAATCGAATCCGGGCCGAGGGCGGGGTGAGGCCAAGGCTGACCAGGGCGATCATCCGGTGGCGGACGTGCCGCATCAGCGCCACGTGATCCTCACCCCACCAGTCCGGACGCCGCGACAGGCCCGCGAGGCGCAGGCGAGCCGCGGCGATCAGCTGCACCGGCAACGGCTTCACGGCAAAGATGCTGATGCCATGCGACTCGAGAAACTCGTAACTGATCATGCCGGGATGGGAGCGGCCCTGGAACAT
>DASTCF010000014.1:0-5166 GCA_035711365.1 Gemmatimonadales bacterium
CATCATGCGCTTCATGTCGAAGGGCATCGCCTTCATGTCCATCATGCTCGCGAGCCGCGGGTCCTTCATCACCTTGGCGTTCACGCGGTCCCGGTGGGCGCGCGACTTGTACACGATGAACGAGAAGAACACCGCCTCTCCACGCTTGGCCCGGACTCGGCGCGGAAACGGCACGCCCATCTTCACATTCAGGTCGTCACCGACGCATTCGAGGTACTCCACGGCGCCGTGCTCGCGCCATACCTTGCCCGCCTTCTGCGCCATCCGGCGGTAGGCGTCCAGCTTCTTCCTGGGAACCGGCAGGACAAATCCGTCGACATACCGCATTTGAACCTCCTTACGGGTGCCCGTCCAAGATGTCTCGCGGCACGACATCGGATGTGAGATCAGTCACATAAGGAACCGTGTTACCTAGGGCGCCTGCCCGATATCCCTGAGCCGGCCCCGCGCCTCGCCGTTGGTGGAATCCCGCTTGACGGCCTCGCGGAATGAGGCGGCGGCGCCGGCGGTGTCCCCCCGCATCAGCAGGATATTTCCCCTGAAGACCGCCATGCCGGACGAGCCGGGAAAAAGCTCTTCGTTGACGCCGAGGAGCTGCAGCGCATCCTCGAACTTCTTCTCGCGGGCCACCCGGAACGCCGCGGTGTTCAGTGAACTCTCCCCGAAATCGTAGGCATCCCGGCCGTAGTACTTGGCCCGGAGGCCCCGGTAGACGCCGATGCCCGAGTCGGCACCGCCCGCCAGGGTCGCCTGAATGACCAGCGTGGACAGCGGCATCGGGCGCTCGACGCCGCGATGACAGGTCCGGCAGGTCACCTCCACGTGCGGCATAGCGTGGCTCGGGATGGTGTCGAGCCGGCGGCTGACCTCCTCGACCATGCGCATCATCTGCCTGGCCGTCACCTTGGTCGGCTTCTCATCGGAGGCGAAGTCGAACTCTGCAAGCGGCTTCCCCTCCTCTCCCACGTGACAGAACGGGCAGCGCACGCCCAGGGCGCCCGTGATGTTCCGCATCTGTCCCACCACCTGCATCACGGGCGTGCCCTTCGGGATAACCTGCACATTGATCAGGGAGTCGGGCGGGAACTTGCCGGCTACCTGCGCCGCCGCGCCGGTCGAAAGCACCAGCAGCAGCTGCGCCGTCAGCGGGAGGGAACGTCGCATCGGATCGCCTGAGTTGACGTAGGGAGGGGCCGGGGCTCGCAACTGAAGGCCTTACGAAAGGGCACGCCCCCGGATTCAGGAGACCGCCGTCCGTCCGACAGAACCTGCCGGATCGATCCCCTGCTCTCTGCGTCCCGCGCTCGACCTCCCGGCCGAGGCCGAGGTCTCCTCAGCCGGCGGCGGGCTGATCCACTCCGAGCGGCGGGGCGAGGCGTCCGTCAGGCGCCGGCGCGAGTCGCGGCTCGGCGCCGAGCCAATAGAGGCCGTTGGCCATGATGCAATAGCCCGTGGCGGCAAACCATACCATGGCGGCGCCGACGAAGCCGGTGAAGGCCAGCCACCATGGGCTGAAGACCATCGACAGTACGGAGGCGACCGAGATGTTGATGCCGACCGCCAGGTAGATCCGGCGCTCCAGATACCAGCGGTCCGTCTGCATGAAGTAGAACTTGCTCGGGCCCGGGCGGCCCAGCTTGGGCGTGAAGCCGAGGCGGTAGAGCAGGTTTCCGACGACGCAGAACCCGGTGAGCGACACCACGATGGAGGCGAGGCCCACCACGATGACGCCAACTGCCCAGCGCGGATCCACCCGGGCCGCGAGCGATGTGAAGGTGAGCAGGCAGACACCGGCGATGAGCCAGACCGTCCGTTCGATGTACCAGCGATCCGTGGGCACGATGTACACGCCTCTGCGCAGTCCCATGGTGTCGCTCCTTTCCATTCGAGTGCGAATCAGGTGGGATCCCGGGTGGCGATGACAGCAATGTGTCCCCGGGACGACGGATCGTCCAACTCCCAGTGCTCGATTCCGAAGCCCGCCTCCCGAGAGCGGTGCCACGCTTCGGCGATCGCACCGTCCGCGTCACCAACCGGATCCGAGCCGGCGGCCCTGAGGCTATCCGGTCCCCATCACGGCCACCAGGCCCGCTACCGACGCGAGGGCCAGCACCAGGGGAGTGTACACGTGGGAGTCCATCCGCGCGAACGGCGTATCGCGGACGCGTTTGAAGAGGCCGACATACCGGAAGTCTCCGATGCCGCGCAGGAACAGGACAATCGCGACGCCCGCGCTGCCGATCGCGGGCATCGGAACGGGCAGGACGTCGAGTCCGAGGCCCGCGCGCTCGAGCAGCAGCCACGCGCTCGCAAGCAACAGCGCTGCTACGCCGAGCGCCGCGACCGCTCCGGGGTTGAGGACGGGCGTGCCATCGGCGCGCGTTGGGATGCCGGCCTTGAAGGCGTCCGGGCCCGCGAATGCCCAGCGCACGTGAATGGCTGCGAGGCCGGCGAACACCACGGTTCCGAACAGCGCAAGGAATTGAACGATCGCCCGGGTCTCCACGACGGAAAGGCTGTCACCGGCCCCCGGATTGCGCAAGCACCGTCAAGAGCTCGCTGGACATGCGCTCCCTGCTTCAGTGGCTCGATTGCCGGTCCCCGCGAACCCCCATAGTTTCCCGAGTGCGGCCCCTCAGGTCCACCGGTGGAGGCACCTATGCGTGACGATTTCGTTCTGATTCTCACCTCGCTGCGGGATACCTGGTACCAGATCGCTGCGTTCCTGCCTCGTGTCCTGGTGGCTCTGGTACTCCTCCTCGTCGGCTGGCTCCTCGCCCGTGGGCTCAGATGGCTCGGCGAGCGCCTGCTCCGCCTGCTTCGGGTTGATTTGGCCGCGGAGCGGACGGGCGTCGATGACTTCCTTCTCCGGGGCGGCGTCCGCTTCACGGTGGTGACGCTGACCGGGCAATTCATCTATTGGGTCGTGCTGCTGATTTTCGTCATCGCCATGTTCAGCGTCCTGGGCCTGACCATCGGTCCCGACCTGGTCGCCCGGCTGACCGGCTACGTGCCCAGCGTGGTCGCCGCGCTGGCCATCCTCGTGTTCGGCTCGCTCATTGCCCGCTTCGTCCGTGGGCTGGTGGAGGCCTACCTGAACAACTTCGGCGTCAAGGCATCGGCGCGCATCGCCATGCTGGTGCATGGCACGCTGCTGGCCTTCGTGGCGATCCTCGCGCTGGAGCAGGTGGGGATCGCCGTGGATCTTCTCACTTCGGCATTCAAACTGGCGTTTGGCGGTCTCTGCCTCGGGCTCGCACTCGCCTTCGGACTCGGGGGCCGGAACTGGGCCGAATCGATTCTCGAGCGCACGCGGTCGAAGCGATGATCGTCGACTGCCACGTTCACCTCAACAACTACGACCAGGACCGCGTCCCGACGCTGCCGCAGTGCGTCGATCAACTCGAACTGGCGATGCGGCGCAACCGGGTGGACCTCGCGCTCGTGCTGACCTCCTACACAGTGACCCCCGGGCGCCCTTCGACCCGGTCGGTGGTCGAGGCCCTCCGGGACATTCCGTACCTCTATGTGATCGCGGGCCTCGACTATACCTCGTTCACGCCGGATCACCTGGTCGAGTTGGCGGACTACGTCCAGGCGGGCAAGGTGCGCGGCCTGAAGCTCTATCCGGGGTACCAGCCGTTCTACCCGAACGATCCGAAGTGGGGCCCGGCATATGCGTTCGCCGCAGAACACCGGATTCCGGTGATGATTCACACCGGTGACACGTTCACCGCCAAGGGAAAGCTCAAGTACGCCCATCCGCTCCACGTCGACGAGGTCGCCGTGGATTTTCCGGACGTCCGGTTCGTCATCTGCCACATCGGGAACCCGTGGATCCGGGATTGCATGGAGGTGGTCTACAAGAACGCCAACGTGTTCACGGACATCTCCGGACTGACGCTGGGTGAATTCGAGGACCGCTTCGAGGTCTACATCCGGAAACAGGTCCTGGAGATGCTGCTGTACGGGGTCGAGCCGCACGCGGTGCTCTACGGAACCGATTGGCCGATCTGCTCCATGGAGTCCTACCTCGCGTTCATGGAGGATCTCGCCATTCCCGAGAAGGACAGGAGTAAGATCCTGTCGGACAACGCGATCGAGCTGTTCCGGCTGGATCCGCGGAACAGCCTGCTCAAAACAGGTGTCCGCCGGTGATATCCCGGAGGTGGCGGAGAATCAGTTCGCAGGCGAGACGCCTGGCGGAGGTGTCGTCGGTCGGAGCGTGAGCTCGATGTTGCAGCGCGGGCAGGAGGTGACGATCGGGAATGAAAGGCGGCGGCCGCCGAATCCGGCGAAGTATTCCCCTGGCGCCCCGCATGCCGGGCAGTGCCCGGTCGCCGCCTTGAGGATCTCCCGCGACAGGAGCCGCCTGACGGCGAGGCCGGTGAGCGTGAGAAAGAACACCAGGCCGACGATGTGAATGAGCGGAACCGGCAGCAGGAGCACTCCTCCCGCGAGCCCGATCAGAAAGAGGCCGCCCGCCTTCCAGAGCCTTCGCTTGAGTGGAGGCCGGACGAATTCGACCTCGCCCTGAGTACCTGTGCGGCCGTCGATCGCGCTGATGGTGACGGGAAGGCGGAACCGTTGCATGCCGGAAGCTAACGCCGGTGGGTCAGCGGCTCGGAAGGGTCGGAGTGTCCTGCGATTGCGTCAGCGCGCGTCGCTTGGCCGCCACGAAAGCGGAGACCGCAAGACTGGAGCTGATGGCGGCGCCGGCCAGACCCAATCCGACCAGTGGCAGGTATACGATGGCAGGCGCACCGAAGATCATCCCGAGCGCCCCGAAGAGGACCGGCGGGGCCGCCCCGCCGACCGCGCTCCATAGCGCGACCCGTCCCGTCGAAACTTGCTCCATCCGGCGGCCTTGCTCCCCACGGGCGAGGAGGAGGCCGAGGTAGAGGCCGGAGATGAGACCGAGTGCCCCGTACCCGATCGCGTGCGTCAGGATCCAGCCGGTCAGGGACTGGTCGGTTGGAGGGAATTCTCCGCTCGCCACCCACCGATACACGGCAACCGCGACACCGATCGCCAGCCACGGGATGGTCCAGAGCCCGGCGAGCTTGAGCAACGCACGGAACTGCCGTGAGAAGATCACGGGACCTCCAGGGCTGGAGCCAGGCGTGAGATCCGGCACCCGATCGGCGCAATGCCGGTCGGTCGCAA
>DASTCF010000015.1:0-5287 GCA_035711365.1 Gemmatimonadales bacterium
CGCCCGCGGCCATGAGCGCGGCCGGCCGCGGTCCCGGGTCACGCGGGTCTTCTCCTTCGGCACGCTCGCGTCAAGCGACGTGGCGCCGGGGTATCTCGCCGCGGCGTGGCACCGGGCCGACATCATCCACGTGCATCACCCCCACGCGCTGGCCGATCTCGCGGTGACCCTGCGGGCGCGCCGGACGCCAGTGGTGGTCACCCAGCACGCCGATGCGCGCCGACCGATCGAGCGTCCCCTCGCGCGACACGTGCTGAAGCGCGCCAAGGCGGTCGTGGTGCCGAGCCGCGCTCACATCGCACTCTGCAGGGACCTCGAAGGCCTCGAGAGCAAGGTGGAGGTAATTCCGTTCGGTGTGGATCAGGCCCGCTGGACCGGCCTCCCGGCGCCGGCGACGGACGGTCCGGTCCGGGCGCTGTTCATCGGCCGCCTGGTGCGCTACAAGGGCGTCGACGTGTTGCTGCGGGCGCTGGAGCGCGTTCCCGATGTTCGCCTGGACATCGTGGGGACGGGCCCCGAGGCGCCGAGACTTCGAACACTGGCCCAGGCGCTCGCGGTAACCGACCGGGTGCGCTGGTATGGGGAGTATCCCGACGAGGACCTTCCCCGGCGAATGGCCGAGGCGCATTTCCTGGTCCTTCCGTCGGTCAGCGTGGAAGAGATGTTCGGGCTCGTGGCGATCGAGGCGATGGCGGCGGGACGGCCCGTCATCACTACTGACTTGCCAAGCGGCGTGCGTGAGGTCAACGTTCACGGCGAAACCGGCCTGGTCGTGCCGCTCCGCGACACCGAGGCGCTGGCCCAGGCCATGGGGCTCCTGGCAGGTGATCCGGAGCTGCGGGCACGACTCGGCGCCGCGGGCCGCGCGCGGATGCAGGCCCTGTTCACCCGCCGCCGCATGGCGGAGCAGCACGTCGAGCTCTACGAGCGCATCCTGGCGAATCGCAAATCGTAACGTCGGTCCGTTGGCCCCCTTTACGGAGGTTTGGCATGTCCATTTCGCGTACCGTAGCTCGCATGGCCGCCCTTACGGCCCTTGTCCTGTTTGCCGGCGCCGCTACCGCCAGTGCCCAGGCCCTCCCGCGAACCTTCAATGTTTCGCCGCTCGCCGGCATCTACTTCGGCGGATCTTATGACGGCTCCGGGGTCGTTCCGGACCTCGATGTCACTTCGGCGTTCCTCTTCGGCATCCGCGGTGAGTATCGGTTCAGCCGGCAGGTCGGGCTCGAGTTCGAGTGGTCGCACGCCGACCCGGAAGTGAAGATCGACGCCACGGAAGAGCACCTGGCCGACCTGAGCGTGAACCACTACGAGGGCACGTTCAACTTCTACTGGGGCCAGCCGACGACGCAGGTATACATGGCCCTCGGCGCCGGTGCAACCGATTTTTCGGCGGATGTCTCCGGCGGCGAATCGCGGGGTGAGACCAAGTTCACCGGGATCTTCGGCCTCGGCGTCACCAAGTGGGTCAAGGAGAACCTGGGGCTCCGCCTCGACGGCCGGTACCGGTGGACCGACGTGAACGGGGACGACAGCATCTACTGCGATCCGTTCTTCGGGTGCTACGACTATGACACCTCGTGGTACGGGAGCGGCGAAATCACCGGCGGCATCACCTATCAGTTCTAGGCAGCCGCCCGGGGGCCCTTAGCTCAGGCGGTTAGAGCAGCGGACTCATAATCCGTCGGTCGCTGGTTCGAATCCAGCAGGGCCCACCACTCGGCAGGACTGAAGGACGAGGGCTGAGGGCTGAGAGAGAAGACCTCAGGACTCAGCGGGGTGAAATGAGGAACGAAAAGAGAGAAAGGGACTGCCGGCAGCCACCCACCGCCCGCAGCCTCTTTCTCTTTTCGTGCTTGTGCTTCCTCCTGCTTCTCTCCTCCTCCTGGATACCTGTTTCCGACGCTTCGCGGCCGCTTCATCACTTTCTCACACGGGCGTCGCCATCCCTTGAGGGCGGCCCCCAATCGTGAGCGAAACCCCCATGACCATCCTCCGTCGCATCCGATGACCTCGCCCACCGGCCGGCGCCGTTTGCCGGCGGCTTCCGGATCGGGACCAAGTCCGCCCGGCGGATCGGCCCCACCGGAGGGGCAACCGTGGCACACGCTTCCGGTCGCGGCGGTCGCAGAACTGTTGTCCACCTCCGTCGCGACAGGACTCGGGCCCGATGATGCCGCCACGCGCCTGCGAGCCTATGGCCCGAACGCGATCACGCAGCGGCGCCGCCGTTCCGCGTCCCGGATTCTCGTGGGCCAATTCTCCGACTTCATGGTGCTCGTGCTCGCCGCTGCTGCGGTGCTGGCCGGCGTCATCGGCGAGCCCCAGGATACCGTTGCGATCGGGGCCATTCTGGTGTTGAATGCGATCCTGGGCTTCATGCAGGAATACCGTGCCGAGCGGGCGCTCGAGGCACTCCGGACGCTTGCGGTCGCTTCCGTTCGTGTGCGTCGAGGGGGCGTGACGACCGTCGTTCCGGGGATCGAGGTCGTGCCCGGCGACCTGGTGCTCCTCGAGACCGGCAACCTCGTGCCGGCCGATCTTCGCCTCACGGAGGTGGCGCACCTTCGGGCCGAGGAGGCCGCGCTGACCGGCGAGTCGCAAGTCGTCGACAAGCTGACGGTGACGCTGCCCGACCCCCATGCGGTGGTCGGCGACCGCCGGAACATGGCGTACAAGGGCACGGCGGTGGCGCATGGGCGTGGAGCGGGGCTGGTCGTGGCGACCGGGATGGCCACGGAACTGGGGCGGATCGCCGGACTGCTGGCTCAGGAGACGGGGGTCAAGACGCCGCTGCAGTTGCGGCTCACCCGCCTGGGACAGCGCCTGGCCGGGGCAGCGCTCGCCATTTGCGCGCTGGTCCTCGCGCTCGGCCTGGTCCGCGGCGAAGCGCCGCTGCCCATGCTACTCACCGCAATCAGCCTGGCGGTCGCGGCGATTCCGGAGGCGCTCCCCGCAGTCGTGACGGTTGCGCTGGCGCTGGGGGCGCGGCGGATGATCCGGGAACGCGCCCTCGTCCGCCACCTTCCCGCCGTCGAAACCCTCGGCTCGGTGACGTTCATTTGTGTAGACAAGACCGGAACGCTCACCCAGAACCGGATGCGCGTGGAGTCCTATTGGGTCGGTAGATCGGCCGCGGAGCCGCCGCCCCCTTCTGTGCGAACCGGGCCGTGGCCGCGGCTGCTTGAAGCACTTGCCCTCAACAACAACGTGCACCTCACACCGGGTGGCGCCCCGCTGGGCGACCCCACCGAGGTCGCGCTCGTTCAGGCCGCTGCCGGCGCGGGCTGTGATCCCGCCATGGCCGCGCGCCGCTATCCTCGGGTTGGCGAACTGCCGTTCACTCCTGAACGGGCCTGCATGACCACGCTCCACCGCTTCGGGGCGGAGACGGTCGCGTTCACCAAGGGTTCGCCCGAGCGGGTGCTTTCCAAGTGCGTCAACCGATTGGGGACTGATGCCCCCGGGCCGATGGACGTCGCCACGGTGCTGCGACGGGCGGACGAGATGGCAGAGGCAGGGCTCCGGGTGATAGCGGTCGCCTTCCGACAGTTCCCCGAACCGCCGGACCCGGTGAGTCCCGCGACGGTCGAGGCCGGGCAGACGCTTCTGGGGCTTGTCGGCTTGCTCGATCCGCCCCGACCCGAGGCGGCGGCCGCCGTCGCCACGTGCCGCTCGGCCGGCATCACCGTCGTCATGATTACCGGCGACCACGCAGTCACCGCCCGCAACATCGCCGCGCGCCTGGGAATTCTCGATCAGGATGGGGAGGTGCTGGCCGGAGCGCAGCTCGGAAGCCTCGACCCGGAGGAACTCGTCCGGCGAGCCGGCCTCGTGCGGGTCTACGCGAGGGTGGCGCCGGAGCAGAAGATCGCGATCATCCGCGCGCTGCAATCCCAAGGCGAGTGCGTGGCGATGACGGGAGACGGCGTCAATGACGCCCCGGCGTTGCAGCGGGCCGAGATCGGGATCGCGATGGGACTGAGCGGCACCGACGTCGCGCGCGAGGTCGCGGACGTGGTCCTGCTGGACGACAACTTCGCGACGATCGTCAGCGCGGTCCGGGCGGGGCGGCGCATTTACGACAATATCCGCAAGTTCGTCCGGTACGCGGTCACCTGCAACGCCGCGGAAGTGTGGACGCTGCTTTTCGCGCCATTAATTGCCCTCCCGATTCCGCTGTTACCAATTCACCTGCTATGGATCAACCTGGTGACCGACGGCCTGCCCGGCATCGCGCTGGCCGCCGAGCCGGCGGAGCGGGACGTGATGCGCCGTCCGCCGAGACGCCCGGACGAGAACATTTTCGCCCGTGGGTTATGGCAGCATGTGATCTGGGTGGGGTTGCTGATGGCGGGTGTGACGCTCGCGACTCAGGCATGGGCATACCACGCCGGCTCGGCGCACTGGCAGACGATGGCGTTCACGGTGCTCGCACTGTCGCAAATGGGCCACGTGCTCGCGATCCGGTCGGAGCGTGAATCCCTGTTCGGCATGGGAATCACATCAAATCCCTGGCTGCTCGCGGCCGTCGCGCTGACCGTGGTCCTGCAACTAGGCACCATCTACCTGCCGGGGGCCTCGAGGGTGTTCAAGACGCAGCCTCTGGGCGTCCGGGAACTGCTGATCTGCCTGGCGGTTTCCACCGTCGTCTTCCTCGCCGTCGAGGCCGAGAAATGGCTGATCCGCCGGCGGGTGTTGTACCGAGCTCCCGCGGTTACCGGACCGCCTTCACGGCCGGAGCCCGTGTGAATAGGGACTTGACGCGCAGCGGAGCAAGCACGGCCGCAGCCGGTATTTCTCAATTCTGCTTCAGTCTCTCGAGAACCCCTTCCGCGGACCGGACGCGCCGATCCCCTCGTGACACCCTGAATAAGCATCTTGTGGCGCGAATATCATCGCGCTTTCTTACGTCGGGTATTGATCCCGTCTGGCCCGGAACATTCCCAACCTTCCCGCTTCGGCGATGACGCTATGTCGCCGAGCATATGATGGGGGACTACGCCCCTGTTATCCCGGGTATTCCGCAGCCTGCTAGCCGCGGTCCTGCTCCTCCTCGCCGCCAACGCGCATGGCCAGGAGAGTAAGCGACCCCGCGCGCCGGGCGCCCCACCACCGGTAAATGCCGCCGGCGACACGGCCCGGGCCACGAGTCCCGGCTTCCCGCTCGGCGAATCGCCCCTCGAGCTGACGGGCGATGTGCGACCCGGCACGTTTGTCTCCGCCGTCGGCCGGCGCGCCATCGCCATGGGCACCGAGGACGGCCGCTTCGAGCTCTGGTCCTGGC
>DASTCF010000016.1:0-20334 GCA_035711365.1 Gemmatimonadales bacterium
CTGGCGGTTGAGGTACCGCATCGTCCCGCCGTACCCGCGGCGGAGCCAGTCGTCGAGCTCCTCGGCATAGGCGGAAGGCTGCAGGTCGGTGACGCCACAAGCGATGAAGCCGAGCTCCGTGGCCTTGGCCTTCACATCGTCTGCGGTCACCGGGGTCATTCACGGTCCTCGCCCGCCGGGCGGTGAGTGTGTTGGTCCGTCGTCGGCGCTCGCCGGCGGCGAGTCCTCCGGGCACAGTAATTCGCGTGCCCCGGCACTGATCCCAAGATGCCATTACTTCTCACTGACGTGGCCTCTGGACTGGCCGCTCGCCTCGCACCAGTTTCGGCTTCCCCGCTTCCCCGCTTCCCCGCTTCCCCGCTTCCCCGCTTCCCCGCTTCCCCGCCTACCCTGGCTCCCGCCCCGCGATGATCCTCGCCCCGCGCGCATAGGTGAAGTAGGACAGCGCCCACTCCATCATCACGAACACGCGGTTGCGGAACCCGATGAGGAAGAAGATGTGAACGAAGATCCAGGCGAGCCAGGCGATGAAGCCGCTGAACTCGAGTCGCCCAATATCGGCAACCGCCCTTCCGCGGCCGATCACGGCGAGCTGGCCCTTGTCCCAGTACACGAATGGCTGTCGTGGTTGCCGTTTGAGCTCCCGGCGGATGATATCCGCCGTGTAGCGGCCCTGCTGGATGGCCACCGGGCACACGGCCGGCAACGGGTGACCGTCGGGCCCGGAGAACGCCGCGGCGTCCCCGAGGACAAAGACTTCAGAATGTCCCGGGATGCTGCAGTCCGGCTCGACCACCGCCCGGCCCTGATTGTCCAGCGGCGTGCCGAGGGAGGCGAGCAGCGGGCTGGCGCGATTACCGGCGGCCCAGACGATCGTGTGGGTCGGGATGACGAGCTGCCCGGCGGTCACCCGCTCCGGCCCGACGCTCGTCACGAATGTCTCGACGCGCACGTCCACGCCGAGGCGGCGCAGCTCCTCCCTGGCGCTGTCGGAGAGGTGCGCCGGATAGCTCGGGAGGAGACGGGGGCTCCCCTCGAGAAGCACGATGGATGCCGATCGCGGATCGATGCGGCGAAAGTCGCGCCGCAGGGCATACTGTCGAATCTCCGCGAGCGCGCCGGCCACTTCGACGCCGGTCGCGCCGCCCCCCACCACCACGAAAGTGAGCAGTGCCCGGCGCCGCTCGGCGTCGCGTTCCATCTCGGCCGCCTCGAACGCGGTGAGGATGCGCCGCCGGATCTCGAGGGCGTCCTCGACGGACTTGAGCCCCGGTGCGAGCGCCTCCCACTCATCGTGCCCGAAGTACGAATGTTTCGTGCCGGGGGCGAGCAGCAGGTAGTCGTAGTGGAGGTCCGAGGCATCGTCGAGCCGGACGGTCCGGTGCGCCGGGTCCACCGATTTCGCCTCCGCCATCAGCACTTCGACATTCCGCTGGTGGCGGAGAATCGAGCGGATGGGCGACGCAATGTCGCTCGATTCCAGCGCGGCCGAAGCCACTTGGTAGAGCATCGGCTGGAAGAGGTGGAAGTTGCGGCGGTCCACCAGGGTGATGCGCACGGGCGCGGTGCGGAGCGCCTTGGCGGCGTAGAGTCCCGCGAACCCGCCGCCGACGATGACGACGTGCGGGGGGGTCACAGCCCCATCGTTTCCCGGCGCCACCGGGCGAATCGGATCAAGTCGTCGAGCGGAGGTACCGCATCCTCGGAGCCGTAGGCGGTATACATCCGCCAGCGAAGGTAGGTGCGGTCAGGCAGCGGGAGGAACGGCGGATCGGCCCACCATCTCAACCGGCGGAATGCCCAACCGGCCTTGAGCAGGTCGAGCGCCACCCGGGGGTTGATCACGGCCCGGAGCACCGCGCCGAGAACCAGGCGGGTCCACGAACCGCGATACTGCGACGCGTCGGGGTGCTCGAGGTGCTCGGAGTCGCCGGGCAGGGGCATAGGGGCAATATGGCGGGGAAGCGGGGAAGCGGGAATGCGGGGGAGGGGGTTCGAGGCGGCCGCGGCCGCTGATACCTGGCTAGGGGCTGGGCAGTTCCCGTTCCGCGAAGTTGTTTCCGGGGCGCGGGTCCGGTGTGTCGCTCAGTGCCACCGCCCCGAACCGGCTCGGGATGCCCGGTGGCGGGGCCGTCGTGACGACATGCATCTCACGAGACGAGCGCGGGGGGAGGTCGCCCAGCCGACAGATGACTCGGGCCTGCAAGTCGCTCACGCCCTGCGGGTTGGGGCCGGGCACGCATCCGGGAGCCATTTCCTTCAGCCCGACTCCAACCGGGAGGAAGATCTCGACCCGCGCTGCCATTGCTTCGCCGAGCTCGGCCGCGACGACCACCTGAAGCCGAAGCCCACCATCGACCCCGGACGCCGAAATGTCCCGGATCCGGAGGTCCGCTTGCCAGACAGCCTGCGCGGCGCCATTGGCCGGAGATCCGATGAGCCCGGCGAACAGCAAGGCGATGGTTCGACGCACGGTCCTTTCCTCCCCTTTGCGGGTTGGGCGCAGGCCCACCGGCTCTACTTCCGTGGGTGCAGGGTCAGGCGCAGATTACCGAAGACTCGTCAGTCCCAGATCAATCGGACGTCAAACCTCATCAAGCACGGAACCCCTTGCGCCTCCGAACCCTCGGTGGGCTGTGGATCGAGGCCGACCCAGCCGTTCCTCCGCTCGGCCCGAGGCGGATGGGGCTGCTGGCGCTGGTGGCGGCCGCGGGCCGGCGCGGCATCACCCGGGAGCGGGTCATCGGCATCCTGTGGGCCGAGACTGATGAGGAGCAGGCGCGCCACACGCTCTCGCAGAATCTCTACACGCTCCGGCGCGAGACCGGCAGCAATTGGATTTCCGTAACCCCGGAGCTGCGGCTCGATCCGGCGATCACCAGCGACGTGGCGGAGTTTCAGGACGCCCTGGCGGCCAACGATCTGCCGCGGGCGGTCGATCTCTACACGGGAGAGTTCCTGGAGGGCTTCTACCTTCCCGGCGTTCCCGAATTCGAGCGCTGGGTCGAGGAGGAGCGCGCAAAACTGAAGGGCGCGGTCATCCGGGCGCTGGAGGGCCTGGCGACGCGCGCCGACCAGAGTGGCCAGCATCAGGAAGCGATCGGCTGGTGGCGGCGGCTTGCCAACCTCGACCCTCTGAGTGCCCGCTACGCGGCGGGGCTGATGCACGCGCTGGCCGCGATGGGTGATCACTCGGCGGCGCTCGCCCACCTCAAGGATCATCAGGACGCCGTCAAGCGGGAGCTGGACGCCGAGCCCGACCCGACCGTGCGCGCCCTGGCCGTGACCCTGCGCCGCCCGGCCTCCGGGATGGTGATACCGGCCCCGGCGGGGTCCGTTGTACCGGTGCCGGCTCCGGTCCTGACCCCGGTTTCGGAACCCGCGCGGGCGCTGGATCGGATGGCTGCTCCGACAGCGTCCTGGCGACGGACCGGCATCATCCTCCCGGTGCTCCTCGGACTAGCCGCCGTCATTGCCGTGGTCGTCCGAACGGTCCGGTCGCACCCAGAGCCGTCACCGCCCTTTCTCGCCGTCGGCGTCATCCGGCCGCCCGACACCACCGCGCTCGCGGGCGTGTTGCGGGACATGCTGGCCACGAGCCTCGGGAGCATTCCGGGCCTTCAGGTCGTGTCAAACTCCCGCCTGGTGGAGCTGATGCCGCGAGGGGCCGACACCATTCCAGGCGCCACCTCGGAGGCCGCGCGGCGGGCCGGCGCGACCGAGATCATCGAGGGCGAGATGTTCCCGGAGCCTGGCGGAATCGGGATGAGTCTCCGGCGTGTGACGCTCCGATCCGGCGTGGTGCGTCAAGGCTACACGGTGCACGCGGCAGATCCGATGCGGCTCATCGATAGCGCCGCCGCCGCGATCGCGCGGGACCTCGGCATCGCGCCGCCGGCGGGATCGGTGGCCACCATCCGGACTTCGTCTCCCGCGGCTTACGCGCTCTACGAGCAAGGTTTGCGGGCCTACTACCAGTATGACGCCCCAGCAGCCTATCGCCTCATGAGTGCGGCGCTCGAGGAGGATTCGACCTTCGCCATGGCGGCCTTCTACGGGTGGATGGCGAGCAAGGATGTGGTCGGACTCCACGAGGGCGACCGCGAGTTGCTTCGGCGCGCCAAGCAGCTGGCGCCTCGTACCGTCGATCGCGAACGGCTGTTGATCGAAGGGTCAGTCGGCCTCGTCGCCTCGCCGCTCTCCACCGTCGTGGCGGTCGCGGAAACCCTGGCGGTCCGATACCCCTCTGACCCCGACGGCCAGATTCTGCTGGGGCAGGTGTATTCCGCAGCCGGCGAATGGGCCGGTTCCGTGGATGCCCTGGAGAGGGCTATCGCGCTGGACTCCACGGCGGGCGTCCGGGCCGGATCGCTCTGCCGGCTCTGCACTAGCCTGAGCAGGATGGCGCAGGTGTACCTGTTGTGGGACTCCGCCGCGGCGGCGGAGCGAACCGCCCACCGACTGATCGCGCTTCGGCCAGACATTGACTCCTGGGGGGCCCTGGTCGAGCCGTTGCTCCGGCAGAATCGGCGGACGGAGGCGGCTGCGGCGGTGAGCTCGGTGCCCCGCGGGACGTTTCAGCGGGACAGGATCCGCTCAGGTCATTTCGAGGAAGTGGATCGCGAGCTGATCTCCGACATGCAGAGCGCCCTGATCCCGGTGCGGACTGAGGGCCGATGGCTGATGTTGATCAGCCTCCGCAACCAGGGACGGCTCCGGGAGGCCATGGCCCTGGCTCGGGACGGCGTCATCCCCGGCTCATCCAGCCGAGTCGCCGGCCTGCCCCAGGAGGGCACCAACCTGGCCATCCTCGCGATGGAAAGCGGCAGGCCGCTCGAAGCGGCCAGAGTCTATCGAAGCATCCTGGCGTCCCACCTGGCCAATGAGTGGTCGATTGGCTTCGAGGCGCGGTATGCGACTTGGCTTCTCACCCTGACCGGTACGGCACTGGCAGCGGCCGGCGACACGGCCGGGGTCCGGCGCATGGCGGACTCCGCCGAACAGATGGGCCGCCAGAGCAGCTTCGGCCGCGATCCGCGCCTGCATCATTTCCTCCGGGGCCTGCTCCTGCAGCGGGAAGCCCGCCACGCCGAGGCGGTCGAGGCATTCCGCCGGGCCATCTACTCCCTCACCGACGGCTACACCAGGATCAATCTGGAGATGGCACGAAGCCTGATGGCGCTGGGCCGCACGACCGAGGCGGTCGCCGTTCTGCAGCCGGCGCTCCGGGGCGGCGTGGACGGGAGCAATACCTACGTGACCCACACGGAGCTGCACGAGGCGCTGGCGGGGGCGTTCGATCTGGCCGGACAGGCCGATAGCGCTCGAACTCACTACCGCGCGGTGGAAGCAGCCTGGCGGCACGCGGATCCTCAGTTCACCGAGCGCTACGCCCGCGCCAGGGCGAAGGCCGGCAACCCCACCCCCCCTTGATGCCGGTTTGACGCGCCCTTGATCCGGGAGTGATGCGAGGCGAGTACCGTCCCCGTCGATCCTCACCGGAGCTGTCGATGTCCCCGCGCCGCTGGTCGCTCGCCTTCGTGGCAATCCTCGCTGCCCTCGCTACCACTCCGGCAGCAGCCCAGTTCTCCAATCTCAAGAAGAAGGCCGAGGAGGCCGCCGCGAAGAAGGCGGAAGAGGCCGCGAACAAGGCGGTTGCCGATTCCGCCAAGAAGCCCTCCGGCTCCACGGCGAAGGCGGATTCCGCCAAGGCGGGCGGCGGCAATGCCGCCCAGGCGCCAGCCCAGCCGGTGCCCAAGGTCTGGGAGAACTATGACTTTGTCCCCGGGAGCAAGATCGTTTTCTACACGGACTTCAGCGAAGACCGGGTCGGCAACTTCGCCCGCGGGCTCAAGTTCAAGAGTGGGCAGATGGACGTAGTCGAGCGGGACGGAGTCAAGATGCTCCGGGCGACGGCCCGGTCCGAGTTCCTCATCCCGCTGGGCCGAAAGCTCCCGGATCGCTTTACCCTCGAGCTGGACGTGCTCACCCCTCCGCACCCCACGGTGGGCTATGACCAGTATGCCTTCGAAGGTGGCCCGGAGTTGGACCGGGGAGACCAATCCGTCGAGGTCAACTGGCAGGTGAACGGAACCTTCCTCATCGGCGGGGGCCTCAACGGCGAACTCAAGTTCCCCGAATCGATGCAGCCGCTTCTCATGGGCCAGGTGGCGCACATCCGGGTGCTCATGGACGGCCCCTATTTCAAGATGTACACCAACGAGCGCCGCATCTACAACATCCCGGAGTTCCCCTTCAAGCGCGACTCGGTGATCCGGGTCGTCATGAAGGGGAGTGAGGAGCCGAACGAGGCCACCTATATCACCGGCATTCGCGTGGCCGAGAGCGAGACCGATGTGCTCTACGACGCCCTCACTACCAAGGGAAGGTGGGCCACGCAGGGCATCCTCTTCGCCACCGGCAAGGCCGATCTCCAGCCGGAATCCACCCCGGTGCTCAAGGAGATCGCCTCCACCCTGAAGAAGTACCCCGACCTCAAGATCCTGATCGAAGGGCACACCGACAACGTGGGCTCGGCCGCGTCCAACCTGACCTTGAGCGACGCCCGCGCCGCCGCGGTCAAGGCCGCGCTTACGGCGCAGTATGGAATCGACGCGACTCGGATCACGACCAAGGGCTTCGGCGATACCAAGCCGGCGGTCCCGAACACCACGTCGGCGGGTCGGGCCCAGAATCGGCGCGTGGAGGTCGTCAAGTCATGACCCCGACGCGATCACGCACCTTCCGGGTCGCCGCGCTCGTGGCAACGCTGCTTCTTTCTGGCGGCGGCCTGTTGCATGGCCAGCAACCGAGCCAGGGACAGCTGCAGCTCCCCGCCGACGCGGTGCTTCGCCGGACTGTGGTACCCGCCACGGCCTACTCGGCCCTCTACAGCGGAACCATCATCTGGAAGATTTCAGAGGACCCCACTGCATTTACTCAGCTGAACATCACTGTCACGAATGGCGTAGCCTATTGCGACGGGGTGAACAAGAACGGCGACCTCGATCCTGACTACCCCCAAACCACCGGTTCGCACAAGATCCTGGGCCGGGGACGCCTCGACCTTTCACTGGGGTTGAGCACGCACGAGCGGGACGGGCAGAATCGCGTTGACCTAACCGATCAATATCAGTTTGAGGTCCACTGCCCGTATCCGGAGGGATGGCCCTCGGTGATTGACCCCGTGCTCGATATGAGGCTCTACCTCGACTCGTACAAGCAACCCGGTGGGCGGATCACCGTGGACGGGGGGAGGATTCAGGCTCCGGAGAGACTGGCCGGGTCGTGGTCCAGCACGCCCGAGTCTGGTGTTGGCGTCGAGCAGCTGTCCTGGTATCTCTGTCAGCGGCCACCCTGTGCACCCCCACCGCCGCTGGGGCAGCCGGCGCGCTTCTGACGGCCAATCCCGCAAGCGGGTTCAATCCCAGGAGCCAGACCGGCCGGGCTGGGCCAGGGCGAGCAGAGCTCCGACAAACAGCCGGTGGGGAGGAAAGGGATGCTCCTGGAGGAGGCCATCGCGAGCGTGACGAAGCTCGAGCGTTCGATCACCATGCCGACCAACGATACCGATCCAGCGAACGGCGTCACCGGGTCTGTGACGGTCAGTTGGCATCTCTGTCCGAACTCCCGGTACATCCTGCCCCAACGCCTGCCAGGGTCGAAGCTGCAAGGCCGCTGTCCGTGAAACTCTGGCGCGTTCTTGTCCTGGCGGTGCTGACGGCTCCCGCGCCGTTGGCGATGGCTCAGCACACGATTCGGATCCGCATCGAGAACGAATACCTCGCCTACCTGAAGCTCGGCTCCTTCCTGGACGCCAGGCGCAAGGGCACCGACATCGTCGAGGGCACGCTTACCCTGCAACCCGATGGAGTGACCTGGAAGGGAGAGGTTGAAGCCACGGTCAAGTTCTCGCAAGAAATCAAGGGAGCCGGCGGAGCGTGCCCCATGACCCCATACCGCGGTTCGCAACGCCTGCAAGTGACGGCCAGGCCCGCAAGCGGGTTCAATCCCGGGAGCCAGACCATCACCAGCAGCAGTGGACTGGTGACCGGCGGCTTCCTGGCGCTCGAGGTGGAGCCCATCGGGACGCCGAGGATGGACCCGAATGATGAGTGCCTCGACATGTTCGGGAACTCGGAGCGCGGCGCCCGACTCCTGCCGCTGAATGATGCGCGCTGGATCCAACCGGACGCGGGGTACGTCATTGGATTGCCGCAAAGCGGAGTCCTGGAGTATCAGGACCGCACAGTCGAGACGGCCCGGGACATCCAAAGCGCAGGGAACTCGCCCTTTGAGTCGAACTCCACTTGGAGAATCCGCGTCGAGCGGTTGTGAACCCATGAAACTCCTTCGGATTCTGTCCGCCGCGCTCGTGGCCACTACAGCCGCGGCTGCGTGGACTCACGACGGGCAGTCGGCCTCCGCGCAGGGCCAGGCCCAGCTGGAGCCGCTGGACTACTTCGACAAGCTGATGCCGGTCCTGACCCACGACCGCTGCATCAACTGCCACGGCGATGTGGATCCCTTCACCAATCGAAGCCATGAGGGCGGGCAGATGGATCCGGGGGACAATTGCACCAGGTCAGGATGCCACACACAGGCCAACAACACCAACGTCGAAAGCGAAGACGACTGGAAGACCGCTCCTCAAGCGGTCTGGTTCGTCAAGCAGGCGGGGACAGGCTTCGTCCACAAGACAAATAAGGAATTGTGCGACCAGATGGCGGATCGTGTCGCGAACCGCGGGAAGCAGGAGTTCATGGATCATCTCCAGACCGACTTTCTGATCGACCTCGGATTCGTTGGCCGGAGTGGCGGAGCCCACGAGGACCCAGAGGCAGCTCCTCCATCCATGCCGAAGGACACGTTCCTGGTTGCGGCGGCCCGGTGGATGGACGATGGCTTTGCCGTCTGCGAGCGGGAAGGAACCATCGTCAGGACCGAAACGATCGAAAGCGACCGAACCTATAACCCGGGAACCGTTCAGGAGCTGCGGGTGAAACAGAGCGGCAGTCGCGAAGTGACGGTTCGGTTTGCCAACGGGCAGTACGAGACGAAGGTTCAGGTCAAAGGATCGGTCACCATGACGCAGACCATCCGAACCGAGACCTGCACCACAATCATCACCACCAACACTGACTATGCCGACGCGGACGATCCGTCGGCCGGACCCAATGCTGGGATCTCCGGGAGGGCGAGCGTCGACGTCAAGCTCCAGCCCAACGGTGAGTACACGATCCTCGTGCGGCTGGGTCCGGAGAAACACCGCTCGATCGAATCCACCTCGATTCAGGACGGATGCAACAGCGTGCTGCGCCCGCCACCACCCGAGACGCTGGAGAACGAGTGGTCGCCGAGCCGCTTTCTGATCCGGGGGAAGCTGGATAATCCAAGGGACCGCACCCGGCTGGCGGGCCGGGAGCTGCACCGCTGGTTCGAACGGATCTCGCCGGAGGAAGATCCCTGGCTTCCGGACCACTATGCGGCGATGGCACAGGATGGGACGATCCATCCGGTGGACATCAGGACGAGCTGGAACATCCGATATGGGCCCAGATAGTCAGTCGTCCCCTGGACCGCGCTACGATCGCCGGGAGTTCCTGCGCCTGGCGGCCGGCGGCGTGCTCGCGGCCTCAGGGGTCTGGGCGTGTGGCGGCAACGACAGCACGGGCCTGGGCGACGATGGCGGGGGCGACGAGACCGCGCCGTGGCTGGCGTACGTGCTGATCAACGAGTACGACGATCAGGCCGTTCTCCGGGGCGTGTTTGTAGACCCGCCGGGCGACATGCCCACGGTGATGATCGGCGGGCTCGAGGCGGCGATCGTTACCTGGAACAAGAGCGAGATCGTGTGCGACCTACCCCCGTCGGGGTCCGGCGCGGCGGGAGACGTATTCGTGCTGGTTGCTGGCCGAAAGAGCAATGTCCGCCAGATCACCGAGTGGACGGTCCCGATGCGCTACAAGTTCGCTTTCGCGTCCCTGCCGGGACTCCAGGTCGATGGCCCGGTCTATCTCCGGTTCCGGGCGGATGTCGGTGAGTACCGCGACACTCCGCAGGGCACTCTGCGCAAACCCACGCGGGGTGCGGTTGCCACCCGGGATTCCGAAGCGCCCCTCACCGCCAGCGGCCAGGTGCCTACCGATAGCGACTGCTTCGTGTCCTGGCAAGGCCAGGCCGATTTCGTGTCCGTGGCGAACGGGCCAGGCCTCGACCGAATCCTGGCGGCCTGGCTCAAGGTTGACGGCGGAACCAGGACCGGGGCACTCGGCCTCGGGCTTGGCGTGCTCCCTCCGATGCCGTTCGTCATGGTCGTGGAGTGTCCCGAGTCCACCTCGACCGTCGACCTCGCGGTCACCTTCGGCCTCCTGGATGGCGCCGAGACCTTCCCTTCACCCGATCCGAGTCGACCGGACGTAGGGCCGTTCGCCGCCATTCAGATCGATTTCGGACCCGATTATGGAATCCCGGCGGGGGTCAGGCAGGACGAAGTCATGCGGCTCGAGTGGGACGCGGCTCAACCGGCCTTCCCGCCGGCGTAGCAGAACGAGCCGGAACCACCGCTACGGGTCACCATGATCCGCCCTCTTGTCCTCGCTGCTGTTCGTCGCACCATTGGCGGCCACCGGGACGTCGTGACAACCCCCCACCGCCATCCTGAACCCGTGGTGAGGCGTCCATGAGGCGCGGCCTTCCCTCCCTGCTCCTCCTCGCCGCCACGGCGGTCCTGCTGGCGGCGCAGGTGCGCCGCGTCCCGACGGAGGACCCCGTGCAGGGTGCCCTGCCTGCGGGGCCGGCAGCGCTCACGGCGGGGAGCAGCGTTCCCGGGCAGGTGTGGCTTACCTTCTCGTCGGTTCCGAACGCGCACGGGTACCGGGTGACCCGCCTCAGCGCCACGGCGCCCGAGCAGACCATCCATGAAGGCGAGGCCGGCCAGTTTCTCGACGGTCCCACCGGCGTCTACCACGATGCGCCGGTGAGCCCGGCCGAGTCCTACTCGTACCGGGTCTACGCCGTCTTCACCAGCCCTACGGGAACCACCGTCTCCGCGCCGAGCCCGGCGGCCAGCGTGGTCTCCGCCCGGTTCAAGCATCCGGCGGGCCTGAAGTACTCGGTTCAGTCCTCCCCGGCGTCGGGGATGACCGATCTCCTCCTGACCTGGGGGGCGGTGCCCAACGTCGAGAAATATCGGGTGACTGTCGAAGGACGGAGCATGCCCTACGAGACCTCCTCGACCTCGCTGGTGATTTCCGGCGTCCCGGTCGGCCGAACGTACCGCGTTTGCGTTGGGACGGTGTACCCATACAACATCAGCCGTGACGCCTCGGCCCCCTGCATTACCGCGAAGACCTGAAGGCGGACGGAAAGGGCGGACAGGCGGTCAGGCGGACCGACTGGCTTTCTCTCTCCCGTCCCGTCGTGCCGTCCTTCCGTCGTGCCGTCCTTATATTGCCCGGCATGCCTCGCCCTCCGGCCAGCTATCGCGCCGAGTTTCCGATCTTCGAGCGGTGCATCTACCTCAACAGCTGTTCGCTCGGCGCGTTGTCGCGCCGCTCCCGCGCGCGAGTCGATGAGTATCTCGACTTGTGGGAGGCTCGCGGGGCTTCGGCCTGGTACGACGTGTGGTGGGCGGCGCTCGAGGAGCTCCGGACCCGGTACGGCCGCCTGATCGGGGCGGCGCCCAGCTCGATCGCGCTCCATCCCAGCATTTCCAGCGCGCTTGGCGTCGCGGCGTCCACGCTCGACTATCGGTCGCGGCCCAGGGTGGTCGTCACGAGCCTCGACTTCCCGACGATCGCCTATCAGTGGCTGGCGCGCCGGGGGGATGGCGTGGAAGTCGTCGTGGTGGAGAGCCCCGACGGGACCAGGGTCCCGCTCGAAGACGTCGAGCGGGCGGTGGACGGCCGCACGGCGCTCGTCGCGACGAGCCATGTGTTCTTCACCAGCGGGGCCATCCAGGACGTCCGGACGCTGGCGGATGTCGCGCACCGTCAGGGGGCGCTGCTCCTGGTGGACGGCTACCAGGCGGCGGGGCAGATTCCAGTGGACGTCCGTGCGCTCGACGTGGACTTCTACTGCGGGGGCGGCCTCAAGTGGCTCCTGGGCGGGTCGGGCGTGGCGTTCCTGTATGCGCGGCCGGACCTGCTCCCTCGGCTGGAGCCATCGGTCACCGGATGGTTCGCGCATCGCGAGCAATTCCGGTTCGATGCCCGCGCGCTCGAGCTGCACGACGACGCGCGGCGGCTGGAGACCGGCACCCCGCCCATGATGCCCGTTTACGCGCAACTGGGCGGGCTCGAGCTGCTGGAGGAGATCGGCGCCCCGGATATTCGCGCGGCGACGCGGGTGCTGACGGAAGACCTGATCGACTCGGCCCGCGCCGCAGGATTCGAGCCCCGGGTGGCACCGGACGCGCCGGAACGGAGCGGCATCGTCATGCTGCCGTTCGACGATCCGCCGGCCGCCGTACGCCGGCTGGCGGACGCCGGATTCATCGCCGATGCGCGGCCGGGCCACGTGCGGGTTTCGCCTTACTTCTACAACGTGCCCGATGATCATCGGGCCCTCCTGGAGTGCCTGACGCATGGGCGCTGAACACACCGTTCCACCGGCCGTCATCCCCGGTCGCGCGCCGACCGAGGACGAACTGCTTTTCCAGCGGTTTTCCACGCTGGAGGAGCGACTGCGCGCCGACTCGCTCCGCATCAGCGATTCCTGGCGCGTCCTTCGGATCATGGGCGAGTACGTGTGGGGCTTCGACAATCTCGCAGAGATCCGGGACGGAGTGTCCTTCTTCGGCTCGGCCCGGACCCAACCCGACGATCCGCACTACAAACGGGCCGTCGAGACCGCACGGCTCCTGGCGCTCCAGGGAATCCCCGTCCTCACGGGCGGGGGGCCGGGGATCATGGAGGCCAGCAACCGCGGCGCGCGCGACGGGAACGGCGTTTCGGTGGGGTGCAACATCGAACTGCCCTTCGAGCAGGGATCCAATGCCTATCTGACGAAGAACCTCCTGTTCAAATTCTTCTTCGTGCGGAAGACGATGTTCGTGAAGTACGCCACGGCGTTCATCGTCTTTCCCGGCGGCTATGGCACCCTCGACGAGCTCTTCGAGGCGCTGACCCTCATCCAGACGGGCAAGGTGAAGTCCTTCCCGGTCGTGCTGTTCGGCCGGGAGTACTGGAGCGGGATGGTGGACTGGCTGTCCCGCACGGTCCTCGGGGCCAGGAACATCGATCCTTCGGATCTCACGCTCTTTCACGTGACCGACGATCCGGCGGAGGCGGTGCGGATCGTCCTGGAAGCCCGCGCGAAGCGGGCCTGATGATTCAACCGCGATTCCGGAGCACGGCATGACCCGTCCCTCGGCCCCGTACCTGCGTGGTCAGCGGATCGATCCCCAGGCGATCAGCGGCAGGGAGACCGCCGCCGACCTGATCGACAACGCCTTCCTGGCCTACAACGCCGGCCGGCTCCGCGAGGCGTGCCTGCTCTTCACCCAGCGGATGCTCCACGCCGATACGACGGTCGGGATGAGCCTGACCGGCGCGATGACGCCGGCCGGCCTCGGGATGAGCGTGCTCATTCCGCTGATGGAGGCCGGGTTCGTCGATTGGATCATCTCGACCGGAGCCAACCTGTATCACGATGCCCACTTCGCGCTGGGCCTGGCGCTCCACCGCGGCCGCCACGATGCCGACGACGTCGAACTCCGCGACAAGGGCGTGGTCCGCATCTATGACATCTTCTTCGATTACAGCGTGCTGCTGTCCAC
Source organism: Gemmatimonadales bacterium (assembly GCA_035711365.1). Lineage (GTDB taxonomy): Bacteria > Gemmatimonadota > Gemmatimonadetes > Gemmatimonadales > GWC2-71-9 > DASTCF01. The sequence goes on from DASTCF010000016.1 coordinate 13,781, forward strand.
GGACGCCTTCGTCCGGGAAGTGTCGGCCCGCGACGAATTCCAGCGCTCGATGAGCACCGCGGAGTATCACTACCTGCTCGGCGGGTATGTCCGTGAACGGGAACGGGCCCTGGGCCTCTCCCGGCGCTCCGTCCTGTCGGCCGCCCACGAATTCGGGGTGCCGATCTATACCTCGTCGCCCGGCGACAGCTCCATCGGAATGAACGTCGCCGAGCAGGCGCTGGCGGGAAGCCGGCTTCGGTTCGACGTGAGCGCGGACGTCAACGAGACCGCGGCCATCGTGCTCGAGGCCAAGCGGACGGGCGGCAAGAGCGGCGTGCTGATCGCCGGCGGCGGGAGCCCCAAGAACTTCATTCTGCAGACCGAGCCGCAGATTCAGGAAGTGCTCGGCATCGACGAGCGCGGCCACGACTACTTCCTCCAGATGACCGACGCCCGTCCCGACGTCGGCGGGCTCTCCGGCGCCACTCCGAATGAGGCGGTGAGCTGGGGCAAGATCGATCCGGATCAGTTGCCGGGCACCGTGGTCGTGTATGCGGACAACACGCTGACGCTCCCGCTGCTCACAGCCTACGCGCTGGCTCGGGTGGCGCCGCGGCCGCTCAAGCGGTTGTACGACCGCCGCGACGCGATGATGGGCCGCCTGGTGCAGGAATACCATGCGGCGGTCGATTTCCGGGACCGGCGGGCCGATGAAGCGAAGGAGGGCGGCGGTGGGCGCTAGCCCGCCGCTCCCGACCACGCCCTCGCGGGCCTATAGCGCGTACGCGCTCGGCCTCCTCGCGCTCCTCAACCTCCTCAACTATCTCGATCGCAACATCATCTTCGCGCTGTTCGAGCCGATCAAGCGCGACCTTGGATTCTCCGATGCCCAGCTCGGCTGGGTCGGCTCGGCCTACATCATCGTCTTCTCCGTGGCGGCGCTGCCCCTGGGCGTGCTGAGCGACCTCCGTTCCCGTCGGGCGGTGATCGCCGGCGGAGTTTTCCTCTGGAGCCTCAGTACCGCGCTGAGCGGGCTCGCCCGCGGCTTCTGGCAGATGTTCAGTTTCCGGGCGGCGGTCGGCATTGGCGAGGCCGCCTACGGGCCGGCAGCCCAGTCGCTCGTCGCCGACTACTACCCGGGCCGGGGCCGCGCGATCGCCATGAGCCTGCTGGCCTCGGGGATTGCGCTCGGTGGTGTGCTCGGCATCCTGCTGGGCGGGGCCATCGAGCAAATCTGGGGGTGGCGGGGGGCGTTCTTCGTCGCGGCCGTTCCGGGATTCGTGCTGGCGGTGCTCGTGGCGCGCCTCCGCGACCCCACGCGGCCGCCGGCGCCGATTTCCGTGCGCCGGTCGCTTCGCCAGTTCGAAATCGGGCTCTTCAAGCTGCTCGAGCAATGCGTGCCGCTGCTCGTCGGGGCCTACATCGGCGGGGTGGCGGCGCTCGTGCTCCACAGCGTCTATGGCGCCGATTCAAGCCTGGATGCGGCGGCCCTCGCGATCGGGATCACACTTGGGCTCGCCGTCAACATCGTATTCTGGGTTCAGAAGATCCGCGCGCAGGGTCTGGAGGAGTCGGCCTTCGTTGGAGGGGTCAGCACCACGTGGGACGAGATCATCGGCGCGGTGCACACCGTCATGCGGACGCCGTCGCTCGTCTTCATGTTCATCGGGGGCGCGCTGATCTCGTTCGGCAACAACGGGCTTGTAGGCTGGGCGCCGACGTTCACCGCGCGGGAGCTGGGGCTGACACCTGCGGAATCGGCGGTGTTGCTCGGCAAGTGGGGATTGATCTCGGGAACGGCGGGCACGCTCTTCGGCGGTGTCGTGGCGGAGTGGCTGGGGCGCTACACCGAGAAGGCCCGGGTGCTCGTCACCGGTGTCGGCCACACCATCGGCGGCGCCCTCGCGCTCTGGCTGCTGACCATCCGCGACCTCGAACTCTTCGTGCCGGTATTCGCCGCGGCCTTCTTCTGTCTCACGTGGTACAACGGCCCGATGGCGGCGGCGATCTTCGACGTGGTGCCGGCCCGGATCGGTGCGACGGTGATGGGGGGCTATCTGCTGTTCATCCACCTGGCCGGCGACGCCATCGCGCTGCCGCTGGTCGGCACCCTGTCGGACAGCTTCGGCCTCGATCGCGCGATCCTCGTCCTGCCGGCGGCCGCCTTTCTGGGCGGGCTTGTCATCTTCGGGTCCGCGCGCACGGTGAAGCGGGACATGGCCTGGGTCATTTCCCGGACCACCACGTCCCATCCTGTCGTCAAGGTCCCGGCTACCTGACGTTCCGGTACATCAATTCCACGAGCTCGTCGTACATCGCGTCGGCCTGGGCGGGGTCGTCCGAGCGAATGGCGGACGCGGCACAATGCTCGAGGTGATTCCGAAGCAGCAGCCGGCCGACGCCCCGCAGGGCCTCGTGCACCGACGCGATCTGGGTGAGCACGTCCGCACAATAGCGCTCTTCCTCCACCATCTTCTGCAGCCCGCGCACCTGGCCCTCGATCCGGCGCAGGCGCGTCACGGCCGACGCCTTGCGCTCCGGATCCACGGCAACGGCGTGCTCGCCGTCCCCGGGACGGGCGCAGGCGCAGGGAGAATACTCCGATTCGATCATGGCATTCCTTTCAGGATGACGCCGCGGGCGTTCATGCCCGGCGGAGACGCAGGCTGTTGCTCACCACCGAGACACTGCTCACCGCCATCGCCGCCGCGGCCATCGTCGGCGTGAGCAGCAATCCGAGCGAAGGATAGAGAACGCCCGCCGCGATGGGGATGCCGATCACGTTGTAGATGAAGGCCCAGAACAGGTTCTGCTTGATGACCCCGAACGTCCGGCGCGCCATCGCGATCGCGGCCGGGACGCCGAGCAGGTCCCCACGCATCAGCGTCACATCTCCGGCCTCGATCGCCACGTCGGTGCCCGTGCCGATGGCGATCCCCACATCGGCCTGCGCCAAGGCCGGGGCGTCGTTCAGACCGTCTCCCACCATCGCGACCACCCTGCCCTGCCCCTGCAGCCGGCGCACCACCTCGAGCTTCTGGTCCGGCAACACCTCGGCCTCGACGGTCGAGATTCCCACCTGCCGCGCGACGCTCTCCGCCGTGCGGCGGTCATCGCCGGTGAGCATCACCACGTCGAGTCCCATCGCCCGAAGGCGCCGCACCGCCTCGGCGCTCGATGGCTTGATCGGATCCGCCACGGCGATGAGCCCGGCGATCCGGCCGCCGATCGCGACGAACACGGGGCTCGCGCCGTCGGCGGCGAGTGCATCGGCCGCCGCCCCGAGCGGACCGGGCTCCAGGGCGAAGTCCGCGAGGAGGGCCCGATTCCCCACGAGTACCCCCTGCCCTCGCACGCTGCCGATCACGCCTTTCCCCGGCACCGCCTGGAACGCCTCGGGATCCTCGACCGGGATACCCCTGCCCCGCGCGGCCTCAACGATCGCCTCGCCGAGCGGATGCTCGCTGAGGCGCTCGAGGGTGGCGGCGGCGGCGAGCACCGTGGCTTCATCGACCGCGTTGGCGGTGCGGATGGCGGTGACCGCGGGGCGTCCATCGGTCACGGTGCCGGTCTTGTCGAGAACGATGGTGTCGAGCTCGGCGGCGCGCTGCAGAATGTCGCCGCCCTTGATCAGCACCCCCTGCTCTGCCCCGCGGCCGGTCGCGACCATGACAGCGGTCGGCACCGCGAGGCCCATCGCGCACGGACACGCGATGATCAGCACCGTGACGGCGGCCGCGAGGGCCCGCACGGCCTGCGGCTCAGGGCCGAATCGGAGCCAGACGGCGAAGGTCACGAGCGCGATCACGATCACGACCGGTACGAACACCGCCGCGACGCGATCCGAGAGCTTCTGGATCGGCGCCTTGGTGCCCTGCGCCTCACGCACCATCCGGACGATCTGGGCGAGCACCGTATCCGCTCCCACGCGGGTGGCGCGGAACCGAAATGCGCCAAGCCGGTTCTGCGTGCCGCCGACCACGGAGCTGTCGGGCCCCTTGGCCACGGGCACCGGCTCTCCGGTCAGCATCGACTCGTCCACCGTGCTGGAGCCGTCGACGACGACGCCGTCCACCGGGATCGTCTCTCCCGGACGGACCAGGAGCTCGTCGCCCACGCGGACCTGCCCGAGCGGAATCTCGACCGTCTCACCGTTTCGGAGTACACGGGCCGTTTGCGGCCGGAGCGACACCAGGCGCCGGATGGCCGCGGAGGTGCGGCCCTTGGCGCGCTCCTCGAGGAAGCTGCCGAGCAGGATGAGGGCGATGATCCAGATGACCGCCTCGTAATAGACGTGCGGATCCACCCCGCGGGCGACGAACCATGGGGCGCCCACGGTCATCGCAATGCTGAAGAGGAACGCGGCGCCGGTGCCGACACTGATCAGCGTGTTCATGTCGGCGCCGCCGTGGCGCGCGGCCGACCACGCTCGCACGTAGAAGTGCCGACCCGCCCAGAAGACGACGGGAAGTGTGAGGGCGAGCAGGATGACGCGCCACGCGTCGGCCGGGACGCCAAAGAGTCCGGGGGCGACCGCGCGGAGGGCGCGCTCCACCGGCGCCATCAGGCCCATCAGGGGATCGGCAGCGCCGTGCTGCGCGGCGGCCGCTCCGAGTGGCACGCCAATCAGCATGGCGAGGACGCCGGCTCCCGCGCTGAACAGCACCTTTCGGCGCAGAATGTCGAGCTCGGCCTCGTGGCGCACTGCCTCCGCCGCCTCGGCTTCGCTCGCGAGGTCGGGTGGGGCGGGGAGCTCCGCGCCATAGCCGGTCTCCCGGATGACGCCGACCAGTCCCTCGAGCGAGGTTTGCCCGGGATCGAATTCGACGGTGGCGGAATTGGTCATCAGGTTGACGTTCGCCGCCGCGACACCGGGCGCGCGCTCCAGCGAGCGCTGCACCCGCGCGCTGCAGGAGGCGCAGGTCATCCCGGTGACCGGGATCGTGGCGCGCTCAACCGCTGGGCTGGATGGAGGCACGATAGCCCTCGGCGGTGACCGCGGCGGCGATCCGATCGGGGTTGAGGCGCGATTCGTCGAATCGGACCTCTGCCCGTCCGATCTGGACCGACTGAATCTCGACGCCATCCAGGCTTCGAAGCGCCTTGTTGACGGCGTTCAGGCAGTGTCCGCAGGACATGCCTTCGATGTGCAGGGTGAGTGGGGTCATTTTCTCTAGTAGTAGCTTGTAATACTCATCTCGTTGGGAGCTTCTCAATTCGACGGCCGCGCCGAGTTGGGCCGGCATGAAAATACCATAGGGGGTAGGGGTATGTCAAGTAATTCTGGGGACGAATACCGAAGTGATTGCTCTGCAGGGATTTGCGGTATACGACGGAAGGACGGAACGTCGGAATGACCGAAGGTATTCCCGTTTAAGTCATTCTCGGTCAATTGCTTGGATGTACAGTGCCGGGCGAAGGGCATGCAAAGTGCACTGGTGCGTTGGTATGAGTGAACCGCCAGAGCAGCTCCCTCCCTTCGGTGACTCTGCCGACGAAGAGGCTCCCGAGATTCGGGTGCCTCTCCTTCGGCTTCGAGGCGACACCTGGGATCCGCTCGCGCTTGAGACCTGGCAGGAAGCGCTGTCCGGGCTGCTTGCACCCGACCTGCCGCACGACCTGATGGCGCTGTGGCTCTATCCGCCCGACCACGGGGCCGTGTTGATCGGGCCGGCGGCCCTCGCACAGGACAACCTGCAGGTGCCTCTGCCGTCCCCGCACCTGGGCCAGGATCAGCTGTACACGCTGGAGCAGCGCATCCGCGCCGCGGGATACCCGTCGGTCGTCTGCATGGCGATTCCGCACGGCGATCGCGACGTCGGCCTGATGCTGCTCGCCGACCTGCGCGGCGGAGTCTATCAACTGCCGCATGCCGTCCTGCTGCGGAGCGTCGCGGACTCGCTCGGGCCGCCGCTCGCCCGGATCGCGCGCCAGTGGGGGCGCGTCACCGAAGGCGAAGATGAGGATGTCCCCCAGCGCCGGAAGAATGAGCCCGGCCGGAAGCTCGCGGACCTCAACACACTCCTCGCCACTCTCGGGCTCACCGAGTCAACGACCCGCACCCCCCGGGATTTCGCCGAACTGGTGAGCCGGGCATTGCAGCCGCTTCTGCCGCATGACCGCCTGCAGATCCTTGTGCCCGACGCCTCGGGCCAGGAACACTACCGCTTCGACCGCCACGGCCACGGGACCTTCTGGTCGGATCCGGCCCACGTGGTCTCGCAGCACCGCTTCGACCCGGCCATGGCTTTCGGAGATGCCGAGGAACTCTTCGTGGAGGACACGGACACGTTCGGAGCAACGGTCTGGTGTCCGGGGCCGCCCGGCGTCGGAGGCCCGGCAGGGCAGGGAAGCGAGGTCGATCCGATCCGCTCGGTGCTCGCCGTCCGCCTCGTAAGCCAGGGCAGGGTGGCGGGCTACCTCTTCCTCGGCGGCCTGGGCCCGGGGCTCTTCCGGCGGGAGGATCTCGAGCTGCTGCACCAGGTCATCCCGCTCGTCGCGACGCGGGTGGACAGCTTCATGCTTGCCTGGCAACTGCAGGTCATGCGATCACACCTGAGCGTGCTGCGCAA
>DASTCF010000017.1:0-4332 GCA_035711365.1 Gemmatimonadales bacterium
GGTGGGGCACGAGGAGTGTTGTGCAAGGGAAATAGGCAGGGCAGATGGGCAGATGGGCAGATGGGCAGATGGGCAGATGGGCAGATGGGCAGATGGGCAGATGGGCAGATGGGCAGATGGGCAGATGGGCCGAAGGTGGCACGAGCCGAGCGGTGGGTCCAGAGGCCACATTGGTGGAGTGTCCGGCGACCCACCGCCGGCGAGCGTAAGACACGGAGCCCCCTGATGGCCCAGACCTACTGCGATATCGCGTCCGGCCACGAGTGGCACGGGCCGTATCACGATACGGAATACGGCTTCCCGCTCCGGGAGGATGCCGAGCTGTTCGAACGCCTGATACTCGAGATCAACCAGGCCGGACTCAGCTGGCTCACCATTCTCAAGAAGCGCGAGGCCTTCCGCCAGGCGTACGACGGATTCGATCCCGCCGTGGTGGCACGGTACAGGATCCGCGAGCGGCGGCGGCTCCTAGCCGACGCCGGCATCATCCGAAACCGGCTCAAGATCGATGCCGCCATCGCCAATGCGCAGCGCCTGCTGGAGCTGCGCGCCTCGCACGGAGGATTCGCCGCCTGGCTCGATGCCCACCACCCACGCCCGAAGACGGAATGGGTCGCGCTGTTCCGGAAGACCTTCCGCTTCACCGGTGGCGAGATCGTGGGCGAGTTTCTGATCAGCACCGGCTACCTCCCCGGCGCGCATGCGAAAAGCTGTCCGATCTATCGGGTCGTTGCCGGGTTGGAACCCGCCTGGAAAAGAGGACTGAGGACTGAGGACTGAGGGCAACGACGCGTCGTCTCAGTCCTCAGTCCTCGTTCCTCAGTCCTTCTCGTGGTTGACCAATGTCCTTCGTCCATCTCCACGTCCACACCCACTTCTCCTTCGGCTTCGGGGCCTCGTGTCCGGAAGCGCTCATCAGTGCTGCATTCGCCCGCGGCTTCGACACCCTCGCCTGCACCGACACCAACGGGGTCTACGGCGCGATTGAGTTCCAGGAGGCCGCCGAATCCGCCGGCATCCGCCCGATCCTCGGCGCCCATCTGACACTGGAGGACCAGGAGGCGGTCGCGCTCGCGACCGATGAGCGGGGCTGGGCGGCGGTGTGTCGGGCGATTACGGAGATTCACTGGAAAGATGGGCAGATGGGCGGATGGGCAGATGGGCGGACGGGCAGAGCGATATCGCTGGCGGAGATCGTTGCTCAGGACCGCGCAGGAATGATTCTGCTCTCGCGCTCAATCCCGTTCCTCGAGCAGGTCCGCGCGGCGAGCGGACCGGGGGACCTTTACGCCGAGCTGGTCCCCGGTAAGGCACGCCACGCAGTGCTCGCGGCCGCGCGGCGGCTTGGCCTGCCCGCCGCCGTCACCAATGCCGTGGCTTTCGCGCACCCGGAGGACTGGGCCCGCCACCGGCTCCTGGTGGCGATCGGCCGGAACACGACGATCGCGGCGCTGGAATCCGACCATGGCCGGCGGAAGGACGAACCCGAAGTTCGCCCCTCCGAGGCGTGGTTACGCCCGGCCTCCGATCTCGAGCGGTTCTTTCCGGATTGCCCCGAGGCGCTCCACGCCACGGCGGAGATCGCGGACCGCTGCCGGTACCGGATCCCCGTGGGCCGGATCGTGGCGCCCCGATTCGCCGACACCGATGACGCCTTCCAGCGGCTCCGCGTCCTGGCATACGAGGGCGCGGAGCGGCGCTACGGCACCGTCGCGCCCGTCACGCGCGACCGCCTCGAGCGGGAGCTCGGCATTATCGGCCTGAAGGGCTTTGCCGACTATTTCCTCGTGGTGCGCGACATCGTCCAGCACGGCCCCACGCACTGCGGCCGCGGCTCCGTCGCCAATTCGGTGGTGAGCTACTGCCTCGGCATCACCCACGTCGAGCCGCTCGGCGCCGGGCTGCTCTTCGAGCGGTTCCTCAATCCCGAGCGGACCGACCCGCCGGACATCGACCTCGACTTCCCGTGGGACGAGCGCGACCGGGTGCTGGCGTACGTCTTCCAGCGCTATCCGCGGCCCCGGGCCGCGATGGTCGCCAACCACAACTGCTTCCGGCTGCGCGGCGCGCTGCGCGAGGTGGCCAAGGTGCACGGCCGCCCGGCCGGCGAGATCCGCGAGGTGACCCGCCGCATTCCGTGGTATCCCGACGAGCAGCCGCTCGACGACATGATCATGAGTCATCCCAATTTCAGCGGCCTCGACCTGCCTGCGGCCTGGCGCGGCTTCGCCCGCGAAGCCGAGCCGCTGGTCGGGGTGCCGCGCCACCTCTCGCTGCATCCGGGCGGCGTCGTCATCGTGCCCACCGCGCTCACCGATTACGTCCCGCTCGAGCGCGCCGCGAAGCAGCTCGACGGCTTTCCCGACCTGCCCGTGCCCGTAATCCAGTTCGAGAAGGACGGCGCGGAAGACGCCGGCCTGATCAAGATCGACCTGCTCGGCAACCGCTCGCTCGCCGTGATCCGCGACGCCATCACCGCGGTGCACGGCAACACCGGCCGCCTGATCGACTACACCTCGCAGGACGCGGGCGACGATCCCGCCACGAAGGCGCTCTTCCGGACCGGCCAGACGATGGGCGTCTTCTATACCGAGAGCCCCGCCTCCCGCATGCTGTGCGCCAAATCGCGCGCCGACAGCTTCGAGCTCCTCGTGCTCAATACCAGCATCATCCGGCCTGCCTCCAACCGCTTCATCCGCGAGTACCTCCAGCGGCTGCACGGCAAGCCCTACGCCCCTCTCCACCCCGTGCTCAGGGACACGCTCGCCGGCACGTTCGGCATCATGGTCTACCAGGAAGACGTAGTGAACGTCTGCGCGGTCTATGCGGGGATGCCGCTCGCCACTGCCGACGGACTGCGCAAGTCGCTGCAGAAGAAGCGGCCGGTCAAGCAGCTCGCCGCCTACGCGGAGGAGTTCTTCCAGGGGGCGCTCGCCCTCGGCCGGGATGTCGAGACGACGAAGCTGGTGTGGGAGATGATCATGTCCTTCGCCGGCTACAGTTTCTGCAAAGGACACTCCGCATCGTACATCCAGGTCGCCCAGCACGCCTGCTACCTCCGCGCCAATTACCCGGCCGAGTTCATGGCCGCGGTCCTGGCCAACGGCGGCGGGTTCTATCACCCGTTCGCCTACGTGGCGGAGGCCCGGCGGATGGGCCTCACCATCCTGCCGCCGGACGTGAATGCGAGCGACTTCCGCACCACGGGACACGGCCGGGAGGTGCGGATCGGTTTCCAGTTCATCAAGGGACTCTCGGCCGAGGGCGCGGAACGGATCGTGGGGAAGCGGGAAAGCGGGGACGCGGGGAAGGAGTCCGGTGGAGAAGCGGGAATGCGGGGAAGCGCGGAAGCACGGTCGTACGTAGCGCCTTATCGAGACCTAGCGGATCTCCAGGGGCGCGCGGGCCTTTCGATTGAAGATCTCCGGATCCTCATCAAGGCCGGGGCCTGCGACAGCATCGCGGGCGGGATGACGCGGCCGATGATGCTGTGGAAGGTGGATGGGCAGATGGGCAGATGGGCAGATGGGCGGAATGACACACTGTCCATCGGCCCATCCGCCCATCCGCCCATCCTCCCCGAGTACACCCCCGACCGCCAGCGCCGGGATCAGTACTCCGCCCTCAGCTTCCTCACGGCGCAGCACCCGATGGATCTCTATACCGAGCAGCTCCGCCGCTTCCGGCTGGTGCGCAGCACGGACCTGCCCCGCCACACCGGGCAGATCGTGGTCGCGGCCGGAATGCTCACCACCTCCAAGCCGGTACACACGGCCAGGGACGAGCCGATGGAATTCGCCACCTTCGACGATGGACACGGCCTGATCGAGACGGTGCTCTTCCCCCGCATCTATCACGAGCGGGGGCACGTCCTGTTCGACCAGGGGCCGTTTCTCTTCCGAGGCAAGGTGGAGGAGGAATTCGGCGCGATCACCGTGACGATCACGCAGTTGGAGCGCCTGGAACGGCTGCGGCAAGGAGCGAGGAGTGACCCGCTGACCCGCTGACCCGCTGACCCGCTGACGGTAGCGCCCGTCTGGAGCCCCGATATCTTGAGGTATGAACCTGTCCCTGACCGGCCTGCTGGCCCTCACGGTCTACTTCTCCTGCTCGACCGGCGGTCTGACGGGGCCGGAGCCGGGTGAGGCGCCGGTTGAGCTGCAGCTCGTGGCCGGCGGCCTCTCCTTCCCGCTGTATGTGACGTCGCCCCCGCAGGACCCGAGCCGGCTCTTCATCGTCGAAAAGCGAGGCACGGTCCGCATCGTGAGGAACGGCGTGCTCCAGCCCGGCTTCTTCCTCGACCTGCGTGGGCGGGTGACCACCGGCGGCGAG
>DASTCF010000018.1:0-5531 GCA_035711365.1 Gemmatimonadales bacterium
CGGGGTCAATGCCTTCCTTCGCTGGCGCGCGGCCGAGGCGCTGTCCGCCGCCGGCTTCACGGCCAATGACCTGACCGATGCGGCGCTCAACCCGGTGACTCACTTCAAGGGCCAGCTCGGCGGGGACCTCGTGATGTGCCATGTGGTCGAGAGTCCAAGAACCGTGCGCTGGAAAATGTGGCAGGCGGGGAAGCGGGGTAGCGGGGAAGCGAAACGGATCGTGAAGAGTCTCCTCAGGCGAGAGGCCGAATGAGCACCGGCGCCGATCGAATCTGTGCTGCCCTCGGGTCGCTGGGGATCGACACGGTCTTCGGGCTCCCCGGGACCCAGAATGTTCCGCTCTTCGAGGCGCTCCGCACCAGTCGCCTCCGGACGATCCTGGCAACGCATGAGCTGGGCGCCGCCTTCATGGCCGCCGGCTACTACCGCGCATCGGGTCGGGTGGCCGCCCTCTTTACCATTCCTGGCCCCGGTTTCACGTATGCGCTGACAGGACTCGCCGAGGCCAGGCACGACTCGGCGGCGCTCCTGCACATCACAGGCGCACCGCCTCCGGATGGCGGCCGGAGTTTTCAGCTGCAGGCAATCGACCAGGCCGCGATGGCCGCTCCGGTCGTCAAGCGCCGCTTCCGGATCGATCGCGAGGACGAGACCGAGTCGGTCCTGAGGGAGGCATACGTCACCGCGACCTCCGGCGAGCCCGGGCCGGTTCTGGTCGAGGTGAACCCGGCGGTACTCACGTCGCCTTCGCTGAACGCGGCGACAATCCGGCCGCTGCCGGAATTCTTCGCCCCCGACGCGGCCGCCGCGATCCTGGCTCGGCTTCGCACGGCTCGGCGTCCGCTGCTCTTCGTGGGACAGGGTGCTGTCGCCGGTGCCTACGCGTTGAGACGCCTGGCCGAGTGGCTCAACGCCCCCGTGGTGACGACGCTGTCGGGGCGTGGTGCGCTGCCCGAAGATCACCCGCTCGCGGTAGGGATTGATCTCGGAGGGCCGGGCCTGGCGAGCGTGAATGACCTGATCGCCACGGCGGATCTCGTGCTGGCGCTCGGCTGCAAGTTCTCCCACAACGGCACCGGGGGCTTTCGGCTCCGTCTTCCACCCGACAAGCTGGTCCACGTGGATGCCTCCGCCGAGGTACTGGGCGTCAACTACCCTGCCTCCCTCCTCATGCAGGCCGACGTGCCCGCGTTGCTGGAGTCCCTGGTGACGAGCCTGCCCGGGGTAGCGCCCTCGGCGGCCACCTGGGTGCCGAGCGAGCTGGCCGCCGCCCGGACCGATGCCGCACGCAGGGTCCGGGAAGGTGGGCCCGAACCTCGGATCCGGGATGCCGATGTGACGACACCCGCGGAGCTCTTCCGGGCGCTGCGCGCGGCCCTTCCGCGTGATGCCATCCTCGTCACCGATTCGGGACAGCACCAAGCCCTCGCCCGCAGGCACTTCACCGTGCTCGCCCCGCGCGGGCTCATGTGTCCGAGCGACTTTCAGTCAATGGGATTCGGCATCCCGGCGGCGGTCGGTGCCGCCATCGGTGCGCCGCAGCGGCGGGTCGTGGCACTGGTCGGAGATGGCGGGTTCGCGATGGCGGGGCTGGAACTGCTCGCCGCGGTGCGCGAGCGGCTGCCGGTTGCCGTCATCGTGTTGAACGACGGACAGCTCGGCCTGATCCGGGAGCAGCAGCTCCGGGAATACGGTCACGCGCACGCGGTGTCGCTTGACGGGCTCGATATCGCCGCCGTGGCCGCGGCAGCGGGCGCACAGCACGTGAGACTCGAGGGAAGGGCGGAGGACGTGCTCCGTGACGCGCTGGCGCGCGACTGGCCGATCGTGGTGGAGGTAATGATAGGAGATTCGGCCGGGCAGCTCGCGGCCCACGCGAAGGGCTACGTGAAGCAAGCTGCCCGGAGCCTGCTGGGCGACAGGCTCCGCGGGTGGCTCAAGGGGCTTCGCTAGTGCCGTTCCAACTTGTTCCACCAACCTGAGGCGAGCGCCGAGTGCACTACACCTACGTCTTGTTGAGTGGTGCTGACGGAAAACTCTATATAGGCGCGACCAGTGACCTGAGGAAGCGCCTCAGGCTCCACGCGGCTGGACGGGTGCGATCCACATCTCCGCGGCGACCATTGAGGCTACTCTACTATGAGGCTTGCCTGAGTGCAGATGACGCCTATCGCCGTGAGCGATATTTGAAGTCAGGTAGAGGCGGACGGTTTCTCAAGACCCGGTTGGCTTCATCCATTGCTGACATCAGGCGCGACAAGTTGGAACGGCATTAACGGACGTGGCCGATCCTGAGATGGTACCGCAATACCTTCGCCGCCTCCTTCAAGTAGTTGGCCTTTCCCCAGTAGGCCCGCTTCAGCATGTCCACCTGCAGGTGAAGCGTTTCCCCGACCGATAGCGGCGCCCTCAGGACCGCCGTCCAGTAGCCCCACAACTGGCGAAGGGTCTGGAGAGTCGGCGCGGCTGGCCGTGCGCTGTAGAAGGCCCAGCGCTGCTCCTCCGTCATCGCGCTCGACGCTCCGGTGTGATAGCGCCGGAGGAAGAGCCGATCAGGCACCTCGATGAATCTTCCATAGAGCGCCAGCTCCGCCATGAAGCAGAGGTCCGAGGATACGAACGTCTCCATCAATCGCGTCCGGGCGGCAAGGGACGACCGCATCACGCCGTAGGTCGCGTTGCAGCGCCTGAGGTGTTGCATGACGTACAGAAACCGGTCCCGCGCCTCCGCCTGCGAGGCGTCCACGTGGTCCTCGTACGGTCCGATTTCCTTTCCATTCTGGTCGATGTCCATCGTCTTGCAGTACGCCAGGACGACACTGGGGTCGGCCTCGAGCACCTCCACGCACCGCGCGGTGTATTCGGGAAGCGAGATGTCGTCGGCGGCGTGCCAGCGGAAGTACTCGGTGCCGGCCCGGTGAAACAGGTCGTTGTAGTTCCGCGCTGCTCCGATATTTCTGGGGTGCCGCACATACTCGACTCGTGAATCATGTGTCGCGTACGCCCGCGCGATCTCCTCGGTCCGGTCGGTCGACGCGTTGTCCCCGATAATGAGGACGAAATCCTGGTACGTCTGTGCCAGGAGCGAATCGAGCGTCTCCGCGAGGTAGCGCTCGCCGTTGAAGACCGGAACCCCTACCCCCAGCCTGGGGCGCGGCTTCGTCATTCGATCACTCCACCAGGATCTTCGGCCCGTGGAACGCTTCCGCATAGCCGTCGGGCGCCGCGCATTCGACCCCGCGGAGCCGCAGCAGACCGCGGAAGGTCTCGGGATCGAACCAATGCCGGTCCCGCTGGCTTCCGAATGCGCTCAGGAGGCCATCCACCTTCCGGTCCACCTCCGCCCGGGTGAGTGGCACGTAGACGTTCGGGTGGCCGAGGTCGCCCTCGTACTTCGGGATCTCATACTCGAGAATGTGGTGGCGCCGCCAGGTGTTCCAGGTCAACTCGGCCACGGTGCGGTGGTCCTGGTGCCGGTCGCCGCGGTGGTGGGTCAGGATGAGGTCGGGATCGGGTCCGGCCTTGAGCTCCTCGAAGAAATCCTTCAACGCCGCCTCGTACGGGAAGTACCCGTCGCGATGGCTCCGCAGCATCAGCTCCGAGGCGGCAGCCCCCGCGAGGAAGTGCTGCGCGCCCGCCCCCGCCTCGCGATGCCGTTCTGTGGTGCCGCTCAGTACGACCCAACGCACCTCGACCGGCGTACCACGGCCGAGCAGATGGAGCACGGTCCCGCCACAACCGATTTCGAGATCATCGGCGTGGGCGCCGAGGCATAGCAGGCGGAGCGGCCGGCCCGGTGGGGACGGGAGCGTGAGAGGGATCATCCTGAGATAATCCGCCGCATCACCTTCATCGGGCCGCTCCTTCCGCGGCTAGCTCCGGTATGGGCCAGCGGGCATTCTGCTCCTCCCAGAGGCGGTCAGCGAGACGACCGGACGGCCGGTCAACGTCTGCGAGCCGGATGAGTGCATCCTTACGCACGCTGCGGAGCAATCGGCTACCATCGGAAAGTCCCATTGGGAGAGCGTCCTGCTGCCGGGCAGCGGCCGCATTCTCGATCAGACCGTACGCGCAAAAGCCACCCACGCCATCAAGCACCTCGCCGGCGCCGAGGTCTCGCTTCGCGATTGTTACTACTTCGCAGACGGGCCCACCGCTGGGAGCCACCGTTGGATCACCCAGCACGACCGCACGCCCGATGGACGAGGCGACCTGTACGTGTGGCAGGTGAAAGGGGGTATAGAAGACGTAAAATGGCCCATCGCCGAGTTTGCAGGAGGCCAGGTTAGCCTGCTTGGCCGGATTGGGC
This sequence comes from Gemmatimonadales bacterium, assembly GCA_035711365.1. Taxonomy (GTDB): domain Bacteria; phylum Gemmatimonadota; class Gemmatimonadetes; order Gemmatimonadales; family GWC2-71-9; genus DASTCF01. The sequence goes on from DASTCF010000018.1 coordinate 4,310, forward strand.
TCGTGCACGACGACGAAGGCGCCGGTGTACGGCGCCGCGCCGAGGGCGTAGTCCACGAGGCCGCCTGCGAGCATCACCTCGGCGGGCAGGAGCCCGGCGATTTCGTTCACGTGCGCGCACGCCGGCCCATACATGCCCCGACGCGCGACGCGGAAGCCGGAAGCATTGGCCAGGATCGTGGACTCCATCGAAAGCTTCGTCGCATCCGCGAACGACGTCGCCTTCCGCGGGTCCATGCCGTACTTCTCGGCGAAGCCGCGCTGCGTCTCCGGTGTGCGATAATGGTCGACCATGCCCTTGAGGTTTCCGGCCGCCACCGGTCGGAGGCCGATAGCCCGGAGATAACGAAGCAGGGTCATGGCGACCCCGGGTTCTTCGCCGTCGCTGTCGGTGAATACCACGCCCGAGGCGTCGGCTCGCGCCTTGAGCAGCGGGCCCAGGAGCGAATCGAGCTCCGCATTCAGCAGCACGACATGCTTGCCCGCGGCGATCGCCCGCGTCACCACCTCTGCGGCGTATTCGATGGTCCCGGTCGCCTCGAGCACGAGGTCGATTTCACCCGCCTCGCAAATCACTCCGGGGTCGTCCGTGATCGCGAACCCTCCACGACCAACGATCCCATCGAGGGCCCGTGCCGACGACACCGCGCGCGGGCTCGGCGCGCCGGCCTCGGCAAATGCCCGCGCCGCGTTGTCCAGCGACCGGTTGCAGATCGCTGCAAGCCGGATCCCCGGTGCCGGTGTGAGCAACTGGAGCGCCACGCTTCGACCGGTAACGCCCGCGCCGAACATTGCCACCCGGATCGGGCGGCCTGCGGCCTCCCGGGCCTCCAACTCGGTGTCAACGCCGGGCATCGAGGCTCCGAATCAGTCGGTGAGGAGCGGCCAGGTGCGGTCCCGCTCCGAAATCGTGGTAACCTCGCGAGGCCACCGGATACCCAGGCGCGGGTCGTCGAAACGCACGCCGCGAGCCAGCGCCGGGGCATACCGCGCGGACATCATGTACTGGACTTCGGTATCGGCTTCCAGCGTCTGGTAGCCGTGGGCGCACCCTGCCGGCACGAAGAGTCCCGCGCCCTCGGCCGCGCGCAGCTCGATGGCACACCAGCTCCGATAGGCCGGCGACTCGGGTCTCAGGTCCACCACCACGTCCCATATCGATCCACGCGTGCAGCGGACGTACTTGGCCTCCGCCTCCGGCGGCAACTGAAAGTGCAGGCCGC
>DASTCF010000019.1:0-8350 GCA_035711365.1 Gemmatimonadales bacterium
GCTGAGCCCCACGACCGCGATCCGGTGGCTCTCAATCAGGTGCTGCCGGATCTGATCCTCGGAGAGCTCGGTCACCGGGCGTTCTCGGGGACGTGGAGATGCGGAGTCCCGCTCACCGCGCGCCCCACCAGCACCATTCCGGTGCGGCGCCCGATCTCGACTGCGAGCGTGGAGGGCACCGATGGCGTGGCGATGTACGTCAGCCCGGCGCGGCCGGCCTTGAACGCCAGCTCCGCCGAAATCCGCCCGGTAACCAGCAGGCCCAATCCGGCCACCGGCGTCCGCGCGAGCAGCGCGGCGCCGAGCACCTGGTCCACCGCGTTGTGGCGGCCGATGTCCTCGGCGTGGAAGAGAAGGGATGTGCCATCGGTGAGCGCCGCGGCGTGCACCCCGCCGGTCTCCTGATAGTGCTCGCCCTCGTGGAACAGCTCCTTGAAGAGCACGCGGAGCTGCTCCACCGGCGGCGGCATCCCCCGTGCCGGCTCCGTTGGCACCATTGCCGGGTCGGCCAGCAGCGTGGAGACCGCGCCACAGCCCGACGCGAGCACCGGCCGCCGCCGCTCGGCGGCGACCGCCGCGACCCGCTCCGGCGGCACCTCGGCCCAGAAGCCCAGATCGGTGGCGCAGGGGCGCAGATGCACCTGATCCGAGGATTCCACGTAGCCCTCGCTGAAGAGCCAGCCCAGCGCAAGCTCCTCGAGCAGCTCGGGCGTGCACATCCAGGTCACGGTCGGGACGTGGTTGATCTCGAGCCAGACCGGAACTTCGTCCACGGCGGCCAACGGCACACCGCGCGCTCGTCGCCCGGCAGGCGGCGGAGACTCAGGTCGGTCCGGTGCAGTCGGCATGCAGGGAGTCGTCCTCGGCGACGCGCACCCGGTCGAGTTGCACGCCGCGGGGAAGCCGGGGCGCGATCCGATCGTACAGCCAGGAGGCCAGTGCCTCGCAGGTGGGCAGGGCGCGGCCCGGCGCAAAGTGGGGCACGTCCCGATCAATATGCCTGCCCTCGAACGGCTTGACGACCTCCTCGAGGAGGAGACGATCCAGGTCTGCCAGATTCATCACCCCGCCCCATTCGGGATCGATCGCACCGGACACGGTCACCGAGCACCGGTATTGGTGGTCGTGGCTTGGGGCCGGAGGATACCGGTGCCAGGCGTGGAAGCCGACGGTGCGGGTCAGGGAGACAGGCATGGCCGGAGGGGCAGGGTCACCAGCGGAAGGAGTACCCGAGGCCGAACTGCAGCGTGATGCTGGACGTCCACTCGTCGAGGTCGGCGTTGGGACGGAGGGCGTTGGAGTCGGGGAACGATCCCGGTTCCTCGTCCGGCTCGTCAGCGTAGCTGGCCGGGTACGAGATCTCCCAGAACGGCCATCGCACCTCCGCCCGCAGGTGCAGGTGCTGGTTGACGAAGTAGCGCGTGCCCACGAACGGCACGAACATGAACTTCGTGCCGAACTTGTAGCCGGTCGTGTCCTGTGGCGTCTCGTCCCCAATCGCGAAGCCGATGCCGCCGCCGAAGAACGGTCCAAAGCCCTTCCACGTCTTGGCGCCGGTCAGGTTGAACTGGATCGCCCCTTCTCCGATGAAGACTGATTGGTCCACGGGCCCGCTCACCCGCGTGGCAACGCTGTCGTCGGGGTCGGTGATGAGCCGCTGCAGTTGCGCGGAGGCCGCGGTGAAGCCGAACTGCACCGGTCCGCTGACCCGCAAGTCGTAGCGCACGCCGAAGAACGGCCCGTCGTGCGGGCCCACGCCGATGTCACCGCCGTTCCCGTTGATGTACCCGCCCAGCACGGTCACGGAATGGCCGAACGGCAGGTCCGCGTAGGGGGTCTTGTCCGGCGGATGGCCTGCCTGCGCGGCCAGCGCGGTGGCGGCCGTGAGGGTGAGCGCGGCGGGCAGTGAGGCGAATCGCATGAAGGATCAGGGCTCCCGGAGGTCGCGGCCGGTCATTTCCGGCGGCGGGGAAATGCCGAGCAGGCGGAGGACGGTGGGGCCGACGTCGCAGAGCGCACCGCCTTCGCGGAGCGGCTGGTCATTCGCGCGGACCGCGACGAACGGCACGGGGTTCGTCGTGTGAGCCGTGTGCGGGCCCCCGGTCGCGGGGTCGATCATCATCTCGCAGTTGCCGTGGTCCGCCGTTACAAGGACCGTTGCACCGGTGGATTCCGCCGCGGTGAGCACCCGGCCGAGGCAGCGATCGATGGTCTCGACCGCCTCGATGATGGCCGGGACGACGCCCGTATGGCCCACCATGTCGGCGTTGGCATAGTTGCACAGCACGAAATCGTGTTCGGGCTTCGTTATCGCGCCGCAGAGCACGTCGGTGATCCCCTCGGCGCTCATCTGAGGCGCCAGATCGTAGGTGGCCACCTTCTGCGACGGGACGAGGATCCGCTCCTCGTTGTCATAGGGCGTCTCGTAGCCGCCGTTGAAGAAGTACGTGACGTGCGGGTACTTCTCCGTCTCGGCGGTGCGGAGCTGGGTTCGGCCGCTCTCCGCGAGGACCTCCGCCACGATCCGCGCAAGCGAAAACGGCGGGAACGCCTGCGGGAAGGGAAAGGTCTGGTCGTACTGGGTCATCGTGACCAGGCCCGCCAGCTTCGGCCGCTCGCCGGTGTGGAATCCGTCGAAGCCCTCGATGGCCAGGGCGCGGCAGATCTGCCGCATCCGGTCGCTCCGATAATTGAAGCAGAAGATGCCGTCGCCGTCCCGGATGGTCGCAACTGGTGCCCCGTCGTGCTGGATCACCAGCGGCTTGATGAACTCGTCGGTCTCACCGCGCGCATACGCCTCGCGGACCGCGCGCACCGGATCGGTCTCGGGGCGGCCCTCCCCGGCCACGAGCGCCTGATACGCCAGGCGGGTGCGGTCCCACCTCCGGTCGCGATCCATCGCGAAGTAGCGCCCGGTCAGTGTCGCGATGACGCCGCGCGGCCCGGCAATGCGGTGCAGGTCCCCTTGCAGCTTCCCCACCACATCCGCGGCGGAGGTGGGCGGGGAATCCCGTCCGTCAAGGAATCCATGAATGGCGATGCGGCGCACATCGTGACGGACGCCGAGCTCGATCGCCGCCAGGAGGTGGGAATCGATGGCGTGCACGCCGCCCGGCCCCAGGAGGCCGAGCAGGTGGAGGGTGCCTCCGGTTTCTCTCAGCCGCGCGCAGAGCGCCTCGAGCGGTGCCAGCCGGTAGAATTCGCCCGACGCGATGCTCTGTGAAATGCGCACAAGGTCCTGCGGTACGACCCGGCCGGCGCCGAGGTTCAGGTGGCCCACCTCGCTGTTGCCCATCTGGCCGGCCGGCAGGCCGACGGCCAGGCCGCTGGCCTCAAGGAGGGTGCGGGGGAAGGATTCCCAGAGGCGATGCCAGACGGGCGTCCGGGCGAGCTCGATGGCATTGCCTTCGCGGGCCGGACGGAACCCCCACCCGTCCAGCACCACGAGCACCACCTGCCGCGCGTGGTCGCCGTTTGACATGCCTCTCCGCTGTTTCTACAATGCGAGACTGTGAGTTACACCGCGCCCCAATCTATCCCGGCCCTCGGCCGCCTACCAGCCTATTTGCTGTTGCTCGCCGCGGTGGCGACGCCGGTTTCGGCCCAGCAACGAATGCGGGCGGCAGAGTCCGCGGGCCTCCGGAAGACGCCGACCAGCGGCGAAGTCGCCACGATCCTCAAGGGCGCCGAGCTGGTTCCCGGTCGCACCGACGGCGATTGGCGCGAGGTGACCGTCGAGGGGTGGGTCTACACCTCATCCACGGGCACGAGCACCCGGGATGGGTTCGATATCACCATCACGGCGACGGGCGGGGAGAACCTGCGGCGCGAAGCCAATGGATCGGTCATCGCGCGCCTCAGAACCGGTGCGGGGCTCAACAAGCTCGGTACGCAGGGCGGGTGGACACGGGTGCGCCGCACGGGATGGATTCCGCGGAAGGCGCTCGAGAACGCCTCTACCCCCGCCGCGCGAACACCCGCCACGGCAGCGGCTCAGCGTCCGGCAGCGACCGACCAGCGCCCGGCCGCGTCCACAGAGCAGCCCGCCGCCAACACGCCGAATGGCCGCGCAGCCGTCTTGCGCGCAACGCCGCTGGCGGTGACGCCGGACGGCGAGGAAGCGGGGACACTCAAGCCTGGCGCAACAGCCGAGGTGCTCGCCCGGAACGGCGACTGGGTCCGGGTGCGGCTCGAAGGCTGGATGCACGCCGCGGACCTGGGCCCCGTGGCCACGGAGGCGCGGCAGGGCGTGAGCATCGCGCAGGTGCGCGCGGATCCGGCCCGCTATATCGGGCAACTGCTCGACTGGACCGTGCAGTTCATCTCGATCCAGACCGCGGACGAGCTCCGGCCGGAAATCCCCGTCGGGCGCAAATACCTGCTCACCCGCGGGCCGTTGCCGGAGCCGGGGTTCGTGTACGTGATCGTCACGGCGGAGCAGCTTCGCCGCTTCGAAGGTGCCGAGCCGCTCGAGGAGTTCACGCTGCGCGGGCGCCTCCGCGCGACGTCCACGAAGTACCTGCCCACGCCGGTGGTGGAGCTGGTCCAGATCGTCGAAGGCGAGGCCGCGAAGGGAGCGGAGTGATGAACGACGTCCTGAAACAGCGGATTCTGCGGAAGCTGGAGGCCTTGAGTGACGAGCGCGGCTACCAGGTTCTCGACTACGTCGAGTTTCTCGAGAGCAAGTATGCCGAGCGCGCGGCGCCGAGCGGCATCCTCGCGAAGATCACCGAGACCGTGGAAGACACGATGCGCGCCGGCAAGATTCCTATCCAGGCGATCAGCGGCACGATGGGCGTGATGGACAGCGCGGGCCGGCTGATGCGGGGCCTCGCCTCGGCAGGGAAGGCCGTGGTGGACGAGGCGGTGCGCGCCGCCGAAGGAAAGCCGCCCGCCGGTGCCCCGGCCGCGGACGAGCCGGGCAAGATCCCCGACGCGAAACCCGACGCGGGCGCGCAATAACCCCTGCGACCCTCCCCAACCCGGCACGCCCATGACCCAGGCTCCAGCCGCCCCTCACGCCACGTCACCAGGCGAGCAGTTCATCCGCGGGATCGGTCCGGTGCAGGCGATCTCGCTCGTGGTCGGCTCGATGATCGGTTCGGGGATCTTCATCGTCTCGGCGGGCATCGGACGGGAAGTCGCCGCCTGGGGGCCGGGCGGGCTGATGCTGGTGTGGCTCGTGACGGGGCTCATGACCCTGGCCGGCGCGCTGTCCTACGCCGAGCTGGCGGCGATGATGCCGAAGGCGGGCGGGCAGTACGTGTTCCTCCGGGAAGGCCTGTCGCCGATGGCGGGATTCCTCTACGGCTGGACGCTCTTCACCGTGATCCAGACCGGCACGATCGCCGCGGTGGCGGTCGCGTTCGCGAAGTTCATGGGCGTGTTCTTCCCTGCGATCAGCGACACCATCACGCTCTCCCTCGGGAGCATCCATCTGCCGGGCGCGCCCGATGCGATTCCGCTGGGCGTGTCCGCGCAGCGGCTGGTCGCCATCGCCAGCATCCTGGTGCTGACCGCGATCAACTACCGAGGGGTCAAGCAGGGCGCGGGGGTGCAGACCGTGCTCACCGTGGCCAAGGTCGGCGCACTGGCCGCGCTGGTGCTGCTCGGCCTCACGGCATTCCGGCAGCCGGCCGTGGCCGCCGCCAACTTCGGCGCGTTCTGGGGCACGGCGCCCTGGACCATCGCGATGGTGCCGATCATCGGCGCGGCGATGGTCGGCTCGCTCTTCAGCAGCGACGCGTGGAACAACGTCACCTTCGCCGCCGCTGAAGTGCGGAACCCCAGCCGGAACCTCCCGCTCGCCCTCGCGTCCGGCACCGCGCTGGTGACCGTGCTGTACCTCCTGGCCAATCTCTCGTACCTGAGTGTGCTGCCGTTCGCCGGCGATCCAGCGGGCACGACGGCGCTGGCCCGCGGCATCCAGTACGCGGCGCAGGACCGCGTCGGCACCGCCGCGGTCGAGGTGATGCTCGGCCCCGGGGGCGGGGCGGTAATGGCGCTCGCCATCATCATCTCGACGTTCGGCTGCAACGCGGGGCTCATTCTCGCGGCGCCGCGCGTGTACTACGCGATGGCGCGCGACCGCCTGTTCTTCGAGCGCGCGGCGCACCTGCACTCCCGGTACCGGACTCCTGCGTTCGGGCTCGCGGCCCAGGCGGTCTGGGCTTCGGCGCTGTGCCTGAGTGGCACCTACAACCAGCTCCTCGACTACGTCATCTTCGCGGCGTTGGTGTTCTATCTCCTGACCACCGTGGCGCTCTTCCGGCTGCGCCGCCTCCAGCCCGACACAGCCCGGCCGGTGCGGGCGTTCGGGTATCCCGTTGTGCCCGCGCTCTACATCGGGGCGATTGCGGTGCTCCTCGTGGTCCTGCTCATCCAGAAGCCGCTCTTCACCTGGCCGGGTCTCCTGATCGTGTCGCTGGGCGTGCCGGTTTACCTGGTCTGGCGGCGGTCCGCCGCGGGGAAGGGCGGGGCCTAGGATCGCTTGATTTCGGTGGTCCTGGGCCCTATCCTTCGAGATGGAACCCCCTGCGAAATTGTCCGGCCTGCCGTGCGCCTCCCTGCGCTACCGGTGGGCCGGTGTGCATATGGAGCCCCCGTCTCGATGAGCAACATCCGTTCCGCCGCCGGACTCACGTTCGACGACGTCCTTCTTGTGCCGAGGCATTCGACGGTCCATCCCCGCGACGTCAACACTGCTTCCCGCTTCACCCGCAACATCCCGCTCAACATTCCGTTCGTCTCGGCCGCGATGGACACCGTCACCGAGGCGGAAATGGCGATGGCGATGGCCCGCGCCGGCGGCATCGGCGTGCTGCACAAGAACATGTCCATCGAGCGCCAGGCCGCCGAGGTGGACCGCGTGAAGCGGAGCGAGAGCGGAATGATTCTGAACCCGATCACGCTCGGGCCCGACCGCCCGCTGCGCGAGGCGGCCGTCCTGATGCGGCGCTTCAAGATCAGCGGAGTGCCGATCGTGGACGCCCAGGGCCGCCTGATCGGCATCGTCACCAACCGCGACCTCCAGTTCGAACGGGACCTCGACCAGCCGATCCATCAGGCGATGACGAAGGACAGGCTCGTCACCGCGCCGGTCGGCACGACGCTTGAGGAAGCGGAGCGGATCCTGGCCCGGCACCGGATCGAGAAGCTGCCGGTCGTGGATGCGCAGGGCATTCTTCGCGGGCTCATCACGGTGAAGGACATCTTCAAGCGCGCGCAGCATCCCGACGCCAACAAGGACCAGCATGGCCGGCTCCGAGTGGCGGCGGCGATCGGCGGCACGCCCGAGGCCAGGCCGCGCGCCAAGGCGCTGGTGGACGCAGGCGTGGACGTGCTGGTCATCGATTCCGCCCACGGCCACAGCGAGGGCGTGCTGCAGACGCTCGACATGATCCGCGAGGCCTTCCCGGACGTGCAGCTCATCGCGGGCAACGTTGCCACCGAAGACGGCGCCCGGGAGCTGGTGCGCCGCGGGGTGGACGCCGTAAAGGTCGGGGTGGGTCCGGGGAGTATCTGCACCACGCGCGTCGTGACGGGCGTCGGCATGCCGCAGGTGACCGCGCTCATCGACGCGGTCCGCGGCGCAGGCGACGTGCCGGTCATCGCGGACGGCGGCATCAAGTACTCCGGCGACGCTGTGAAGGCGCTGGCCGCCGGCGCGTCCTCCTGCATGATGGGGGCGATGCTGGCCGGCACCGAGGAGAGCCCGGGGGAGTCGGTGCTCGCCGAGGGACGGCGGTTCAAGGTCATCCGCGGGATGGGCAGCCTCTCCGCGATGCAGGACGGCTCCGCCGACCGCTACTTCCAGCAGGGTGAGATGGCGTCGTCGAAGCTGGTGCCGGAAGGCATCGAAGGGCGGGTGCCGTACAAGGGTCCGGTGGCCGACGTGCTGTTCCAGATGGTCGGCGGCCTCCGGAGCGGAATGGGGTACTGCGGCGTCGAGGACGTGCGGGCGCTGCAGCGCGAGGTCGAGATGGTGCGCATCACCGGCGCCGGCCTGCGCGAGTCGCACCCGCACGACGTCACGATCACTCGCGAGGCGCCGAACTACAGCGCCTGATTCGCCATTCCATACCGGAGTACCTGTGAGCGAAACCGCACCGGTCCGCGAAGCCTGGGGCTCGCGCATCGGCCTGATCCTGGCGATGGCGGGCAACGCCGTCGGCCTCGGCAACTTCCTGCGCTTCCCACGGCAGGCGGTCGAGAACGGCGGGGGGACCTTCATGATCCCCTACTTCATCGCCTTCCTGCTGGTCGGCATCCCGCTCATGTGGATCGAGTGGGGCGTGGGCCGGCACGGCGGGCAGCGCGGCCACGGGTCGATCCCGGGCATGTTCGAGAG
>DASTCF010000020.1:0-2158 GCA_035711365.1 Gemmatimonadales bacterium
TCCGCCGTCCAGGTGGTGGCGGCGCTCCGGCGCTGCGGGCACGACGTGTCGGTGGTGGACACTGCGCGCGGCTACATCCCGCCCGCGGAGGAGTCCCGCGAGCTGAGCGCGACGGTCGGCACCAAACCGCCGACGCTCGAGCGGCTCCTGGCCCTGGAGCGCGGCGTCCTGGTCTCCGGCCTGGGCGAAATGCCCGTCGTCCGCGAGGCCGACGTGATCTTCCTGGCGCTGCACGGCGGCGCCGGCGAGGACGGCACCATCCAGGCCCTGCTCGAGATCATCGGCCGGCCGTATACCGGCAGCGGGCCGATGCCGAGCGGGATCGCGATGGACAAGGACATCTCGAAGCGGCTCTTCCGGGCCGCCGGCGTGGCCACGCCCGACTGGGTGATGGCGCCGGTCTCGGTGACCGAAGTGCAGCGGCGGTTCGGATGGCCTGTGGTGGTGAAACCGTCGCGGGAGGGCAGCACCGTAGGGCTGAGCATCGTGCGCCAGGCCGGCGAGCTCGAGCCCGCCATCTCGGTCGCCGCCCGGTACGACGAGGAGGTGTTGATCGAGGCCTTCATCCCCGGCAGGGAGCTCACGGTGGGGATCCTCGACGGGGAGGCCCTCGCCGTGGGAGAAATCATCCCCCAACACGAGATCTTCGACTACGAATGCAAGTACACCCCGGGGATGTCCCAGGAGATCTTCCCGGCCGACATCTCCCCGGCACTCACCGCCGAGTGCCAGCGGCTGGGGCTGGCGGCCCACCGGGCCCTCAAGCTGGGGGGGTACAGCCGGGTGGATTTTCGCTTGACACCGGAGGGCGCGCTCTTCTGTTTAGAGGTGAATACCCTGCCCGGGATGACCGCCACCAGCCTCATGCCTCAGTCGGCCCGGGCGGCGGGCATCGAATTTGCCGAACTGTGTGACAGGATTTGCCAGTCGGCGCGGATCCTGGGAAGCGAGTCCCAAGAGTAGGTCCCATGAGCCTTTTCGAAGCGCAGCGCCCCACCCCCTGGGTCTGGCGGATCATTGCCGCCAACGCGGTCGTGTTGCTGCTCCTGATGACCCTGTTCCCCGCCCTGACCCCGGCGCTCGGCTTCTATCCGTCCCTCACCTCCGCGGTCAGCCGTCCCTGGACCTTCCTGACCTACATGTTCGTCCACGCGGGGGTGTTGCACCTCGCGTTCAACATGTTGATGCTCTACTTCCTCGGTCGGCCGGTGGAGCAGCGGATGGGGGGCCGCCCGTTCATCCTCTTCTACCTCGCCTGCGGCCTCGGTGGAGCGGTACTCTCGCTCGGTCTGTCTTTCATGCAGCCCTATCCGGTTGTCGGGGCCTCGGGTGCCATCCTGGGTGTGGCGGTTGCGTTCGCCATGTCGTGGCCTGATGCAGAGTTGATGGTGTTCCCGATTCCCATCCCGATCCGCGCCCGCACCTTCGTCATGGCGCTGATCGGGATCGATCTCGCATTCGCGCTCCTCGCCCCGGGCGACGGTGTGGCGCACCTGGCCCACCTGGGCGGCGCCATGGTCGGCTACCTGTATTTCCGGATCCAGCAGCTCTCGACTCCCGTGCCTGCGCCGCGGCCCCGCCAGATTCAGCAGGCCGTGATGGTGCAGAGCGGCCGGCACGAGGCCGCCCGCCCGCCCCGCCGCCGCGATCCCGAGCGCGACCCAGTGGCCGCCGAAGTGGACCGCGTCCTCGACAAGATCAGCGCCCAGGGCATCGCGAGCCTGACGGCCGAGGAGCGGAAGTTCCTGGACGAGGTGTCCAGACGGAAGGATCAGCGACAGCACTGAGAGATGGGCAGATGGGCAGATGGGCGGATGGGCGGATGGGCGGATGGGCAGTCGCACCGAGGCCCATCGGTCACCGGAGCCACTGCCCATCTGCCTCGCTGCCCATCCGCCCCGCGCTTGTCAACCCCACTTGCACACCGCGCCGTCTCTTCCTATTCTGGCGCGTGCTCATCAATCTCGTCCCCGAATTCCTCGCCGTGCTCGACGCCGTGGACCGCGAGGCGGCCTACCGGCAGTACTTCGAATCCCACAAGCCGTTCCTCTCCGCGTACTGGCAGAACTACGTCCTCGATCCCGACAGCCCGACCGCGCAGGATGTCATTCTCCGCGCGCTGAGCGCGGATCGGAGCGATCTCCGCGCGCTTCTGGCC
>DASTCF010000021.1:0-11370 GCA_035711365.1 Gemmatimonadales bacterium
GCGCGGCCCGCCACCCGTGGACTACCAGGTGCTCTCCGTCCCGAAACGGCACCGCCTCCTCCCGGTCGTCACCCGCCGATTCCTCGCCAACGCCCGCCGGCTCGGCCTCCCCGTCCACGTCTGGACCATCAATGCTCCCCGGACGGCGCAGCAGCTCTGGCGGAGGGGTGCGAATGGGATCATTACGAACTGGCCGGGGAGGATGCAACGAGGACTGAGGTACGAGGACTGAGGACTGAGGGTGGTCCGGCGCCCAGCCCCGGGGCCTCAGTCCTCAGTCCTCAGTCCTCCCAGGCTTGACTCCGGATCTCCAATCATATATCCTTCTATCCGCTTCAACGGATTGAATGATATGCCGGCTGTCCTCTCTCGCCTGTCCGCGCTCGCCGACCTCACCCGGGGCCGGCTGCTGCTCGTGCTCGAGGGCGACGAGCTCACCGTCGGGGAGCTCTGCGCGGTGCTGCAACTCCCGCAGTCCACGGTGAGCCGCCACCTCAAGGTGCTGGCAGACGAGCGGTGGGTCACGAGCCGGGCGGACGGGACCAGCAACCGGTACCGCGGCGCGCTCCGCGAGCTCGATCCCGCCGCGCGCCGGCTCTGGCAACTGGTCCGGGACGAAGTGGCGGAGACCCCCGCCGCACGCCAGGACGCGCATCGCCTGCCCGGGGTGCTCGCCCGCCGCCGCACCCGGTCCCAGGAGTTCTTCGCATCCTCCGCGGGGCAGTGGGACCGGCTGCGCGCCGAGCTTTTCGGCGCCCATCCGGAGCTCGGTGCGCTCCCTGCCCTGCTCGATTCCGACTGGGTGGTGGGCGACCTCGGCGCCGGCACGGGGCAGGTCGCCGAGTCGCTCGCGCCGTTCGTCCGGCGGGTCGTGGCGGTGGATGATTCCGCCGCGATGTTGCAGGCCGCCCGGCGGCGGCTGACCGGCCGGGCCAACGTGGAGATCCGCCGCGGCGAGCTCGAGGCCCTGCCGTTGAACGACGCGGAGCTCGATGCCGCCGTGCTGTCGCTGGCGCTGCACTTCGCGCCCGAACCGGCGCGGGTGCTGGCGGAGGCGGCGCGCGTGCTCAAGCCTGCGGGTCGGCTGCTCATGATCGACATGACGACGCACGATCGCGAGGAGTATCGCGCCGAAATGGGACACGTCTGGCTCGGCTTCTCCGAGTCGCAGATCACCGGCTGGCTGACCGGGGCCGGGTTCGAACAGATTGCGTATTACCCGCTGCCGGTACACCCGGCGGCCAAGGGACCGACACTCTTCGCGGCGGTGGGTCGGAATCCACGTCGGGCTGTCCCGCGTGACGCCTTCCCCGCATCCACGCTTACCCGCTGAGGTTCAGATGACGACGATCGCCCCCGCCACCCATTCCTTCGCGGCCGCGCGCGCCGCGGGGCGGGATCCCTTCAAGGTGAAGGATCTCTCGCTGGCCGAGTGGGGCCGGAACGAGATCCGGCTGGCCGAGCACGAGATGCCCGGCCTGATGGCGCTGCGCGCCGAGTATGCCGGCCAGCGGCCGCTCGCGGGCGCACGCATCATGGGCTCGCTCCACATGACGGTGCAGACGGCCGTCCTCATCGAGACGCTGGTCGAGCTGGGCGCCGACGTGCGCTGGGTCAGCTGCAACATCTTCTCGACCCAGGACCACGCGGCGGCGGCCGTCGCGGCCGGCCCCCACGGCTCGGCCGGCGACCCGGCCGGCGTGCCGGTGTTCGCGTGGAAGGGCGAAACGCTCGAGGAATACTGGTGGTGCACCGAGCAGGCGCTGATGTGGCCGGACGGGACGGGTCCGACGCTTCTGCTCGATGACGGCGGCGACGCGACGCTGCTCGTGCACAAGGGCGCGGACTTCGAGGCGGCGGGCGCGGTGCCGGCGTTCAATCCGGCGGGCGACGCCGAGGAGTGGGGCGTGATCCTCGACCTGCTCCGGCGCGAGCAGGTGCTGCATCCGGGCCGCTGGACCCGGGTCGCCGCGGGCATCCGCGGGGTTTCGGAGGAGACCACGACCGGCGTACACCGGCTCTACGAGATGATGCAGGCGGGGACCCTCAAGTTCCCGGCGATCAACGTGAACGACTCCGTCACCAAGTCGAAGTTCGACAATCTGTATGGGTGCCGGCACTCCCTCACCGACGGCATTCTCCGCGCGAGCGATGTGATGCTCGCGGGCAAGGTCGCGGTGATCTGCGGCTACGGCGATGTGGGCAAGGGGTGCGCCCAGGCGCTGCGCGGGCAGGGCGCCCGCGTGGTGATCACCGAAATCGACCCGATCTGCGCGTTGCAGGCGGCGATGGAGGGCTACCAGGTCACGACCCTCGCCGACGTGCTCGAGACCGCCGACATCTTCATCACCGCCACGGGAAACCGGCAGGTCATCTCCGCCGGGGACATGGCGCGGATGAAGGACAAGGCGATCGTCGGCAACATCGGCCATTTCGACAACGAGATCGACATGGCCGGCCTCAAGAAGGTGCGCGGCATCCGCCGGGTGAACATCAAGCCCCAGTACGACGAATGGGTCTTCCCCGACGGGCACAGCGTCCTCGTGCTCGCCGAGGGGCGGCTGCTCAACCTCGGCTGCGCCACCGGTCACCCGAGCTTCGTAATGTCGGCGAGCTTCAGCAATCAGGTGATCGCGCAAATCGAATTGCACCAGAACGCCGGCAAATACGAAAAGAAGGTCTACACGCTGCCCAAGCATCTCGACGAGAAGGTGGCGCGGCTCCACCTCGCCAAGCTCGGCGTCAAGCTCACCGAGCTGAGTCCGGAGCAGGCGGCCTACCTCGGCGTGCCGGTCCAGGGGCCGTACAAGGCGGAGCACTATCGGTACTAAGAGGACTGAGGACCGAGGACTGAGGGCGCCACACACCCAGTTCTCAGTCCTCGCACCTCAGTCCTCGCAGTGTCTCCCCCGTGTGCCCCCGCCCTTCCGATCCGTCCCCTTCCGGGGTGGCCCGGGTATATTCCAGCCTTCCCTTTCTGCCCGATGATTGCGAGGCTCCATGTCGCGTATCCGTGCCGTCCTTCCCGCCGCGCTGGCGTTCCTCGCTGCCTGTGGGCCGACGGTTACCGTGGATGTCAGTCCGGAGGTTTCGGTGCCGGGTGGCGGGACCTACGCCTGGGGCGGCCAGCAGATCAAGCTCCCCAGCGAGGTCCAGCAGGGCATCGTGGCCCGGAGCCCCGCGATTCAGGCGTGGGTGAAGAAGGCCATCGACGCCGAGCTGCAGAAGAAGGGCTATCGCCTGGTGGACTCGACCCAGGCGGCGTTCTTCGTCCGGTACGCCGTGGGCTCGCGGGTCCGGGTCGAGAATGTCACCGAGATCTCCGCCGTGTCACCTGGAGTGACCGGCTGCGGTGAATGGGCCTGCTGGAACGGATGGGACGGCGGCTGGTACGACGCGTCTCAGAAGGACGTTTCGACGCGGGAAGCCGGCATCGTGGTGGACCTGACGGAACGCCCCAGCGGCAAACTCGCCTGGCGGTCCATTCTCCGGGACGACGCGTCGGACAAGATCCCGAGCGAAGAGCTCGTCAATTCAGTCGTGGCCAAGGCGCTGAAAAAACTGCCTGCAGTGAAATCGTAATCTCTCTCGGTGGAGTCCGTATGAACCTCAGCAGCAGCGGGACGCTCCTCGCCGGCCTTGCACTGGCCGCGGCGGCTTGCGGCCCCACGATCACGTCCGACCGCGACGAATCCATTCCGATGGCGCAGGGCGCCACGTATGTGTGGGCCGGCGGCGAAACGGTTGGCAAGCAGGTGGATCCGACCGTGCAGAACGAAATCGTACACCAGCGGATCCAGACCTCGATCAACAAGGAGATGCAGGAGAAGGGCTTCCGCCGCATCGAAAACGTGGACGAGGCCGACTTCTACGTCCGCTACTATCTCAGCCTCAAGCGCGAGACCAGCTACGTCAGCTCAACGACCGGAGTGTACGGCGGCTACGGCTGGGGCTGGGGTTATGGATACGGCGGCGGCGTTACTACCACGACCCCGATCGAGACCACGACGGGCGGGCTCGTCGTGGACGTGGTCCAGCGGCAGTCGAACAAACTCGCCTGGCGCGGCATGATCCAGGGCGATGCGCCGGACCATCCGCCCTCACAGCGGGAGATAGACGACGCGATGGGCCGGATCATGAAGTCGCTGCCGGTCGTCAAGTAATCAGCGGGTAGGCGGCTCCAGGTTCACCACCAGCTCGCCCCGGCCGGTCACGATGGCCTGGGCGAGCAGCGCATCCGGAGCGGCCCGGAGTCCGGTCGCCTTCGCGCTGGCGATCGTGGTGTGCAGCCGGACCCCCGGCGCGAGATCCCGATTCAATTCCCGCTCCACCAGTTGTCGTGCGCCCTCGAGCGTGGACGTCAGGTTGATCCGCACGTTGGTCCGCAGGAAGTCCGTGATCGCATCCTCCGCCAGCCAGGCGAGCGCCCCGACCAGCTGCTGCCGCGTGCCCAGGTCGTACTGCAGGTCGGGCATCGTCAATCGGCCCGTGGCGGAATCGAACTGCGGATGGCCCACCGCATAGAGCGTCCCCGACACCGGCCCCGACACGGTGAGACCCACGGCGGCGCGGCCATCGCCCACGGGGCGGACCTCGAGCGCCTCGATGTAGAGCGTGCGCCGCCCCACCTTGAGCTCGTCACCCTTGAGCTCGCGTGACAGGATGGTGCTGGCCACATCGTAGGGAAGCCGTCCCTCGCTCAGGATGTTGAGCGCATCACTCCCCTCGGCTCCCTCGGTGACGACGGGCAATGGGCGCAGGCCATCCGGCGGCCGAGCTCCTCCCACGATCTTCGGCGTGGCCGAGAGCCCCACCATCGTCACCAGCGTGTCGCCCGACATCGCGAGCCCGCCGATCCGGATCTCGGAGGGATCGATGACGAGCCAGAGGCTGTCGGTCAGGCGGAGCGGCCGGAGCAGGAACGCCCAGATCTTTTCCGCCTCGGTTCGCAGCGGATACGCCCGCATCTCCCGGTCGAGTTTCACCAGCTCCTTTCGCAGGGCCTCTTCGGCCGCGGCGAGCACCTTCCCCGTCACGTCCAGGTGGAGCGCCGTCACCTCGCACTGGTCGCGCTCGGTATCCGTGTACCGCTGCGCAATCGCCCGGCTCCGCGGGTGGAGCATCCAGTCATCACCGAGGACGATGTTCGTGCGAAGGATCAGACGGGCACGGGGCCGTGGGCCCTCGGTGCCGCAGGAGGCGCTCACCTCGGGGAGCACGGGCGGGTTGTACCAGCCGCGGCCCTGATAGTCGAGCACCGCCACGATGGACGCCGTCCGGCCCTCGAATTCGACGTGGAACGGCCCGCGCCGCAACTCGAAGGCGAAATGCACGCGATCGTTGTCCGGCACGGCGATCCGCTGGTCGATGGCTCCGATGGTGCGCGGCACCGTTGCCTCGAGCCAGGCGAGCGCGGGCGCCAGATCGTACCGGACCGGAACATCAAGATGTGACGGGTCCATCGGCGGGGTGGTGTCCACCCACGGCCCCTCGGCACGCGGCGGTGGCGGGGCCAGGCGGGGCGCCTCCCGGCAGGCCAGGGCCAGCAGGACCAGGGCCGGAATCGCGATGCGGATGCGATGTTGTGAAACGATCATTCGAGTTCCCCGTACGGACCCCTGAATTGACACCCGGAATCCATCCAACGCCACTCGTGATTGAGGTCGCCGCCTGTCCGGCGGCATGCTACCTTCACGGCTGCCCCTCACTGGAGAACCCGTTGATGTCGCCCCGCCGTCTCTCACTGGCCGCCACCTGCGTGGTCACGCTCACCGCCTGCGCCTCGAGCGGCGCGGCTCCTGCGACGACCCAGGCCCCGGCGCCCGTTGTAGCCGCGCCCGCCCGCCCGCGGCCGTATCCCATGACCGAGCCGGTGCCGTTCCGCCGGGCGGTGGATGCCGGCACCCGGACCCGCACCGGCGAGCCTGGTCCCAAGTACTGGCAGCAGTGGAGCAAGTACAACCTCGCGGCCGAGTACGAGCCCGCAACCGGAAAACTGACCGGCACCGGCACCGTCACCTACTTCAATCGCTCGCCGCGTCCCCTGGGCGTCGTGCAGGTGCATCTGTACGACAACCTCTTCAGCAACGAAGCCGTCAGAGTCGAGACCGTGCCACTGACGGGCGGCGTGACGGTCACCAAGGTGACCGTGAACGGGGTCGAGGTTCCCAAGTCGGGCGGCGGCCAGCGCGGCTACCGGATCAACGGCACGGTGATGGCCATCCCGATGCCGGCGCCGATCCAGCCGGGCGACAGCACGACGCTCGGCTTCGCGTGGTCGCTGACGGTGCCGCCCGAGGGAGCGCCCCGCGGCGGCCGCACCGACGAGCTCGCCTACATCAGCTACTGGTATCCGCAGGTCGCCGTGTACGACGACATCAACGGCTGGCAGGTCGACCAGTACATGGGCAACGCCGAGTTCTACATGGGCTACGGAGACTACGACGTGGCCTTCACGGTCCCGGCGGGATACCTGGTCGGTGCGACCGGCACGCTGATGAACGGCGGCGAGGTGTTGTCGAAGCAGACGCAGGAACGCCTCGCCCGGGCGCGGACGACCGACTCGATTGTGCGCGTCGTGACCGAGGCGGATCGCGGCGCGGGGAAGGCGACGGCTGCCGGCGGCAAGCTCACGTGGCGCTTCCAGGCCCGGAACGTGCGCGACGTCGCGTGGGGCGTCTCCGACAAGTTTGCCTGGGACGCGACCCGCGCGGTGGTCGGCGATCGCGACGGCAACGGCAGCGTGGATACTTCCGCGATCTACACCTTCTACGTTCCCGGCGTATCCGGCTCGAAGTGGGCGGAGGACGCCCGCTACGCGAGGCACTCGATCGAGTTCCTCTCGAAGTACCTCTGGCCCTATCCGTATCCGCATATGACGGCGGTGCAGGGGCCGCGCTCCTGCGGCGGGATGGAATTCCCGATGATGACCTGCCTCGGCGGCACCCAGCCCGACAGCTTCGGGCTGTACGGGGTCACGGTGCACGAGCTCGCGCACATGTGGTTCCCGATGCAGGTGGGCTCGGACGAGAAGCGCTATGCCTGGCAGGACGAGGGCCTGACCGAGTTCAACGGCACCCAGGGCGAGAATGATTTCTTCCCCAACCGGGACGCCGAGGAGCAGGACGTGCAGATCTACAAGCAGGTGTCGATGAGCGGAATGGAAGAGCCGATGATGCGGCACGGGGACCGCTACGACACCGGTACGGGCTACGGCATCGCGAGCTACATGAAGCCGACCACCATTCTCATCACCCTCCGCGGGATGCTCGGCGAGGAGCTGTTCCTCAAGGCCTATCGCGAGTACGGCCGGCGCTGGCAGTACAAACACCCGACGCCGAGCGACTTCTTCAATACGTGGGAGAACGTGACCGGCCAGGACCTCGATTGGTTCTGGCGCACCTGGTGGTGGGAGACCTGGACGCTCGACCAGGCGGTGAAGAGCGTGACCCCGGGCGCCGCCGGGACCGCCATCGTGATCGAGGATCTCGGGTTCACGCCGATGCCCACCTCGGTGAAAGTCACCCGCGCCGACAGCAGCAGCACCGCGCAGCAGATACCGGTAGATCACTGGCTCGCCGGCAATACCACGTTCTCGTTCACGGTCGGTGCGGGCTCGCCGGTCGCCAGGGTGGAAGTCGACCCCGACAACCATCTGCCCGACTTCAACCGGAAGAACAACGTGTGGGTGGCGCCGTAGCAAGGCAGATGGGCAGATGGGCGGATGGGCAGTGGGGTGCGGGTTTCCGCCCGACGGTCCGCCTGGGCGCCTGCTTGTTGCTCTTGGGGTGCGGGGCGCCGAGCATCGCTCCCACTCCCGCCGGCCCTGACCCGGCGCTGCAGGCCCGGCTCGAAGCGCTGGTGCGCGGGTTTCGCGGGGATGTCGGGATTTACGTCCGGCACCTCCGCACGGGCCAGACGGCCGCCATCCGCTCCGACGAGCTCTTCCCCACCGCGAGCATGATCAAGGTGCCGATCATGCTCGCCACCTTCGATGCGATCGAGCACGGCCGGCTCGGCTTCCTCCAGCAGCTCACCTACACCGATTCGCTGGCGTACGAGGACGAGGACGATCTCCTCGCCACCGTGCGGGACAGCACCCCGATCGCGCTCGGGAAGGTGGCGATGCTGATGCTCACCCTGAGCGACAACACCGCGTCGCTCTGGTTGCAGCACCTGGCGGGGACGGGCGCCGTGATCAACCAGTGGCTCGCCTCGCACGGCTTCGACTCGACCAGGGTCAATTCGCGCACGCCGGGCCGGGAGGAGGCGCGGCGCCAGTACGGCTGGGGGCAGACGACGCCGCGGGAAATGGCCGAGCTGCTGGTCCGAATTCGCGAGCAGCGCGCCGTGAGCCCCGCGGCAGACCAGGAGATGTACCGCTTCCTCACCCGGAGCTATTGGACGGGCTATGCGCTGTCGGGCATCCCGCCCTGGGTCCAGGCCGCCTCGAAACAGGGGGCGGTTCAGCGGTCGCGGTCCGAGGTCGTGCTCGTGAACGCCCCCTCGGGCGACTACGTGTTCTGCATCATCACGAAGCAGCAGCAGGACGAAGGCTGGGAGTCTTCGAACGAGGGCTGGGTGCTGATCCGGAAGGTGTCGGGGGAGATCTGGAACTACTTCGAGCCGGGGCAGCCGTGGAAGCCGGCGGAGGGGGCGGAGAAGTACAAGCCGTAGCCCAGTCCTCTGTCCTCGCTACTCAGCCTTCTGTTCGTGGACGATCTCCCCCAGCATCCCGATCGCCTCATCCAGCTGCGCATCACTCAGGTACGGCGCGGGGCCGAGCCGCAGCGCATCACCGCGGAAGTCGGTCAGCACGCCTCGCTCCCGGAGCGCGCGGCAGAGTGTGCCGGCGTGGGGGGCATGAAGCGCGAGGAACCCGGCGAGGCCGGTGAGCGGCGTGGCGTGGTCCCGGGTGATGACCGCGGGGTCGAGGTCGAGGGCATCGAATCGCGCCGCGAGCCGCCCGACCTGATGCTGGCTCACCGTCCGGAGGAATTCCGGCGTCAGTCCCTCACGCCCGAAGAAGTCGAAGACCGACGCGGCGCGATAGTGGCTGGTCGGATCGTACGTCGCCCCGGCGAAGCGATCCCCGCCCTTGCCGTAGGCGACGCTCGATCGCGTTCGTTCCTCGAGGGCGCTGAATTCGCTGAACCACCCGGTGACCACGGGGCGGAACTCCCGGCCCGGCGGCACACGCAGGAAGCAGTTCCCTTCCCCCAGCTGACAGTACTTGTACCCTCCGCCGGTCGCGAACGCCCCACCGAGTCCCGCCGCCCGGAGTGAGAACGGCACCACGTCGAGGGCGTGATAGGTATCTACGAGCAGCTCGGCCCCGTGGCGCGCGCACGCCTCCCACAGCCGATCGAGACCCGTGACGATATGGGCGTTGTGGAAAAACACGTTCGAGACCAGTACCGCCGCGGTGCGATCGTTGACCCGGTGGGCGAGCCGTTCCGCGACGGTGCCGGCGGGGTCGGCGGCGAGCTTCACTACCTCGATCCCTTCCTCCGTCAGCCGGTCGAGTTGGCGGCGGATGGTATGGAACTCTCCGTCGGTCGTTACCAGGCGTGGACGCGTGCGGAGCGGGAGCGCGGAGAGAAAGCGGATCAGCAGGTCGTGCGTGCCGGGCCCGAGGGCATATTCGCCATCCGGATCGTCCAGCAGCTCGGCGAAGCCCTGGCGGACCCGGTCGGCCATCGCGAACGCGCGCTCCCACTTCTCGTCCACCAGGAGCGCGGCGTCGTGCCAGGCCTGGGTGTGCCCCTCGAGCGCACAGTCGGGCCACGCCTGGTGGGAGTGCCCGGTGAGAAGAAGCCGCTCGTGGACCCGGAAGGCGCCGTAGTTGGAGGCGAGCGCATTCGGGGCGCGGTAGAGGTCGTGCGGCTGCATTGGTTGTCTCACTTGACTTCCGGATAGCATTGTGATATCATATCACTATCACTCACCCAGAGGGACCTGTGATCCGCGAACAACAGCGCTCGGCGATCCACGGGGTGCTCGCCGCGCTTCTGCTCCTGGCCCTGGCGGGGCTGAGCCTGCGGCTGATCTTCACCGCGGGCAGCACCGCCAACCTCATCGGCGTCCTCGGCGGCGTGTTTCTGTTCGTCGTGGCGGTCTTCTGCTTCACGGGGCTCTTCATCGTGAACCCCAACGAAGGCGCCGTGCTGACCCTCTTCGGCCGCTACGTCGGGACGGTCAAGCTCCCGGGGCTCTGGTGGGTCAATCCCTTCATGGCCAAGAAGAAGGTTTCGCTCCGGGTGCGGAACTTCGAGACCGGGAAGTTGAAGGTGAACGACAGCAACAGCAACCCGATCGAGATTGCGGCGGTCGTGGTCTGGAAGGTCGTGGACACCGCCGAGGCGATGTTCGAGGTGGATGACTACGAGCACTACGTCCGGGTCCAGAGCGAATCGGCCGTGCGGACGCTGGCCTCATCCTATCCTTACGACGCCCATAGCCACGGCGAGGTGGCGCTCTCCACCCACACGGCGGAAGTGTCGAAGGGACTCCTGGCGGAAGTCCAGGAGCGGCTGGGCAAGGCGGGTGTGCAGGTGACCGAGGCGCGGATCAGCCACCTCGCCTACGCGCCCGAGATCGCCTCCGCGATGCTGCAGCGCCAGCAGGCCAGCGCGGTCATCGCGGCGCGGCAGAAGATCGTCGAGGGCGCCGTCGGCATGGTCGAGATGGCGCTGGAGATGCTCTCGAGCAAGAAGATCATCGACCTCGACCCCGAGCGCAGGGCCGCCATGGTGAGCAACCTGCTCGTGGTGCTGTGCTCCGAGCGCGGGACCACGCCTGTGGTCAACGCCGGGACGCTGTACTCGTAATCCCGATGGCCGAGCGCAAGGCGATCCTGCTCCGGCTCGACCCCGCCGTCCACGCTGCGCTGCAGCGCTGGGCGGCGGACGAGCTGCGAAGCCTGAATGGGCAGATCGAGTTCCTGCTTAGGGAGGCGCTGCTGAAAGATGGGCGGATGGGGAAATAGAATGATGGGCGGATGGGCGGATGGGCGGTGAGGTCGAAAGCTGAACAGACCGGAGGCAACCGCCCATCCGCCCATCTGCCCACTCCGCTTACAGCTCCGTCCTCACCGCCCACAAGTCCGGGAACAGCGCCCGGTTGAGGGTCGTCACCAGGTACTCCGCTCCGGCCGAGCCGCCGGTGCCCCGCTTCGTGCCGATCGTCCGCTGGACCATCTTCACGTGGCGGTAGCGCCATTCCTGCAGCCCCTCGTCCAGATCCACCATCCGCTCGCACACCTGCGCCATGATCGGGTTGCCGCGGTACACCGCGATGATCGCCTGCTGCACGCCGGCCGACGCGGCCACCGGCTGCGTCACGTCGCGGCCGAGCTGCTCGGCGGGAATG
>DASTCF010000022.1:0-11693 GCA_035711365.1 Gemmatimonadales bacterium
CGTGAACCGGCTGTGCGGCTCGGGCCTGCAGGCCGTGGCGAGCGCGGCGCAGGCGATCAAGTCCGGCGAAGGCGACATTTTCGTCGCCGGTGGCGTCGAGAGCATGACCCGGGCGCCGTACATCCTCCTCAAGAGCGACACTCCGTGGAATCGCAACCCACCGCCGATGGCCGACAGCACCCTCGGGTGGCGGTTCACGAATCCCCGGCTCAAGTCCGAGTGGACGATCTCGCTTGGAGAGACGGCCGAACGGGTCGCGCAGCTTCACGAGGTGTCCCGGGCGGATCAGGACGCCTTCGCCGTCGAGAGCCAGCGCCGGGCGGGGATCGCCGCGACGGAGGGCCATCTGGCGGCAGAGATCGTTCCGGTGCCCGTGCCGGGCGCGAAAGAACCGGTAACGCAGGACGAGCCCCCGCGGCGGGGCGTGACGATGGAAACGCTGGCCAAGCTCAAGCCGGCCTTCGCGAAAAACGGGAGCGCCACGGCGGGCAACTCCAGCGGCATCAACGATGGCGCCGCCGCGCTGGGCGTCGTGAGCGGCGCGGCGCTCCGGGATCTCAGCGCCAGGCCGCTGGCCCGCATCGTGTGCTCGGCGGTCGCCGGCGTCGATCCGTCCTGCATGGGACTCGGGCCCATCCCGGCCACGCGGAAGGCCCTCGCGCGCGCCGGGCTCACCGTGCGGGATATCGACCTGGCCGAAGTAAATGAGGCCTTCGCGGCCCAGGCCATCCCCTGCGTCCGCGAACTGGGGCTCGATCCCGCCCGCGTCAACGTATCCGGTGGGGCGATAGCCCTCGGGCACCCGCTCGGCGCGAGCGGCGCCCGGATTCTCACGACCCTGGTCCACGGCCTCGCCCGCACGGGGGGACGCTACGGCCTCGCCACGATGTGTATCGGGGTCGGCCAGGGGATCGCGATGATCGTGGAGCGAACCGAGGGCTGAGGACTGAGGGCTGAGGACCATCGAACAACGCTGCGAGGGATGGTGGCGTACAAATACGTACTGACGGACGTGCGCGACGGCGTCGGCACGCTGACGCTGAATCGCCCCGACAAGATGAATGCCTTCGACGGCGAGATGCGGATCGAGCTCGAGGAAGCGACCCGTCACCTCGTTGAGGACGCGGAGGTGCGGGTCATCGTGGTGACCGGGTCCGGCCGGGCCTTTTGCGCCGGCGCCGACGTCGGGTATATGGGTGCGGCGCTCTCGGACAAGGATTACGACGCGGCGATGGGGCTGGTCCGCTCGGGAGGCGCGATGGTCCGCCTGCTCTACGAGGCGCCCAAGCCAGTGCTGGGGAGCCTGAACGGAGCGGCGGCAGGCGGGGGGGCGAATCTGGCGCTTGCCTGCGACCTCCGAGTGGCTTCCGACCGGGCGTCGATCGGGCAGGTCTTTCACCGGATTGGCCTGCATCCCGACATGGGCGGAACGCATTTCCTGCCGCGGCTGGTGGGGCCGAGTCGCGCGCTGGAACTGATCTGGTCGGCGGAGATGATTCCCGCCGCGCGCTGCCTCGAGCTCGGATTGGTGAACCGGGTCGTGCCCCATGATGATCTCGCGGCGGAGACGGCGGCCTGGGCCGCACGCCTTGCCGCGATGCCACCGATCGCCGCGCGGCTTGCGAAAGCGGCGATTCACGGTTCGGGCCAGCGTACCCTGGACGAGTCGCTCGCGATCGAGGACAGCAACCAATTGCAGTGTTTCCGGAGCGCCGACGCGGTCGAGGGTTTGGCCGCCTTCGACGCCCGGCGAATCCCTGTCTTTCACGGACGGTGAGGAGCGACATGCGGCGCGTCAACAACTTCGATGACTGGATTGATTACTTCCGCTACTGGCAGGACTCCATCGGCATCGCGCAGAAGGAGTTCGTCGGCACACCGTTCCGCCAGGTTTCCTTTGAGGCGAAGTTTGGCGAGCCCGAGGCGGAGACGATCGAGTTCGGGCATTACAAGGGCCAGAGCAAGTGGCCCACGATCATGCACATCCCTGACCAGCGCATCCGCGATGCCCTGCTCAACCTGATCGTGTTTCAGGGCGACACGGAATTCGCGTCGGTGGAGCAGCAGCGCCAGCTGCTGGAACGTGCCCCGAGCGATTACGACCTGTTCGCCCTGATGCGGGTGATGAGCGAGGAGATGCGCCACGGGTGGCAGATGTCCTACCTCCTCTGCCAGCATTTCGGGGATGAGGGCAAGCGGGAGGCCCAGAAGCTGCTGGAGCGGCGCGCCGATGAGGGTGAGCGCCTCCTTGGTTCGTTCAACGAGATCGTGGAGAACTGGCTCGACTTCTTCACTTACACGCAGTTCATCGATCGCGACGGCAAGTTCCAGCTCAAGATGCTCTCCACGTCGGCCTTCCACCCGCTGGCACGCTCGATGGGCCCCATGCTGAAGGAGGAGAGCTTCCACCTCGGCACCGGCAACAACGGCCTGCTCCGGATTCTCCGCGCCGGTCGCGTCCCGCCAGACATGGTGCAGCGCTATTTCAACAAGTGGGTGCCGACGGCCTTCGACCTGTTCGGCACCGACGACTCGTCGAGCGCGCACTGGGCCTACGTCTGGGGACTCAAGGGCCGGTTCGACGAGCGCGAAACCGGCGAGGGTGTGGACGTGGCCCACCTCAACGAGGCGAGCCGGGAGCTCTACCGCCAGGAGATCTCGCGCCTCGTGCAGCGTCTCAACTCCGTCATCGGCGACCCGGCGCAGCACCTGAAGGTGCCGGAGCTCTGCTTCAACCGCCGGATCGGCAAGTGGGCGCGCCAATGCTTCACGATCGAGGGCGAGCCAATCGACGCGGACAAGTACCAGGCCTACCTGACTTCGGTGCTCCCGAATGATCAGGACCGCGTCTTCCTCAAGGGCATCATGTCGGAGCCCTGGATCGAGGCGCGGAAGCTGGAGGACAGCTGAACCTCCCGATGCTCATCGCCCATCGCGGCGCATCGGGTGACGCGTACGAGAACTCCCCGGCGGCCTTCCGCGCCGCAGTGGCGCAGGCCGCCGACGGCATCGAGCTGGATGTGCATGCGACCAGCGACGGCGCGATCGTGGTCCACCACGATCCCGAGCTTCCCGGGCGCGGGGCGATTCACTCGCTGCCTGCGGGCGACGTGCTCGCTCATCAACTCCCCAACGGCGAAAAGGTACCCCTCCTGTCGGACGTGTTCTCGATCCTCGGTGATCGGGACGTCTGGGTCGAGGTGAAGGCGCTGGATGCCGCGAGTGACGGCGCCCTCCTCCGGGTCCTGGACGCCGCCCCCTTCCCCAGTCGCGTCGCGGTCCACAGCTTCGACCACCGCATCATCGCCCGGCTCGGGCGCCTCCGCCCGGCACTTTCCCGCGGTGTCCTCCTCGTGGCGTATCCGGTGGACCCGGTGGGAGTCATGCGGGCAGCAGGCGCCACGACTCTTTGGCAGGAGTGGACGATGATTGACGCCGAGTTGATCGCCGCGGTCCACGCGGCGGGCGGACGGGTGATCGCGTGGACCGTCAACGACGAGGCGGCCGCGCGCCGGCTGACGCACCTCGGCGTGGACGGGCTGTGCGGCAATCACCTCGACCTGCTCAGGCGCGCGCGGGAAGCGGCGTGACGACGCCCTTCCGCCGAGCCGCCGTCATCGGCGCGGGGACAATGGGCGCGGGCATCGCCCAGGCGCTGGCCGCCTCAGGGTGGACGACCACCCTGACCGACCAACGGGAGGACGCGCTGACCGCCGCGCTGGACCGCATCGCCCGCACCCTGGCTGGCGCCGTCGAGCGCGGAAAACTCACGGCCGAGGCGCGCGACCAGATCTTCGGCCGGATCGGCGTCGCCCAGGGCATCCGCGCGGCATGCGAAGGCGCGGATCTCGTGATCGAAGCCGTGGTCGAGGACCTCGGGATCAAGCAGGAGGTCCTGGGCCAGGCGAGTGACTGGAGCCAGCCGGGGGCGCTGCTCGCCACCAATACCTCGTCGCTCTCGATCGCGAAGATCGCGCAGGAGCTCCCGCGGCCCGAGCGGGTCATCGGACTCCACTTCTTCAATCCGGTGCACCTGATGCGACTGGTGGAAGTCGTCGTGCACGCGGGCACCGATCCAGCCACGCGCGAAGAAGCAGTGGAAATCGTCAGGGATATGGGAAGGGAACCCATTGTCGTCAACGACTCTCCCGGATTCGCGTCCAGCCGGCTGGGCATCGTGCTGGGGCTCGAGGCGATTCGGATGCTCGAGCAGGGCGTCGCGAGCGCGGAAGACATCGACAAGGCCATGGAGCTGGGCTACAACCATCCGATGGGCCCGCTCAAGCTCACCGACCTCGTGGGCCTCTACGTCCGGCTGCGCATCGCCGAGTACCTGCATTCCACGCTCGGGGGGAGCCAGTTCGAGCCCCCGGCCCTGCTCCGCCGGCTCGTGGCCGAGGGCAAGCTGGGCAAGAAGACCGGCCACGGCTTCTACGATTGGCCTGCGCGATGACCGAACCGACGAACGTGCTCTGTGACATTCATGGCCGGGTTGCCCTGTTGACGATCAACCGTCCCGACAAGCGGAACGCCCTCGATGCGACCACACGCGCCCAGTTCCTGGACCTGCTCGATGGCCTGCGCAGCAATCCCGCGGTTCGAGTCGTCGTCATCACCGGGGCGGGCGACAAGGCGTTCATCGCCGGTGCCGACATCTCGGAGTTCGAGGGGCGCAGCCCGATGGATCAGTTCCGTGTGATGGCGGGCCGGACGATCTTCGAGGCGGTGGGCGCCTTCCCCAAGCCGGTGATCGCCGCGCTCAACGGCTTCACGCTCGGCGGCGGCTGTGAGCTGGCGATGGCATGCGACATCCGTATTGCCGCCGACAGCGCCAGACTCGGCCAGCCCGAGGTCAACCTCGGGATCATTCCCGGCGGGGGCGGCACCCAGCGGCTTCCGCGGCTGGTGGGGACCGGCACCGCGCTCAAGCTGCTGTTCACGGGCGATCTTATCGATGCCGCGGAAGCGCTCCGCATCGGGCTGGTGGACGAGGTGGTGCCTGCTGCGCAGCTGCGGGATCGCGTCATGACGCTGGCAAGCGTGATCGCCGAGAAGAGCCCCGTGGCGCTTCAACTCATCAAGGAAGCCGTGCGGGCGGCCGTGCGGCTGCCGCTGGACGAGGGGCTTCGCCAGGAGACGGCGCTGTTCGGACTGGCGTTCTCGAGCGGGGACAAGATCGAAGGGGTGAAGGCCTTCCTCGAGAAGCGGAAACCGGAGTTCAAGGGCGCATGACGCTCCGGATCACCGACCTCCACATACACATCCAGCCCTGGCGGCAGCTCAAGCCGGCGGTCGCCGACGTCATGCGTCGTGGCAAGGAGGAGCACTGGTCGTGGCTGCTGCAGCTGATGGACGACCCGAAGGTACTCCTGGAGGTGATGGACCGGTCGGGGGTGTGGCGGGCGGGGCTCATCAACTACCCGAGCCCGGACCTGATGGGCTTCGATGACTCAACGAATGAGTTTGCCGTCCGGTACGCGGAGGCCGCGCCGGAGCGCCTGCTGCCGTTCGGCGGCGTGCACGCGCGCTTCACGAAGGATCCCGAGGGAGATGTAGACCGGCTGGTCGAGATGGGCATCCGGTGCATGAAGATCCACCCGTCCCACCAGTGTTTCCCCGCCAATGCCTACACCGAGGGGCTCGAGGCGCTGGGGCGGATCTACCGCCGATGCGAGGAACGCGGACTCCCTGTGCTGATCCACACCGGGACCAGCATTTTTCCGGGCGCGCGTTCGAAATGGGGCAATCCGCTGGAGGTGGATGACGTTGCGATCGACTTCCCGAATCTGAAGATCGGGATCGCGCATGGCGGCCGCCCGTTCTGGATGCAGGAGGCGTTTTTCATCCTCAGGCGGCACCGCAACGTCTATCTGGAGATTTCCGGCATCCCGCCGGCCAAGCTGCTGGAATACTTCCCCCGGCTGGAGGAAATCGGCCACAAGACCGTCTGGGGAACCGACTGGCCGAGCCCCGGCGTGAAGGACCTCCGCCAGAACATTGAGCAGTTCAACGCGCTGCCACTGGCCGACAACCTGAAGCGCGCAATTCTCTCCGAAAACAGCCTGAGCCTCTTCCCAACCGTACCGGCGATCCGCTAGGAAGCCGGCTTTTCCTCCGCCACCTCCGCCTCGGCGGGAGCGGCACTCGGCGGCGCCGGGGTCTCGCTGACCGAGACCACCTCGGCCTTGGCCGCCGCCTGCTGCCGCTCGACGGTGGCCATCTTTTCCTCCAGGTCATCGATCCGGAGTACGAGTGCATCCACCCGCCGCTGGTCGGGGGTGGTGCCCCGCTGCTGTTGATAGAAGATCATGCCGAGATCCTTGGCGGCATTGTCCCGCTGGCGGCGGAGGCGCAGGAGCTCAATCTGGAGCTTGCCTTCGTCAAGAACCGACTGCGCCCGCCGGCCGAAGGATTCGAGCTCCTGGTTCAACCGAGAGAAGAGGGACGACATCGAGGTTTCCTCGTGATTGGTGATCCGCCTATCTGACGGAGATGGGCCTCCGAATGTTTCAATTCGAACCCTGCGGGGTTCGGGGAGCCGAAAAAAGGGGATGCGGCCTGAGCCGCATCCCCTGTCGGACGCCGGGCGAGCGACTCAGGCGCTCGCGGCGACCGGATAGACCGAAACCTTCTTTCGGTTCTTGTCCTTGTTCTCGAACTTGACGACCCCGGCGACCAGGGCGAACAGCGTGTCGTCGCTCCCCTTCCCGACGTTCTTGCCGGGGTGGAAGCGGGTCCCGCGCTGCTTGACGAGGATGTTGCCAGCCAGTACCTGTTCGCCCCCAAACTTCTTGACGCCCAAGTACTGCGGATTGCTCGTCCGACCGTTGCGGCTGGAGCCTACGCCCTTTTTGTGTGCCATGGGGGCCTTACCCTACCCTGACGTCGGTGATCCGGACCTCGGTGAACTTCTGCCGATGGCCGGTCTTCCGGCGGTAGTTCTTCCGCCGCTTGAACTTGAACACGTAGATCTTGGGCTCCTGCCCCGGCCCCACGACCTCAGCCTCGACCGCGGCGCCCTTCACCAGGGGCGTGCCGGCCTTGACCGTCTCGCCATCCGATGACAGGAGCACCTCGTCGAAGGTGATCTTGGTGCCTGGTTGGGCGTCCATCAGCGGCAGGCGAAGGGTCTTCCCCTTCTCCGCGCGGAATTGCTTGCCCAGGGCCCTGAAAATCGCGTACATAACGGCACTCGTTGCCTAAAGGGGCCTGCGTATCGAGCCCTGAAGTGTAGCCGGGGGTTCAGGTTACGTCAAGTCTGGGAGCACAGCCGCGCCGCCGATCCTAAGCCACGGCGTAGAGCTCGGTCACGTCCCGCCCGCCGGGCCGGCTCATCAGCCGGAATTCATCGAGTCGCATCATCGGATCGTCCCTGAGCTCGAGCTCGAGCCCGGTAGCCTTCCCCAGCGCGTTCAGGAGCCTCGGCTCCTCCTCGATGAGGTACAAGGCGACCTCGGGATGAACCCGAACGGCCAATTGGCGTTCGCGATGGTCATGCCCCGCCCGGCGGAGTGACCGCTCCAGGCGTCTGGTGACGATTTCGGGACGGAAGACGCGGCCGCTGCCGGCGCAGGTCGGGCACTCGGTCGTCTGGGAGTGCCAGAGCGACGGCCGCACCCGCTGACGGGTCATCTCGATGAGACCGAGCTCGGAAACCGCGAATGCCTTGGTCCTGGCCCGATCGCGAACCAGGTGGGTCCGGAGCTCCTGGAGCACCTTCTCCCGATTCGACCGCGTCTCCATGTCGATGAAGTCGCAGACGATGATGCCGCCGATATCCCGGAGACGGAGCTGCCGGGCGATCTCCCGCGCAGCTTCCAGGTTGGTCCGCAGGATGGTCTTCTCCGGGTCCTTCTTCCCCGTGTACCGTCCGGTATTCACGTCGATCGAAACCAGGGCCTCGGTCGGCTGAATGATGATAGATCCGCCGGTCGGGAGTTCGCATCGCGCCTTGAAGAGGTCGCGAATCTCGGATTCGATATCGAACTTGTCGAATAGCGGCTGCGAGTCGGCATACAGGTGCACCCGCTGCATCAGGTCCGGATCCACCTGCTGAAGGTACTGCGCGACCTCGTTGTGCAGCTCCTTGGAATCGACGTGGAGGGCATCGACCTTCGCGCTGAAGAGATCGCGGATGATTCCGCGGGTGAGGCTCGTCTCGCGCTGAACCAGCGCAGGCGCCCGCACGTAGCTCTTCTTCCGGTTGATCTTCCGCCAGAGGGTGAGCAGGGACTCGATTTCCCGCCGGAAGTGCTCTTCCGTCACGCCCTCGGCCACCGTGCGGACGATCACGCCGCCTGAATCCGCCGGCAGCACCCGCGAGACCATCTCGCGCAGCTTCGCCCGCTGCTCACGGCTCTCGATCTTCCGGCTGACCCCGACCTTCGAGGCGTACGGCATGTAGACGAGGAAGCGGCCGGGGAGGGAAATCTGCGCAGTGACCCGCGAACCCTTCGTGCTGATGGGTTCCTTGGTCACCTGGACCAGGATCGTCTGGCCCTTCTTGAGAAGGTCCTGGATGTTCGGCACGGCGTGACGAGGGGAGACCTCGCGCTGGCGGCGGCCACGTTCCTTGCCATTGCCACCTTCGCCTGGCCCGGCTTCCGCGGCCGGAGCTTCGCCGTTGCCGGGCTCGATTGGCTCGTCTTCCTCTTCGTGATCGGCGGGATCGTCGTCCTCCTCAGGCTCGAGAAGGTCGGACGCATGAAGGAAGGCGGACTTGTCCTGACCCACGTCCACGAACGCGGCCTGGATGCCCGGGAGGACCGCCTCAACACGGCCCAGATAGATGTCGCCGACGGATCGGCGTTGATCAGGACGATCGTAGAGAACTTCTACGAGTCGGTCGTCCTCGAGGATGGCCACGCGGGTCTCCCGCTGGCCACCGTTGATAAGGATTTCGCGCTTCACGCGTGACAACCTCGACCAGGCGCCCGGGCGGCCCGGCCACGGGGCCAGGGCCGGCGGCACCGCCGGTCAGTGCAAGGGAACCCACCGCGGTCAGCGGCCCACGAGCCCGGCGTTGGCGGGGCAGCCGGAGTTGATCTCCGGTGGACGTGTGATACGCTGTGACCGAGGCGGAATGACGGGAGGGCGTGAGCCCCACAACCTGAACCGCAGAAATGACAAATGGCCCGTCGGGACCCTTCCGCCCTGCCGGAGAATCCGGCACCGGGCAGGCAGGGGTCCGGAGCGGGCCGGACTTCCGAGCCACTCGACCAAACACGACCGCCCCCCAGGCTCGGACCCGAGGGGCGAAGGTGAGAAAAATCCGGAGCGAATCGGCGAACTTCACGCCTGTAATTATATGGGATGGATGGAGTTAACGCAATGACTGATGGGCAGATGGGCGGATGGGCAGAGCAGCCGGCAGGCCGTTGAGGGGACTGACTGCCTACCCTGCCAGGTCCCCCAGAATCTGCCTGGCGATGACAATCCGCTGGATCTCACTCGTCCCTTCCCCGATCTCGCAGGCCTTCGCGTCCCGCATCATCCGCTCGACCGGGTACTCCGTCGTGTACCCGTAGGCCCCGAAGATCTGGACCGCCTTGGTGGTCGCGCGCATCGCCAGTTCGGAACAGAACAGCTTGGCCATCGCCGCCTCCTTCTTGAACGGGCGGCCGGACTGCTTCAGCCAGGCGGCGTGGTAAAGCAGGTGATTCCCCGCCTGGATTTCGGTGGCCATGTCCGCCAGCTGGAAGCTCACCCCCTGGAAACTGCCAATAGGGCGGCCGAACTGATGCCGGACGCCGGCGTACTGGAGCGCCTCCTGGTATGCGCCCTCTGCGATGCCGAGCGACACCGCGGCGATGCCGATCCGGCCCGCGTCGAGTGTCTTGAGGAAGTTGACGAAGCCTTCCCCGATCGCCCCGAGGATGTGCTCCTTCGGCACGATTGCGTCCTCGAGGATGAGCTCACGGGTGTCGGACGCCCGCCAGCCCATCTTCTCCTGTTTCTTGCCGGCCCGGAGGCCGGGCGTCTTCGGCAGCTGCTCCGCGTGGCCGATGCCGAGCGTCCGGCAGCGGTCGAGGTCTACCGTGTCTTTGGTGACGATGAAGCTGGTGATGCCGCGGTGGCCGACCCCGGGCGACGTACGCGCCGTGACGGAGAAAACCTCTCCGACGCCGGCGTGGGTGATGAAGATCTTGGATCCATTGATCACGTAGTGATCGCCGCGATCCACCGCGGTGGTCGCCGTACCGCCCGCATCGCTGCCCGCCCCCGGCTCCGTCAGCCCGAACCCGCCGAGCACCTGGCCCGAGGCGAGGAGCGGCACATAGCGCTTCTGCTGCTCATCGGTTCCGAAGTCCACGATGGGGGAGGTGCCGAGGTTGGTGTGGGCGCTGACGGTCAGCGCGTGCGAAGCGTCGATCTTGGCGAGCTCGTGCAGGATGATGTAGTAGGAGAGCTGGTCCATCCCTGCGCCGCCGAGCTCCTCCGGCCAGGGAGCGCCGAGCAGTCCCAGCTCGCCCATCCGCTTGACATTCTCCCAGGGGAACGCCGAGTCGCGATCCAGATCGCGCGCGACAGGCGCGACCTCGCTCCGCGCGAATTCGCGGACCAGCTCGCGCACCTGTTGGTGCTGCTCGGAGAAATACAGCGGAAGATCCATGTCGCAGGGCTCAGCGCAGTTGGGGTTCGGCATCAAGATAAACCGAGCCGGCCCGGCAGTCAGGCCAGGCTCGAGTGCCGCCAGGTACTCGTGCAGCGTCCCGCCCGGTCGGGTTAGCTTTCACCGGCGCCGACAGGCGCTCCCCAGTGACCTTAAGCCCTGGAGCAAGGATGTCCGCCGGTCGTCCCGGGATGCCCAACCTCGTTCTGCGCGTCATGGCGGCCCTGTTCGCGGGGGTCGTCGCCGCCTGCGGCGATAGCAGCAGCGAGCCGTCGGAGCCCCCGGCACCGCTCGCGCTCGCTCCTGTCGACAGCGGGCTCGACTTTCCGGTGCTCGTGGCGGCTCCGCCCGGCGACCCGAGCCGGCTGCTGATTGTCGAGCGCGGCGGACGGATCCTGCTCCGCAAGAACGGCGTCCGGCTCGACTCGGCCTTCGTGAATCTGACGTCGCTCACCAATCCGCCGGGCATCGACCTGGAATACGGCGTGCTCGGACTGGCATTCCACCCGGATTACAGCTCGAACCGCCGGCTCTTCGTCTATTACCTCGACCTGAACGAGGATCCCGTACTGGCCGAACTGGAGGCGGAGTCCTCGTTCGATCACGCCAATCCGATTCCGGTCCGGACCATCCTGCAGTTCGACACACCCGATTACGCCATCCACTTCGGCGGCACCGTCCATTTCGGGCCCGACGGCTTTCTCTACCTGGCCACGGGCGATGGCGAGACCGGTGGGAGCCCGACGACCCCATCGCAGGACAGCATGTCGCTGCTCGGGAAGATGCTCCGCATCGACGTCGATGGCGGCGCCCCGTACAGCATTCCCGCGGACAACCCGTTCACCGGGCGCGTGGGCTGGCGCGGGGAGATCTTCCACCTCGGGCTCCGTAATCCCTACCGGTGGAGTTTCGATCGGCAGACCGGCGACACCTGGCTCGGCGACGTGGGCGAGGACAGTCATGAGGAGGTGGACTTCCTCCGCGCGAGCGATCGGGGCAAGAATCTCGGCTGGCCGTATCACGAGGGGACGGGGTGCTTCCGGCCCCCGACGGGCTGCCCGACGTCCGGCCTCACCGGTCC
>DASTCF010000023.1:0-4016 GCA_035711365.1 Gemmatimonadales bacterium
GACCGTGCGTGGCCCGATCGAATAGCGCATTCTGAGGGCGTCGCCGGAGCGGTCGAGCACCTGGGTGTACCGAAGGACGACCTTGCGGGTCTCCCCCGGTTGAATCGGGAAGACCTGCGCCCGGATCAGGCCATGGCCGGCAAGGGTCAGGAGGGCGGGATCCTTGAGCCTGCGGACGATGGATTCGTAGATCCCCCGCGCCTGGTCGGCGTTCATCATTTCGCCCCGGAGCTCGCGGTCGCCCATCCAGAGTGAAAAGCCGTTGAAGACGGCCTCGCCCGGGAGCGGATAGAGATAGGAGCCCTCGGCAACCGACCCGCCGGCGTTGCGGAAATACTCCTCGACCTCGACACGCGCCACGCGACCTTCGATCGTCGCGCGCACGTCCGAGCGTACACGCACGACCGGACCGCCGACCGGCAGCGCAGGCCGGGGCCGTTCGATCTCTATCCAGCCCTGCGCGCCGGCCGGCGTGGCGAGGACCGCCGCCAGAGCGACGGCGGTCCAGTGAGGGTGACGCATGGTTCCTCCCGAGAAGAGTTCGACCGGGAGATGCGCATCCCTCGATTACTTGCACGCCGGCCCCACGGTCCGGCATTCTTCGCGCCATGCAAACCAGCCGGCGTGCCCGGATCCAACTGGTGGCGGCGGCCGTGCTCTTCAGCACCGGGGGCGCGGCGATCAAGGCCACCACACTCACGGGCTGGCAGGTGGCCGGCCTCCGTTCGGCGATCGCGGCTATCGCCCTCGCGCTGTTCCTGCCAGGCGCCGTGCGCAGCATTCGTCCGCGTGTGATACTGGTCGCTGTGGTCTACGCCGCGACGCTGATCCTCTTCGTGACCGCCAACAAGCTCACGACTTCCGCCAATACGATCTTCCTGCAGTCGACGGGGCCGCTCTACATCCTGTTACTGGCGCCGTGGCTGCTTCGCGAACACATCCGCGGTCTGGACTTCGCTGTGATGCTGGCGGTCGGGATAGGGCTCGCACTCTTCTTCATCGGCACCGACCAGCCGGTGCGGACGGCGCCTGCGCCCTTCGAAGGGAATGTGCTCGCCGCGCTCTCCGGCTTCACCTGGGCGCTGACCCTGATGGGGTTCCGCTGGATCGCGGCCGATTCTCGCGGCGGCGCGATCGGTGGCGCCGCGGTGCTGGGGAACGCGCTCGCCGCGCTGGTCTGCCTTCCCATGATGCTTCCGCTCGGCACGCCCGGCCTCGCTGACTGGCTTGCGATCCTCTACCTCGGCCTGTTTCAGATCGCGCTGGCTTATGCGATGGTGACCTGGGCGGTGCCCTACGTGCCCGCCTTCGAAGTGTCCATCCTGCTCCTTGTTGAGCCCGCACTGAATCCGGTCTGGTCGTGGCTGGTCCATGGGGAGCGACCGGGTGCGTGGGCGATTGCGGGAGGTGTCCTCATCCTGAGCGCGACGACCCTGCGTGGATGGTGGGAAAGTCGGGGTGCCGCCCGCAGAACGGCTCCCGCCGATGCCTGAACGCGTGCGACCGCGACCCGGGTTGATCGAGACCATGCGCCTCCGGCAGGGCAGGGTACCGCTCTGGGATCTGCACCGCGCCCGGCTGGAGCGGAGCGCGCGCGCTCTCGGGATCTTGCTGCCGGACGAGCTCGCGCCACCGGTCGGCGGAGCAGATCGCGCGTGCCGCCTGGCACTCGATGCGCGGGGCCGGGCGCACTGGTCTGAGCGGGAGCCAGGGGCCCCCGGGCCCCTCCGGCTTCGTACGTGTGCCGTACCTCATCGCGGCTACAGGCATAAGACAACTGATCGCGCGTGGCTCGACGCCGCGCGGCTCGAGGCGGCGGCGGCCGGCGCAGACGACGCGTTGCTCGTTACGGAGCACGGATTGGTGGCCGAATCGTCCGTCTGGAGCGTGCTCTGGTGGGATGACGGCCGATTGTGCGCCCCGCCGCTCTCGCTCGGCGTGCTGCCCGGAGTGGCGCGGGCGCGCCTGGCCTCACTCGTCGGCGGTATCGTGGAACAGGAGCTCCCGGTTGAGGAGCTTGCCAGCCGCTCCCCGTTCCTGGCGAACGCCGCACGAGGCGTAGTATTCGCTGCGGAATTGGATGGCCGCCCGGTGCCCGTTTCCGAGGGAACGGAGCGTCTGCGCGAGGCGTTCTGGCCTTGACCGGACCCCGCGCGCCGGGTACTTTTTTCCGGCTCGGCAGGGCGGTTCACCCTCGTGGTGGTTGTAGCTCAATCGGTTAGAGCGCCGGACTGTGGCTCCGGAGGTTGCGGGTTCAAGTCCCGTCAGCCACCCTGCGCGGCAGGACGGGGTACATAGGTCCGTAGCTCAATTGGTAGAGCACCGGTCTCCAAAACCGGGGGTTGGGGGTTCGATTCCCTCCGGGCCTGTCGATCAGGGCGCGGCGCTATCGTCTAGGGGCCTAGGACACAGCCCTCTCAAGGCTGGAACACGGGTTCGAATCCCGTTAGCGCTATGCGGTCGGGTACTTCGGTAGCGGGAGCTCGGCCCCATCGTCTATCGGTCTAGGACGCGACCCTTTCAAGGTCGAAAGACGGGTTCGATTCCCGTTGGGGCTATCAGGGCGCGCGCCGCTAGCTCAATTGGCAGAGCAAGTGACTCTTAATCACTAGGTTGTAGGTTCGATTCCTACGCGGCGCACTCACAGCGGGCCCGACTTCGGTCGGGCCCGCTGTGTTTGTACACGCGGCCCTACTTCGCGACGGTGAAGTCTTTCCTGCCGCTGGGAACTCCGTTCACGCTGATTTCCACCGCGTAGCTTCCCACCGGCCACGGACTGGCCTTCGTGATGTGGAATTCGGTGGCCGCGGGACCGGTCGGCGAAATGGTCTCTGACATCTCCTGGATCACCTGGCCGTCCTGGAAGGTCCATCGCGCAGTGATCACGGCCGCGGAAGCGGATCCCTCGGTGGTCACTGACGCATACACCGTGTCCCGAGGTCCAAATGTCGCGACCGGCTGAGCAATCCGTTTGTCCGCCCCGACGGCTCTACCCACGTCTATCGACGTCACCCGAAAGGCGGTGACGGTCGGGGCGCGGGTTTCCGCCGGGGGAGGCGGAGCCGGCTTCTTGCAGGCCGCGAGCGCCGGAAGGAGGACGCAGGCCAACAGCAGCCGGCTTTTCAGTTTCTGTTTCATATGTCCGCTCTCCTTCGATTCCCTATTGGTTCGGAATCTTCAGAACTTGGCCGGGATAAATCAGATCGGGGTTCTTCACGATGTCCTGATTGGCTTCGAAGATCTTCCGCCATGCGCTGGCTTTCCCGTAGAACTGCTTTGCGATCTTGGAGAGACTGTCGCCGGCGACGACGGTGTAGGTGCGGTGTGCCGGAGGGGCAGTTGGCGCTGTGGACGAGCTGCCGCCTTCAACGTCCGAGAAATCCGGCCGCGGTTTATTCGGGTTATCCATGGTGTGTTCCTCCTCATGCTGACCCGCTACTCGGTGATGTT
The DNA here is from genome assembly GCA_035711365.1 of Gemmatimonadales bacterium. Lineage (GTDB taxonomy): Bacteria > Gemmatimonadota > Gemmatimonadetes > Gemmatimonadales > GWC2-71-9 > DASTCF01. The sequence goes on from DASTCF010000023.1 coordinate 3,451, forward strand.
CCCGTGCCCGGCAAGATATCGCGTGGTACCGGCAACCGCACCGTCCCCGCCACCACGCGTAACCTGTTGGCGCCGGGGAGGATTGGCGCATTGGGCCGGACGTGACGCAACTGTTGGGCGGCACGGTTGAAGGTCATATTCTCCCCGATGATCACCGGAACTCCCTGGCGGAGGTCGGTCTCATGACCGACACCTCACAAACAGTCCTGCTGGCGCTGGGCTTGGGCTCGCTGGTGATGGCGGTGACCGCGCTCGCCCGGCGGCTTCCCGTGCCGACACCCATTCTCCAGGTCGGGGCCGGGCTTCTGGTCGGCCTGATCCAGGGCGCGGCGGTTCCGGATCTCGAGCCGGACCTCGTCTTCTTCGTCTTTCTCCCCCCAGTACTCTGGTCGGCGGCCTATTTCACCTCCCTGCGCGAGTTCAAGGCCAATCTCCGCCCCATCGGACTCCTGGCGATCGGCCTGGTGATAGCGACTACCGGCGCAGTGGCGGTGGTGACCCACGCGCTCCTCCCTGGCCTCCCCTGGGCAGTGGCCGTGGCAATCGGCGCCATCGTCTCGCCGCCG
>DASTCF010000024.1:0-2933 GCA_035711365.1 Gemmatimonadales bacterium
GTCCGACGGCCGCATCGCGCTGGTGTGGGAGGACGACCGGGTCGGCCACGAGTCGGTCTATCTCCGGATCCGCTCGGCCGGCTCCAAGCCCGAGTGGGGGCCCGAGCGAGTGGTTGGAGCGGCTGGTCCCAAGCTGGCGGCCCGCCTCCCGGACACGGTGTGGGGACCCGGCGGATTGATCGTCGTGTGGCAGGCGTGGGACCAGACGATGGGTCCCAACCGCGGCAAGCGAGTATCCGGTCAAACCGTGCCCGTGAGCCGCTAGGAGCCTGTCGGAGAAATTGAAGCTGCGGACATGACAGTCATCGACTTGGCTCCATCGAGCGGTCCGGTGGACGTTGCGCCACCGGCATCGCGCAGGTCCTTCCGCGGGCTGTCGGACAAGCCAAAGGTGCGACTGATGCGGAGCTTGTCATCAGGCGGGGGCGGGACACGCCCGTGCCCGGAAGAGCTTGAGCAGATTATGCGTCAGGCAAATCAGCGCCCACTCCCCCCGCACTTTTCGCACGCCGCGCAGCCAGAAGCGCCGAAAGCTCCGCGCCTGTTTGATCTGCCCAAAGACCGGTTCCGGGAGCGTCTTGCGCCGGGCATAAATGGCGCGCCCGGCCGCCGTCTGCAGCTTGGCGCGCATCTGCTCGCTGAGTGGGTGCCGGCTGCGGCTCCGCGTCCGCTCCCCCCCGTGCTTCTGCCGATCGGGCGGCACGTAGCAGTCAATCGTGGCCAACTCGGGAGCGGTGAGGTTGGCCTCGCTGAAGTACCCGGCGTCCGCGAGCACGATCGTCGGCGATTGGCCGGTATGCCGCGTCACCTGCGTCAGCATCGGCACAAACTGCTCGACATCGCCGGCGGCCTGCGTCACGTCGCAGGCGACGATGACCTGGGCGTGGCCGTCCACCGCGATCTGCGCGTTATAGGCCTGCACAAACTCCTTGCTGGCGCCGTCCTTCATGATGCGCGACTCGGGGTCGGTGAAATTGCGCTGCGCGGTCGGCTCCGGCCGTGCCTGCTCAGGATCCGGCACCTTGGGCACCGCCCCCTTGGCCGACCCCACTCGTTGCTCGCGTGCGGCCAGCTTGGCTCGCGCCATCTCCGCCACTTGGCCCGCTCGCTCCTTGGCGTCCTGTTCCAGCGCCATCTTGGCCGCCCGGATCTTGAGCAACCGGCTCTCGCGCCGGGCCAACTCGGCGGGCAGCTCATTGCCCCGCCGCCCCTGGCCGTACTGCGCATCCTCGGCCGCGTCCACCTGCTCGGCCTGCTCCAACAGCACTCGCACCTCGCCCTCGAGCCGCGCCTGCGTCTCCTCCATGCGCGCGTAGCTCATCGCCTTGTGCTTGGAGGCGTTGGCTTTGAGCTTCGTGCCATCCAGCGCCACGTGGCCGAGCTGAACCAGCCCTGCCGCCCGGCACAGCTGCAGCCCCTGGACAAACAGCCCCGCCAGGGCTTCCAGATGTCGTCTACGAAACTCCGCAATGCTGTCGTGGTCAGGATGCTGGTCGGCGGCGAGCACGCGGAACGCCACGTCCCGGTACGTCGCCTGCTCGATTTTCCGCGACGACGCCACGCCGGTGCAGTAGCCGTACAGCAACAGTTTCACCATCATCGCCGGGTGATATGGCGGCTGGCCCCTCCCATCCCGCCCCTCGTACGCGGAATAGATCGCCGCCAGGTCCAGCTCGTCCACCACATCGCTGATGAACAGCGCCAAATCGCCGTCCGGCAGCCACTCCCGCAGATCCGGCGGCAACAGCAGCCGCTGGTCCAAGCTGTACGCGCGAAAGGTCTTGTCCATGCTCAGTAACTTAGCCGCCGCTTCCACGGCGTCCACGAACTTTTCTCCGACAGGCTCCTAGCGGCCGGTGAACGCCGGCATCACGTCCCGCGCGAACCACCGGAGCTGTCCGATGAAGTCCGCGGCCGGGATCCCCTCCGGCCAGTGGAGCATGATCTGGTCGAGCCCCGGGTATTTCGCCTCGTACTCGCGGATGAGCGCGATGCAGTCCGCGGGGGAGCCGACCATCCAGGCCTTCTGCGCGACGCCCTCGCGGATCGTCGGCGCGCGCGCGGGAGCGCCGGGCGTGCCCCAGGGCCGACCCTGGTCGTCCGCGTAGCGCACGAAGCCGAACGGGGCGAACCACTTGTAGCGCTCGTCGTGGGCGGGCTCCACGCGCCGGATGGCCTCTTCCTTGGTGTCGGCCATGTGGAAGCCGAGGCCCAGGCAGAGGTCCTCGCCGAGGCGCTTCGTCCGCCCGTGGCGCGCGCACGCGTCCTGAAAGGCGTGGAAGACCTGGTCCGTAATCCGCTCGCCGTTCAGCGTGACCATGCCCTTCAGGTTGTGCTTGGCGAGGAAATCGATGGTCTTCCCGCTCGCGATCGGCTGCCAGATCTCGACCGGCCGGTGGATCGGGCGGGGGACCAGGGTCACCTCGGTGAGGTCGTAGCCGCGGTACTTCACGGCCGGCGGCACCGTGTAGTGCTTCCCGCGGTGCGAGAACTGCTCCTCGTGGAGCGCCTTCCACATGAGCTCGAACTGCTCCTCGAAGAGCTCCAGGTTCGCCGCGGCGTCGAGGAGCGGCGCGCCGAACGACTCCACCTCGCGCGTGTGGTAGCCCCGGCCGATTCCCATGATCACGCGCCCGCCCGTGAGGATGTCCGCGACCGCGTAATCCTCGGCCAGCCGGATCGGGTGCCACATCGGAAGGATGTTGAAGGCGCAGCCGAGCTTCAGCTGGCGCGTGACCGCCGCGAGGTACGTGCCGACGAGCATCAGGTTCGGCAGGACCTCGTACCCCTCGCGCTGGAAGTGGTGCTCCGCCGTCCAGAGGCAGTAGTACCCTTCGTCGTCCATGACCCGCGCCACGTCGACCATCGAGCGGTAGGCCTGGGCGATCCGCTCGTTGGGGTACCGGCGCTGATCTGCCGGCGTGCCGTCGCGG
>DASTCF010000025.1:0-16598 GCA_035711365.1 Gemmatimonadales bacterium
CATGCTGAGCACCGCGACCACGCACAACAGAACCGGTTTCGGACGAAACCGGCTGCTCCAGGCCCTTGTCGCGTGGTATGCCGTGATCTGGGTGGTGACCGCCATCCACCCGGTGTACCCCGCGGACTGGCTGCTGGAGAACATTCTCGCCCTGATCGCGATCACCGGCCTCGTGGCCACCTACCGCATTTTCCGACTGTCGGACCTTTCCTACCTGCTGATCACCGCCTTCATGACGCTCCATGCGGTGGGCGCGCACTACACCTATGCGGAGGTGCCGCTCGGTGAGTGGATGCAGTCGGCGTTCAGCCTCTCCCGCAATCACTACGACCGGCTGGTCCATTTCTCATTCGGATTGCTGCTGGCCTATCCGGTTCGGGAGGTGTTCCTCAGGGTGGCGAGCACGCGGGGGATCTGGGCGTACTACCTGCCGCTCGACGTCACGCTCGCCTTCAGTGCCCTGTACGAAATCGTGGAATGGCTCGTGGCCGCGATGGTGGCACCCCAGGCCGGTGACGCCTACCTCGGGACGCAAGGCGACATCTGGGATGCCCAGAAGGACATGCTCGCCGCGGGCATCGGGGCCCTGTTGTGCATGAGCATCACGGTCATCGTGCGGAGACAGCGGGGGCAAAGGGCAGTCTTGCTGGCCGGGGAATCACGATAGAGGACCGGGGGGTCCTCGCCTCTCGTCCTCGCTACCGCGCCAGTTTCTCCACGAGCCTGAAGTAGAATTCCACTCCGAAACGCACGTTCGCCAGGCTCACGCGTTCATCGTTGCCGTGGGCACGGTACCCCTCCGCCTCCGGCGTCCGGAACGGATCCACCCCGTACGCGGCGATGCCGAGGCGCCGGTAGTCGTAGCTGTCGGTATACCCGGCGAGCAGGCGCGGGAGAATGAGCGCGCCCGGGTCCATCCGATCGAGCGTCGCGCGGAGGGCATCGAGCACTTCGCCTTCCACCGGCGAGGCGACGGCTTGCCGCGGAGTGGACAACTGGGTCACCTGGATTGCGGAGTCCTGCATCACCCGACGAAAATCGGCGAGGAAGGCGGTCGTATCCTGTCCGGGCAGGAGCCGGATATCGAGCTCGGCCGTCGCCGCCGGCGGAATGACGTTCGTCTTGTTCGAGCCGGTCATCCCGGTGAGGGTGACGGTGTTGCGCAGGATCGCGTTATGGTAGGGGTCGCCCGTCAGGAAAGCCCGGCCGGCGGAGTCGCGGAGTGCGGCGACAGGATCCGCGTACCATGCACGTCGCTGCGTGTCCTGCTCCCGAGTTGCCCTGGCCTGGAAGTACGCGAGGGCAGGCGGGGTCACCGTCAACGGTGTCTCCCACGCCGCGATCCGGCCGAGCACCCGCGCCAGGCGGGCAACCGGGTTGTCCGGCGTCGGCTGGGAGCCGTGCCCCGGACGGCCCCGCGCCGTGAGCCGAAGCCAGAAAGGAATTTTCTCCCCGGTGTCCAGGCCGTAGTAGACGGTCCTTCCCTGCTCGTCCGTTTGATTCTCCCCGCCCTCGTTCAGCAGGAACTCGGCGTCCCTGATCAATCCGGCCTTGCGGCTCGTGAACCACTGCGAGCCGCTCGACCCGGTCTCCTCGTCGGCGTTGGCCACGAGGATGATGTCCCGCGAGAGCCGCACTCCCCGACGCTTCAGGGCAATCATGGTGGCCAGTTCAATGATGGCGTGCCCCTTCATATCCACCGCGCCGCGGCCCCAGATGTAGCCGTCGCGAACCTCTCCACTGAAGGGGTCTACCTGCCATTCGCTCGCGACGGCGGGCACGACATCGATATGACTCAGGAGAATCAGCGGGCGCCTGGCGCCGGATCCGGGGAGGCGCGCGTACAGATTGCCCCGCCCGGGCGCCGACTCGAAGATCTCCGCGGCGATTCCTTCCCGTGCCAGCACCTGCTGCAGCCAGCGGGCGCCCTCGGTTTCATTGCCGGGTGGGTTCACGGTATTGACCCGGAGGTACTCCTGCAGCCAGGCACCGGCTTCGCGCGCAAGGGCGTCGAAATCGGGCACCCGGGCAGGCCCACCCTGGGCGGCGAGCGGCGCCGACAGCAGAAGGAGGGTGGTCGCGAGGGAGAGATCAATGCCGGGGCGCACGGGGCCTCCAGTGAGCGTGGGCAGAAAAAAACCAGAGGACTGAAAGGCGCGGAGAGCCCTCAGTCCTCAGTCCTCAGTCGGGGGTCCGGTGGCGGGTCAGCCGTATACCAGCTTGAGGTACGCGAAAAGGGCAATGAGCGCCGCGATGAGGACGCCTGCGATGATGAGCGGGAAGACGAACAGCCCGCTGTAGATCCGACTGTCCTGCTTCAGGTGCATATAGAACATCGCGACCAGCGCGAATTTGGCCGCCGACAGGATGAGGAGGATCGGCACCATGAGCTGGTACACCACCTGGTGCAGCGGGGCATCGGGACGCCGGGCGATCTCATAGCAGCCCACCTCGAGCGCGGTCAGCGTGAACAGCACCAGCGCCACCCGCAGGTAAAGCGCGGGGGACGGGTGTGCATGCTCGCGGGCGGCGGAAGGATGCGGCTCCATGCGGCTCACCTCATCAGATAGACGACGGGGAAGATCACGATCCACACCACGTCGACAAAGTGCCAGTACAGGGCGGCGAGCTCGAGGTTCAGCGCCTTTTCCGGAGGCACCTTCCCGCGGATGGACAGGACAAGCATCGTCGCCAGCCAGATGACGCCGACGGTGACGTGAGTGCCGTGAAAGCCGGTCAGCGTGTAGAACGTGGAGCCGAACAGGTTCGTCGTGAACCCGAGTCCCTTGTGGTAGAAGTGCGTGAACTCATACACCTGCATGCCCACGAAGAACATGCCGCCGAGCACGGTCGCGGAGAGCCAGGTGATCAACTGCTTCCGGTTGCCGCGCTGGGCGCCGTTCAGCGCCATCACCACGAAGAATGAGCTGAACAGGAGGACGGCGGTGCCAAAGGTGACCAGCGGAATCTCGAAGATCGGCTCGCAGGTGGTCATCTGCCCGTGCAGCATGCACTGGGATTCCGCGTGCGGCAGCGGGCCGACCAGGCTCTTGCCCTTGTAGACCAGGTAATTCGAGATCAGGGTCGCGAAGAAGAGGCACTCGGACCCGATGAAAGTCCAGATCGCCAGCTTCCGGGTGTCGAGACCGGTGGAGGTCTCGACGGGCATCGCGTGGGTGGTGTCGTGCGCCAAGGTGTCGTCCGTGTCGGTCGGAGGTGGTCAGTGCCCCGTGGGCTCGAACGCCCACGAGAGGATGCTGAAGAGCGTCAGTGCCCCTCCGGCGAGTACCGTCGGAACGTGCACGTGCAGCAGCAAACCGACGAAGAACATCAGAATGCCCAGGGCGGTGACGACCGGCCAGTAGGACGGGTTGGGCAGATGGATCCCCTGGCCGCTCACGTGCGGGGGCTCGGGCATCGTCCCGCCGCGGACCCGCTTCATCTCCCAGAACGCGTCACGCGAGTCCACCCGCGGCTCCTCGGCGAAGTTCCACTCCTGGGGCGGCGAGGGGATGGACCATTCGAGCGTCGCACCGTTCCACGGATCCGCAGGTGCGACCGGCCCGCGGCGGAGCGACCTGACCAGGTTCCAGGCGAAGATCAGGAACGAGAAGCCGAGGATGAGGGAGCCGGCGGTCTCGACCTGGTTCCAGAACGTGAAGCCGCTCTCGGCCGAGTACGTATACACCCGGCGGGGCATGCCGTTCAGGCCGAGAATGTGCATCGGTGCGAAGGTGAGATTGAACCCGATGAACATCAGCCAGAAATGGATCTTGCCCAGCGTCTCGTCGAGCATCCGGCCAGACATCTTCGGGAACCAGTAGTAGGCGCCCGCGGTCAGTGCGAAGATGCTGCCGCCGAAGAGGACGTAGTGGAAGTGCGCGACGATGAAATAGGAGTCGGTCTGCTGGAGGTCGGCCGGCGGTGAGGCGTGCATCACGCCGGAAAGCCCGCCGATGATGAACATCGCAATGAAGCCCAGCGCGAAATACATCGGCGTCTTCATCTGGAGCGAGCCACCCCACACCGTGCCGATCCAGTTGAAGATCTTCACACCTGTCGGGATGGCGATCAGCATCGTGGCGAGCGAGAAGACGGTGTCGGCGATCGGGCCCATCCCGGTCGAGAACATGTGGTGGCTCCACACGCCGAATCCGAGAAAGGCGATGAACGCGCCAGAAAAGACCATCGCCGCGTAGCCGAACAGCGGCTTCCGCGAGAAGACGGGGAGCACCTCCGACACGATGCCGAACGCGGGCAGAATCAGGATGTAGACCTCGGGGTGGCCGAAGATCCAGAACAGGTGCTGCCAGAGCACGGGATCGCCCCCGCCGGAGGGAACGAAGAAGTGCGACCCGAACTGGCGGTCGAACATCAGCAGCACCAGGGCCACGGTGATGACCGGGAACGCGAGCAGCAGCAGAACCTGAGTGATGAAGCTCATCCATACGAACATCGGCATCCGCATGAGCTTCATTCCGGGCGCGCGGAGATTCACCACCGTGGTGAAGAAATTCACCGCCGCGGCAAGGGACGCGATGCCGAGGATCTGGAGGCCGATGATCCAGAAATCGACGTTGAGTCCCGGGCTGTACTGCGTGGAGGTCAGGTTGGCGTATCCGAACCAGCCGGCGTTCGGCGCGGCGTTGATCAGGAAGCTGGAATTGAGCAGCAGCCCGCCGAACAGGAATACCCAATAGCTGAACGCGTTAAGCCGCGGGAATGCGACGTCCCGTGCCCCGATCTGAAGCGGGATGAAGTAATTGAAGAACATCGCCGACAGCGGCATCACCCCGAGGAAGATCATCGTGGTGCCGTGCATCGTGAACAGCTGGTTGTACACCTCGGGCGAGAGGAAGGTCCGGTCCGGGGCGCCCAGCTGCCAGCGGAGCAGCAGCGCCTCGAGGCCTCCCAGGAGGAAGAAGAGGAAGGCGGTGACGCCGTAGAGGATCCCGATCCGCTTGTGATCCACGGTCGTGATCCAGCTCCACAGGCCCGTCTTCTGGGCGTGCGCGTGAGTGCCCGCGTGTCCCATCGCAGTCGTCGCCATTCCGTTCATCTCCTCATTGCACCGCGGCGACCGAAGGGGTCGCCGCGACCGCGCGGTGCGACCGAAGGTACGCCACCAGCGCCTTGATCTCGTCCTCGTTCAACCCGAGCTTCGGCATCAGCACCCCGACCTTCACGGCCTGGGGATCACGCAGCCAGCGGGCGAGGTTTTCGTCAGTATTGGGAAGCCAGCCGGCGGCGATGTGAGTGCGGTCGCCGATGCCGGCGAGATTCGGACCCGTCATCGTCGGCGCCCCGACCGCGCTCAACGCGTGGCAGCCGAGGCACCCCTTGGTGTTGAACAACTGCCGGCCCTGGGCGACCAGCGGATCCTCCGCCGGGGCCGCCGCCTTCGACGTGTCCGCGCGCGCCGTGTCGGGAGCCGACGGCGCGGCCGCGAGCGCGGCCAGCCCGGTCCGCCAGGCATCGAAAGCCGCCGGCTCCTCCGCCACCACGCGGAACGCCATCCGGCCGTGCTGCAACCCGCAGAACTCGGCGCACTGCCCGGGGTAGTCCCCGGCCAGCTCGGCCTTGAACCACAGCCGGTTCTCGCGGCCCGGGAACACGTCCCGCTTGCCGGCAAGTTGCGGCGTCCAGAAGCTGTGCAGGACGTCCCCGGTGGTCATCTTGAGGTCGACCGTGCGGCCGACCGGCACGTGCAGCTCGTTCGCGGTCACGAGGTTGTATTCCGGGTACTTGAACTCCCACCACCATTGGTGCCCGATCACCTCCACGACCATCGGATCGTCGTCGGGTACCGAGGCAGTCTTGAAGATGGTCTTGATGGTGGGAATGGCGATGAGCACCAGAATGACGGCGGGAATGACGGTCCAGACGACTTCGAGCATGGCGTTGCCGTGGGTCTGCTCGGGCTCGGCGTCGGTTGGCTTGCCTCGGAAGCGGAACAGCGCATAGACGAGGGCCCCTTCGACCAGGAAGAAGACCACGGTCGCCCAGCGCAGGGTGGTCCGGAACAGCGCGTCCACCAGGTGCGCGAAGTCACCCTTCGGATGCAGCGTAGATTGTGGGTAGTCGATCTGTGCGCAACCCGCGAGCCAGAGCATGGCGAGCGAGAGACAGAGCGCGGGCGCCCACCGGCGTAACCGCCGGAGGACCGAGTTCCGAAAGGCCATTCCTATCGTCCTGTTCGGCGAAGAAACTGGGGGCAAGACCGGAAAAACAGCCCGCATTTTACCGGATGGACGCCCGGAGGTCAATGTGAACACGGGGTTTGGGGGAGCCAGGGGTGCGGGGAAGCGGGGAAGCGGGGACGCAACGAGATTCAGTGGGAATCATCCCGAAACACGCATCGGGTAGTCCCGGATGGGAGCGAGGCGATGACACAGGCAGAACGTGACGATCTGATTCGGCGCTATGAGATGGGGCCCGCGCTGCTCCGCGAGGCTTTCCTGGCGACCCCTGCCGGAGCGATGCAATGGCGCCCGGCGCCGGGGAAATGGTCGGTCCATGAGGTGATCGTGCATTGTGCGGACAGTGAGACCAACAGCCACATGCGTCTGCGCTACCTGCTGGGCGAGGAGGCGCCGACCATCGTCGGCTACGATCAGGACCGCTGGGCGCGGGTCATGGACTATCACGCCCATCCGGTCGAGCCCGCCCTCGCGACGGTGGCGGCGGTGCGGGCCAATACTGTCCCCCTGCTCCGCCGCCTCCCCGAAAGCGCGTGGAGGCGACGGGGCACACACACCGAATCCGGGGCCTACGGTGTCGAGGATTGGATGCGGATCTATGCGGAGCACCTCGAGATTCACGACCGGCAGATCCGGCGGAACCTCACGGCCTGGGCGAAGCGTTAGCGCACCGCCCGCTCCACCTCCTCTGCCTTCCGCGGCGCGCCGGAGGACAGCAACTCATGCCCGGTCGCCGTGACCAGGATGTCATCCTCGATGCGGACGCCGAGTTTTTCCTCGGGGATATAGATCCCGGGCTCGATGGTCAGCACCATGCCAGGCACGAGGGGCTGGGCATAGTCTCCCACGTCGTGGACGTCCATCCCGATCCAGTGGCCCAGCCCGTGGATAAAGTAGCGGTCGCAGGTACCCGGCTGGCAGAGATCACCGGAATTCGCGCGCATGAAGTCGCGGGCGATCTGGCCGAGGCGCGACATCGTGATTCCGGGCCGGACGGAATCGATCGCAGCCTGCTGGGTCGCGAGAACCAGGTTGTAGATCGCGCGCTGGCGCGTGGTGAACTTTCCGCTGGCCGGTATCGTGCGGGTGACATCCGCGGTGTAGTAGCCGAATTCCGCTCCCATGTCCATCACGATCAGGTCGCCGGCCGCGAGCTGGCTCCGGCTCTTGTCGTAGTGCAGCGTCGTCCCGTTGAAGCCCGCCCCGACGATACTCGGATAGCCGAGCCGTTCCGCCCCGAGTCGGCGGAAAGTGCCTTCCGCGGCCGCTTCGAGCTCGTACTCCCACGCGCCGGGCTTCGCGATGCGCATCGCAGCCAGGTGTCCATCCGTCGAAACGGTGATCGCGCGGCGAAGCCGCCGCATTTCGTCATCATCCTTGACGACCCTGAGCGCGGCGAGCTCCGGGCGGAGGTCCACTGCGCCGGCGCCCGAGCCGAGCGCCAGCTCACGGAGGAACGAGTCGGAGACCGCTCGCTCCCCGAGCTTGAGGAACAGTCGCCCGCTCCGCCGGCGCGCCATGTTCACCATTCTCCGGATGTCCGCTTCGGCCCGGTCGCTGCTCCGGACCTCCGCAATGCCGGTCAGGGCCGTGGCCTCCGGACCCGGACCAAGCTGGGCGCCGGTCCACCGCTCCTGCACCGTATCCCGCGCCGGGAGGTAGAGAATCACCTCGGGTGGCGCGGTGTCACGGCTTGCCAGGACCAGCCACCCGCCCGGGGCCTCGAGCCCCGTCAGGTAGAAGAAGTCGTTGTCCTCGCGGTAGTCGCTGTCCTGCGGGTAGTCCCCTTCGATGCTCCGCTCATCCGCCGATCGGAGTACGGCGATCCCCGTCCCGATGCGGCTGAGGAGCGCGGCCCGGCGCGCCTGGAGGCGCTCGACAGGCACCGGCCCCGCGGGCGAGCCCACCTGGCACGGAAGGAGGGACGGGGCGAGGGCAAGGGTGGCAAGGACGAGCGGGAACCGGCGCATGGAAGACCTCTCAGGCGTCAGCAGGGAATGAAGACCGTTAGCGGATGGGAAGGTCGAACGGCATCGGCTCCGGGACGGCGAAGAAGAAATGCCACCACTCCTGCTCGTAGTTGGCGAACCCCTCGGACTGCATCACCCGTACGAACATCTCACGGTTACGTTTCACCTCCCCGGTCGCATTCGCCGTGTGCGCGGCCTCGGAAAAAGTGTCGAACGGCGTCCCCATCGGCAGCTCCGCGCCCGTCGCCAGCTCAATGATCGTGAGGTCGATCGCCACGCCCTGGTTGTGCCGGCTCCGCCGCGCGATGTACCCGTCATCGAGCAGGTGCCGCTGGCCAGTCCGCTCGGCCCAGTCGACCATCGCGAGCGTGGCGCGGACAGGCCGGTAGCCGTCGAACACCTTGAGGCCGAGCCCATCCGCAGCGAGCCGCCGCTGCACCCGTGCGAGCGCCGTGGCGGCTTCGCGGCGGAGCAAGGCGCGATTGGCCTGATATCCCGGGAGCGGGGCGCCGGTGAAGTTGTTTGCCCCGTTATAGCGGGCGTCCACGACGATCGTGCTGTCGAGCGAGCGCACGTCGACCAGCAGCACGGCAGCGGCGCTGTCTGGGGCGACGGGCTGCGGCTCGGCGTTGACCGGGACCTGGGCCCCGAGGGCGGCAGGCGCCAGCAGGAACGCGGCAATTACTCGAGCAGGAATATTCATGGTATAGAAGTGTAACAGTCCGACTCTCCGACTGTCCGACCGTCCGCCTGTCCGTCTCTTCCGTCCCTTCCGTCCCTCCCGTCCGTCCCGTATCCTCATACCATCCTCCCGCCAGGCGCCTCCGATGACCGATCGCCGCTCGTTCCTCACGCTGCTCTCGCTGCCGCTCGCCGGCCGGTTGCTTCCAGCTCTCCCGGCTGCCGCCCCATCCCGGGGCCGGATGCCGGCGGAGATCCTCGCCACCGACGACGAACAGTTCTGGCGCGAACTCCGCAAGGAGTTCTCGATCCCGAAGGACGAAGTCTTCTTCAACACCGGCACCCTGGGCTCGAGTCCGCGCGTGGTGCAGCAAGCCGTCATCGCCCATATGCAGCACGTGGACCGGGACATCGCCCACTGGGACTACAAGGCGGGCCACGAGAACTACTTCACCGGCTACTACGACGAGATGGCGCTCCGGGACAAGCTTGGGCGGACCATCAACGCACCGGGCCGCGATATCTCCCTCAGCCAGAACGCCACCTTCGGCATGAACTTCATCGCGAACGGGCTCGACCTCGCCCCGGGGGATGAAGTGGTGGTGACCGACCAGGCCCATCCGGGCGGGCGCAAGGGCTACGACCTCCGCGTCCGCCGGGACGGCATCGTGGTTCGCGAGATCAAGGTCCCCGAGCCGCCGGCCTCGCCGGACCAGCTGGTCCAGCTGTATCTCGATGCGACGACGCCGCGGACGCGCGTCTGGGCGATTCCCCACATATCCAGCGCACGGGCCATTCGCTATCCGGCCGAGCGGCTCTGCGCCCTCGCGCGGGAGCGCGGCATCTGGGGGGTTGTGGACGGCGCGCAGTCGCTCGGCCACGTGGCGATCGATGTACAGGCGATGGGCTGTGACGCCTTCTTCGCGTCACCGCACAAGTGGTTCCTCGCCCCCAAGGGGACGGGGTTTCTGTACGTCCGGCCCGAGCGCCAGCATGAACTCTGGGCGACGCTCGCCTCCAGTGAGTGGGACAATCAGAAGGACCCGATGCTCCGGCTGATGCAGTATGGCACCGGGAACCTGAGCCTGCTCGTCGGCCTCGGCGCGGCCGTCGACTTTCACCTCCAGATCGGATCCGCGCGGATCGAACAGCGGATTCGAAGCCTCGCCGACCGGCTTCGCGCGGGGTTGGCGGAGATTCCGGGGTCCACCACGGTTTCGCCCACCCATCCCGACCTCGCCTGTGCGACGACCGTCTATCGTCTCGCAGGGTGGACCGGAGCCCAGATGCAGGATGCACTGTGGGAGCGGGGCCGGATCAGAGTCCGGAACGTGGGCGATCAGGTCGGCGTACGCCACGGCTGCCACATTTACAACTCGCCGGCCGATGTGGATCGGACGCTCGAGCTGCTCCGGGGGATGGCTGGCCACTCACCAGCCCCGGCGACGGGGTGAACCAGGCGGCGCAGTTCGTAGGGGCGGAGGAGGCGGAATGCACGGAAGCGTCTTCCGGCCCTTCCCGCACCTCGTAATAACTGCTTACGCACCAACGCGTTACCGTTCCATCTGTCGGATTCACCAGGCCCGATACATCTTTAGGCAGGTTTCAACATGTGCCCGGAGCGAGGTCACCTCTCTCGGGGCACGTCTCTTTTTGTCGGATGAAGACATGATCATCGAGATGCGCGAGAAGCTCGGCCGTGAGATCGAGGACCTCACCCGGGAGCTGACCATCACGCTTCCCCAGGCCATCGCCCACGCGGTGGCGATGGGGGACCTGCGGGAAAACTCCGAGTACAAGGCCGCCCTCGAGCGACAGCAGTTCGTTCAGGCGCGGCTGGGCCAGCTTCATCACCGGCTGAACCAGCTCACCCAACTGGCCAACAGCGAAACGCCGACGGACCGGGTGGGGCTGGGCTCGCGGGTGACGGTCGTGGATCTCGACACCGAGGAAACCGATACGTACACTCTCGTCCTGGCCGAAATGATGGACTTCGACGCCGGGCATATCTCGCTCGCCTCCCCGCTCGGGCGCGCGCTGGCCAACCGCAGGGTTGGGGACGAGGTCGAGTTCCGGCTTCCCCGGGCCGTCCGGCGCATCAAGGTCGTCGAATTGGTGACCATCCACGAGATGTAGCCCGCCGCCTGCCGGCGCGCGGAGCCGAGGCACCCATGGACTTCCCGAAGAAGCAGTTGCTCGTGGTCGGCGATCGCGTCCTCATCACGCCTGAAGAGGGCGAGGACCGCACCCGGGTGGGACTGTACCTCCCCGCGTCGGCGCTGGACACACAACAGGTGCAGAGCGGCCTCGTCGTGGCGACCGGGCCAGGCGAGCCGATGCCCGATTTCAGCGTGATCGACGAGGAGCCCTGGAAGCTCTCCGCCCGGCGGGAAACCAGGCACCGGCCGATGCAGACGAAGGTCGGCGATCACGCCATCTTCTTCCGAAAGGCCGCGGTCGAGATCACCTTCGAGGATCGGAAGTACCTGGTCGTCCCGCAGGCCGCCATCCTCGTGCTCGTGCGCGAAGAGCTCCCGATCTAGGACCGCACCACGACCATCGTGTCCCGTTCCCGCGATCGTGCGCTCATCTGGCTGGTGGCGAGCGCCGGCGCCATCGCGCTCGCGGTGGCCTTCGCCGGCGTCAGGGGGTGGGTGCCGCAGTCGCTCGGGCTGGTTTCGGCGGGCCTCTTCGTCGTCTGCCTGCTCCTGGTGGCGGTGATCGGCTGGCAGCGACACCGGAATACGCTGGCCGACCGCGACGCCGCGGCGCGCGCGCAGATGATCGTCATGATTGCGGCGCGACTCAACACCCAGGACAACGAGGCGCTCGAGGCGATGGCGGCGCGCGGGGGCCCTGCCGGGGAGGCTGCGAAGCTGGTGCTCGATGGTCGTGCGGAACGGGCCGGGCGCCCGCCCCGTGGCAGACCGCCTGACCCGCTGACCCGCTGACCCGCCTGTTTCGATGTGCTACTTCCTCTATCTCGCGAGCCCGCTGACGCTGAGCGAGGTGCGCTCGATGCTCCCCGCCGGCCTCAGCGCAGATCTCCTGTCACAGCCGGAACTGCGTGCGCTGCAGCGCCTGCATCGGGATGCGCAGACCGGCGCCAGGGTCCTGCACGGTGGCTGCTCCTGCGACCTCGTGACCCAGCGGCACCCGGTGACGCGGGAGGATGAGGCGGGCTTGCGGCGCCGGTATCGCGAGATGGGCTACAGCCGCGAGCGGATCATACAGGCGCTGGAGATCCACCGCCGGGCGCTCGAGCGCCGGGCCGAACCCGCGGGGCACTGGCCCAAAGCGTTCGCGGAATTTGTGGCCGAGCATGCCCGGAACGCCGGGCCCACGCTCTACTACCTTCACTTCAGTCATGACGGATTGCTCGGATCACCGCCACCGGCCGACCCTCCCGCACGCATCACGACGGCGACAGCGCGGGCCAATCCCGGCGCCTGGCTCCCCGAGGATACCGCAATCATCATCGAGAGGCAGGAGGCCTGATGGGAACGCTCTCCGGTGGGATGAGTTCAGCAGTCGCGGCGGCCCTCGTGCTCTCCGGCAGTGCGTGCTCCACCGGATTGCCTCCCGCTCCGACGGTCACCGGCCTATTGCCGGGACTCGTTGAACTCGATGCCGGCACCACTGCCCTGCTTCAGGCCGTGAGCCCGGTGAACGACCGCGTCGTCTGGATCAGCGGGCACGCCGGCACCTGGGCGCGCAGCGAGGACGGCGGCGCAACGTGGACGTCCGGTGTGGTCCGGGGAGCGGATACCCTCCAGTTTCGTGACCTCTACGCGCTGGACGCGCGACGGGCCTGGCTCCTCAGCGCCGGAACCGGTGACGTCTCCCGCATCTATTACACGGAGGACGGCGGCGAAACCTGGACCGAACAGTTTCGGAACGGGAATTCGCGGGCGTTCTACGATTGCCTGGCGTTCTGGGACGAGCGGAACGGCCTGGCGCTGAGTGATGGCGCCGACGGGAGGTTCCCGCTCCTCGCGACGCGGGACGGAAAGACCTGGACGCTGCTGCCGGAACCGGCACGGCCCGCGGCACGGCCCGGCGAGGGGGCGTTCGCGGCCAGCGGCACCTGCCTCGTGACGGTTGGCGACAGTCATGCCTGGTTCGGAACCGGCGCCGCCGCCGAGGGCCGGGCGCGGGTGATTCGGACAAACGATCGTGGCCGCTCGTGGCTGGCCATCGAAACGCCGATCCCCTCAGGCCCCGCGGCAGGGATCGCCACGGTCGCCTTCCGGGACCGCCACCATGGCGTGGCCCTGGGCGGGGATCTCGCTCGGCCGGATTCCTTCACCGACAACGTGGCCGTGACCGAGGACGGCGGATCAAGCTGGACCGTCGGAGCGCGACCCCCGTTCCCCGGAGCGATTTACGGTGCGGCGTACGAGCCGGAAACCGACCGACCCGCCCTCGTGGCCGTGGGACCCCGGGGGGCAGCCGTGTCGTGGGACGATGCCCAGTCCTGGTCGCTCATCGACACGCGGGCCTACTGGAGCGTCGGCATCGCGCGAGGCGGCAGGGCGTGGCTGGTCGGCCCCAGCGGGAGAATCCACCGGTTCGACATCCCGCCCGGACCGCGCTAGTCGTCGTCCACCTCGTCATCGTCGTCATCGCCGCCACCTCCGCCGCCGGGCGGCGCGGTGCCAGTGATCTGAAGCATGCCGGTGGCGGGATCATAAACCGCCGGCAACTCGAACAGGTTCGAGGTCTGCTGCCCGCCGGTCCAGACGCCCGTGGCGTTGAACGTCGCGCCATGATTGGGGCATTTGAAGCCCCCGGCATTGATGTTCACCGTCGTTCCGTTGTGCGGGCACACCATCGAAAATGCCCGATAGGTGTCGGTTCCCGTGTGAACCACAGCCACCGGAGAGGTCTGCCCCCCATCCACGCGGGCGATGCCACCGAGCGTAGCCAGCGCCGGGAAGTCATTCACATTCACGCTCAACGTGCCGCTGAACGCCGGACCGGTGATTCCCGTTCCGCCGATGACGCCGTCACCGCATGCGCTCGTCAGGGCGGCGGTGATCGCGGCCATCGTGGTCTCGGCCAGGAACGCCCGCCGGCTTAGTTGCCGGCCGCCGCAGCTTCCATCACACATCTGGCCCTCCCTCCTCATTCGAGGACGATCTTCGCCGCGGCCCATCCGGCGGCATCCTTGTCCTGCTCGTAGAGTTGATCGAGGTTCACCACGACGGTCTCCGCTGCCCGGCGAAGGGCGTAGCGGTCCATCCCGCGGGTCGCACGACCCGAGATGAACGTGCCGTCCGGCTGATACTTGGACTTGTGCTTCGGGCACTGGAACCGTGCATCGCGCTCCAGCCACTTGAGCGCCGTATTCTGGTGGGGACACGAAAGGGCGAACGCGTAGATGGCGTGCTGGTACCGCACCAGGATGACCTGCTGGTCCTTGTCGATCTCGACCCCTTCGGCAGCCGGAAGCGGATAGGTGATTTCGTCCCGCCGACCCCGCCGGCCGCGCGCCGCGCGCACGGGCAGCGACTCGGCGAGCGCGGGAGATCCCCCCAGTCCGGCCAGGGTCGCGAACAGGAGGGCAGCAACCCGAAGGAAGTCGCGGCGGCCAGCCGCACCGCACGCCGCGCAGTCGGGGCCGCTCACAGGTTCACCAGCATTACGCCCGTCAGCACCGCGACGAGCCAGAGGATGGAGCTGGCCTGCGCCGATCGCCGGAGCGCCTGCCAGACCCTCCCCGGCTCGGCGCTCGACGAGATGCGTCGTGCCGTGCGGCGCAACACTGCACCGTTGCCCATCAGGAGGGCGAGGAAGCCCATCTTGCTCCAGAAGACCGGGGAGGTGGCGAAGGTCTGGACATCGGAAAGGAAGAGCAGCACACCGCTCAGGACGGTGACCCCGAGGCCCAGGAGAATCGGCGCGTGCATTGACTCGAAGGCGGCAGGATCGAAAGCAGGGGCGGCCGGGCCGCAGTTTCGGAGTACAGCCCGATCCGCCGAGAGAGCAAGGCCCCCGGCGATGAGAAAGCCGGCCACGTGCGTGAAGGTGACTCCGGTCATGAGCAGTGTCGAATCGCTATAGGCATGGGCCCAGGGCTCGGCAACCTGGGCGATCATTTCGAGGATGGTCATGGGATCAATCCTTCCATATCAGCATCATCAGCCAACTCGCCGTGGAAATGCCGATCGACGTGAGGGCCACGGTCTGGTGTTTGTCGCGCATTTCGGCCGAGGATTCTGCCTCATCGGCGAGACTCCCCGCGTAGACGAACCCGGCGCTGGCGGTCAGCATCAACAGCGAATGGATGTATCGTCGCGCCCGGCCGTTCGGGTCCCTCCGGCTGTCCCAGAGATTCCACAGCCCGGTGACCGCGTTGACGGTGAACACGCCGGCCACCGCGGTCGCAGTCGGCCCGTGAAGCTCCTGGGCCCAGTCTGGCGCGGCGCTGCCGTGCTCGAGCAGCTGGCTGCCACTGGCGTACTGCACCGCGAAGAGGGGCAGGATAGTCCAGCTCAGCACGCGGTGAATCGTGAGGCGGGTGCCGTAGAAATCGCTGTATTCGATCGCCTCCACCCGTCGGCGCTTCTTCACGGTGTCCTGGAGGAAAGGCTCCGGAATCGGGGCCGGCATCACGACCCCTGGGCCCCGTGGGGCGGTGTCCGAGCCCTGCATCGGCTGTGGCGAGGCGGTCATCAAAGGCAGGGACAGCAGAACCAGCGACACCACTTCCTGCATCGCCAAGGACTCCGGGGGAGGTCATGTTGGGAACTGGCAACCCGCATGCCCCTCCGATGGCCGTGCGTATCCTCTTGTGGTAGATGCACTTGCGTCAGGAAAACCGACAAGATCGATCGGAACGACCTGGATCGTTGTGATGCAGGCGGGCCAGCACGATACAGCCCATCGGGCTTCGGGACCCGGGCCTCGGGACACTGGCGGGAGCGGCCGGGAAGGGTAAATCACGGGGTGAGCGCGACTGCTTGATTCCTGCCTGACCCCCTCGGGCTTCACTGGTGGCGAACCTCGAATGGGGGGACGCTGTGTCCGATCGCTGCTGGGTCCGCGGTTGGTTGTCGGGGCTGGTAGCTGTGTGGGTGTTCGCGGCGCCTGCGAGCGCCCAGGGATTTATCGCCGGGGTGGTGACGGACTCCGCCACGGGTGCGGCTCTCGACCTGGTACGCCTCCAGGCGGTGGACTCCACTGGTCGGATAGGGGCCCGGGCGAATTCGGACGAGAGTGGGCGCTTCCGATTGGGGCCGCTCGCGGCGCGCACGTGGACTGTATCGGCTTATCAGGTCGGTTACGACGCCATCCGGCTCAACCGCGTCCTGGTGGCCGACGGCCAGACCACCCGGATCCAGATTGCCCTCCATCACCGCCCGCCGCTGGTGGACCCGATTGTCGTGACCGCCAGGCGGAACGCGGAGGCCTCCCTCGACGCGCCCGCCTCGATCAGCGTGGTCGATCGCGAGCAAATCGAAGAGCGCATCGTCGCCACCCCATTCGACCACCTGACCGGTCAACCCGGGATGGACTGCGCCAGCAAGGGCCTCATGCAGCGTACCTGCGCCGCCCGCGGCTCGCGCTCGGCGTCTTCCGGCGCCCTGCTGACCCTCATCGACGGGCGCTACGCCGCGCTGCCTGCCATTGGATTCAACATCCCCTACCTGATGCCGAGCTCGATGGACGATGTGGAGCAGATTGAAATCGTCCGGGGACCAGCCGGAGCGGTATACGGCCCGAACACCGAGCGGGGTGTCGT
>DASTCF010000026.1:0-6880 GCA_035711365.1 Gemmatimonadales bacterium
AGCCCAACTGGCATTGACTCTGAGTATCTGGAGAGGTTCCCAGAATTTCGCGAGTTTCAATCACGCACGCGAGGCACAGCCGCTGTGGCTCCGGCACAGGAAGACACACACCCTCTGGTTCCCAAGGTCGTGCCGGTCCAATCTCCCGAGGAAGCCCTTGAGTCGGCGTATTCCCGCCTCCGCGCAACACTTCAGGCTGAGCTATTGGATGCGGTGAAGGCAGGCACGCCATCGTTCTTCGAGGATCTTGTAATCGACCTTTTGGTGCGAATGGGATACGGAGGCAGCCGCCCCGAAGCCGCGCGCGCCGTCGGTAAGACGGGCGATGGCGGTGTTGACGGGGTAATCGACGAGGACCGACTAGGCCTCGACGTCATCTATGTGCAGGCCAAGAGGTGGGAGAACACCGTCGGCCGCCCCGATATTCAGAAGTTCGCGGGAGCCCTTCAGGGGCAGCGTGCGAAGAAGGGAATTTTTATCACCACATCAGCGTTTTCGCGTGATGCCGAGGAATATGCGCAGCGGATCGACAGCCGGATAGTTCTGATCGATGGCGCTAGACTCGCCGCTCTCATGTTTGACTACGACGTAGGAGTGAACGCGCGAAGCGCCTATACCGTCAAACAGCTAGATAGCGACTACTTCGAGGAAACCTAGGCTCAGGGCCTACGACCCACGAGCCGCTCACTCCGAGGCCAACTCCATTCTTGGTGAAGACCAACGCCCCCATAATCTCTCCGGGGTGCTTTCACAAATTCAACTGCCCAACCGCCCATCTGCCCATCCCTCATGGCCTACTCACGAACTGTCCGGATCGAACGCCGTAATCGCCGCGGCGGCCGCGGGCGTCTCCTCGCCGAGATCCTCCTGTCGGACGACATTGTCGGGGCCGATCATGAAGGTCATCACGCCGCCCGCGCCGTATTCCGCCGGCCACGCAAGCATTCCGCAGCCATCGGTCATCGCACCGTTCGCTATCCAGGAGCGCTCGCCCCCGGGCGCGCTGGGCCCCTGCCCCGTCAGCGCCTTGTCGTAGTAGCCGTGGTACGGATTGTTGGGCACGGCCCGATGGTTCACGCCTCACACCGTGACGGCGCTCACGCGGCCCGCACCCCCGCCGCCTCCAGTGCCTCCCGGAGCGCGCGAGCCGAGGGCATCCGGTCCTCCGGCCGGGTCGCGAGACAGCGGCGGACCAGCGGCTCGAGTTCAGGAGGCACTCGCGTGCCCTGCGGGGCGTGCCGCGGCGTGACCCCCGTCAGGAGGAAGTGAAGCGTCACGCCGAGCGCATAGATGTCGCTTCGCTCGCTCGCGTCGCCTCCCTGCCACAACTCCGGCGCCAGGTACGCGGGGGTGCCGATCAGCATGCCGGTGCGAGTGAGGTGTTCCGCACCCGGCGCCGGCTCCCGGAGGCGCGCCACGCCGAAGTCGAGGAGCTTCACCAGGTCCTCCCCGGGCTCGCCTGACGCGAGGATCAGGTTGTTCGGCTTGATATCCCGGTGGATGATGCCCGCCGCATGCGCTTCCTCGAGCGCCATGCAGGCCTGCTCCACCAGCCGGGCGGCCCGGGCGGGCGGAAGGGGGCCGTCCCGATCCACCAGCAGCGCCAGGTCCACCCCGTCCACGTACTCCATCGCGATGTAGTAGAGCCCGTCGTCGCTTGCGCCGAAGTCGAAGACCCGCACCACGTGCGCGCCGGTGAGCCGGCCAGCCGCCTGGGCCTCGCGCTCGAATCGCTTCACCATCTCGGGGCCCGCCCCGGTGCCGACCCGCAGGAGCTTGAGCGCCACCTCGCGCTTCAATGCCTGGTCCCACGCCAGCCAGACCTCGCCCATCCCTCCCCGCCCGATCGGCGCCTGCAGCCGGTAGCGTCCGACCCGGCGGGCGCGGTACACCTGCTCCTGCGCGGTCCACACGAGGTGGCCGCTGATCAGCCCGAGCACCGAGGACGCCAGCACGAACACGTAATTGCTGGCGAAGACCGTGAGCGACTCGGGCGTCAGCCATTCCGCCCGCGCGATGGGTGAGATCACGGCCCCCGCGCCCATGACCAGCGGGAAGGCCAGGCCGATCCGCACGTAGGTGGGCAGCGAGCGGCGCCAGTGCCCCGGGATCACCGCCGCCCGGATCAGCGCCACGATCGATATCCCGTGCATGTACGGGCTGCGGATGCCGCCGAGGTGCACCGCCATCAGCGCGATGACGAGCGCGGTCAGGCCGTAGGTGACGTTGAGGAGGTAGAAGAGGCGCCGGATGTTGGCGGTGGGCCGCCGACTGGCGCGCCAGAGCCCGAGGAAGATCAGCGACACGCCGGCCCGGTAGGCCAGGAAGAGCCCGAACGGCGCCCCCGGGTAGGCCACGAAGCACATCCATGCGTCCAGCAGTGTGAACGCGGGCCAGACGCACAACCCGATGGCCATCGCGCGCGTGACCGTCCGCCGGAGGGCGTCCGGATCGCGGTCGGCGTTGGGGGAGATCACGGTGGCGACAGCGCCCACTGCGGCTCCGATGGGAGGTACCTCACAAAGGTTACGGCTGTCCGACGCCCGTCAAGCACGAACGGCGCGGTCGGAGAACGGGCGCGCGGCCCGGGCATTCCTGCTCGGCACCCTCGCCGTGGGCACCCTCGACATCCTCGCCGCGATCGTCACGACCCTCGTCCTGGGCGGCGCGTCTGCGCGAATGACTGTCCGTCTGTCCATCCTTCCACCTACCCCACCCTCACGGCCTACCGCGCGTACTATCCGGATCGAACGCCGTGATCAGCGCGCCGGCGGCGGTCGTCGGCCAGGTGTGAGGCGCTCGCTGGCCGGATGGGATTCCCGAAACACATGTCCAGCATGGTGGGGGAAGGTGGCGGAGGTCATCTGCTTGCGCCCTCGGCCCGGCCCGCCCAATTTGCCTTGCAGAGACCCAACTTGCCCCTTGAGGATTCCTGCGATGATACCGGTGTTGCGGCTCGGGCGCGGCTTGCTCTGTGTAATCGCTATGTGCCACCTCCTGGGTGGCTTGCCCCAGGCCCTGGCACAGGACGCCGCCAAGGCGCCGCCCAAGACCCCGCCCAAAGCGGCCCCGGACACGACGAAGCCCGCAACGGCTGCGGCGGCCGATACCGTGAAGATCCCACCCGACCAGCTCGACGCCCTGGTGGCGCCGATCGCGCTCTACCCCGATCCGCTGCTGGCCCAGACCCTCGTGGCCTCCACCTATCCCCTGGAAATCGTCCAGCTGCAGCAGTGGCTCGCCAAGCACCCAAGCCTCAAGGACCAGGCACTGGCCGATTCGGTCGCGAAGCAGCCGTGGGATGTGAGCATCAAGTCCATGACCCCCGTGCCGGAAGTCGTCAAGCGGCTGGCCGACGACATTCAGTGGACGACGGAGCTCGGCAACGCCTTCCTGGCACAACAGGACGACGTGATGGATGCCGTCCAGCGAATGCGCCAGAAGGCGAAGGGCAAGGGCACACTGGAATCGAATGAACACCAAAAGGTCGAGACCACGGTCGTCGAGGAGAAGCAAGTCATCGTGATCGAGTCCACGAATCCTGAGGTCATCTACGTCCCGTCCTACAGCCCGACCGTCGTCTACGGCCCGCCGGTCTATGCCTACCCGCCGATCTACTACCCCTACTATCCCCCCGGCGCGGCGTTCGTCTCGTTCAGCGTCGGCTTTATGTGGGGAGCCGCGATGTGGGGCGGTTCCTGCTGTTATTCCGGCTGGGGCGGCGGCGACATCTACATCAATAACGGCAACCGCTACAACAACATCGGTGGAGCTGGCGGCGTCGGCGGCGTCGGTGGAGTCGGTGGAGTCGGTGGAGTCGGTGGCGTCGGCGGTGTCGGTGGCGTCGGCGGCGCAGGTGGTGTTGGCGGTGTTGGTGGGGTTGGCGGCGCAGGCGGGGTTGGCAAGCCTGGTGGCGTCGGTGGCGCGGGCGGTGCCGGTGGTGCCCGGCCCAAGGGCGCCGGCGGCACGTGGTCGCACAACCCTTCGCATCGTGGGGGTGCCCCCTACGGCGATGCGCGGACCGCCAACAAGTACGGAGGGACGACCCGCGGCCAGAGTGGTGCGGGGGTCAGCAACCGGGCCGCAGGTGCCGCCGGACAGGGACAGCGCGGGGCCGGGGTGAGCAACCGATCCGCGACCGGCGGCGCGGGACAACGGAGTGGGATGTCCGGTGGTGGGGATCAGATCGGGAGCCGCAACATCCCCCGGGACGCCGGTTCTTCCCGGGGAGCCAGCGCGTACGGCGGCGGGTCGGGTGGGTACAGCGGGTCGAGCGCGCGGGCGAGCAGCTCACGGGGCATGTCGAGCATGGGATCGCGGGGCGGCGGCGGAATGCGGGGCGGCGGAGGGGGGAGGGGCCGGCGATGAGTACCTGGAAACTGACATTGGTCGCGGCAGCGCTCCTCGGTGTCGCGGCGTGCAGGAAAACGACGCCGCCGCAGCAGTTCAACTCGGCCGAGGAAGCGGCCGCCGCGTTCATCGACGCCGCGGAGAAGTTCGATGAGCCTGCCCTCCTCGCGATTTTGGGGAGCGAAGGCAAGCCGCTCGTCTCGTCCAAGGACAAGGTGCAGGATCGCAGGCGAAGCGTCGAGTTCGCGGCCGAGGCGCGTGCCCAGCACCGCATCGAGCTGGACTCTGCCGGAACAACTGCCATCCTCTCCGTCGGGGACAGCGACTGGCCGGTTCCCATGCCCATCGTGAAGGAGGGAGCCACCTGGCACTTCGATGCCGGGGCTGGGGCGGAAGAGGTCCTGCTCCGCCGCATTGGCCGGAACGAGCTCGATGCCATCGAGGTGTGCCGCGGGTTCGTCGAGGCCGAGCGGGAATACGCCCTGACGAAACATGACGGCGCGAAAGTGAACCAGTACGCTCAGCGCATCATCAGCACGCCCGGCAAGCAGGACGGCCTGGCCTGGCGGAACGCGGATGGTACCTGGGGAGGCCCTGTCGGGGAGGGGATCGCCCGCGTCATTGCGGAGGGATACAGCGACCGGTATGAGCCGTTCCACGGCTATTACTTCAAGATCCTGAAGGGTCAGGGGCCGGCCGCGCCGATGGGAGAGATGGACTTCCGGGTGAAGGATGTGATGATCGGCGGCTTCGCCCTGGTCGCGGCACCGGCGGAGTACGAGGTGACGGGTGTCAAGACCTTCATCGTGAGCCACAACGGCATCGTCTACGAGAAGGACCTCGGCCCCGAGACCCGCGGGCTGTTCACCACCATGGACCGTTACAACCCCGACTCGACCTGGACGCCGGTCCCCACGGACGAGGCTGTGGCGACGCCGTAGGCTGTCAGTCGGACGGTCGGACAGGCGGACAGGCGGACGGAGAATGGCACTTCGAGCCGTCATCCCGAGGGAGCGCAGCGACCGAGGGATCTAGTCCGCCCGGCATCGAACCAAGCACGAGATTAGGACGGAAGGGCAGTGCGAAGCGCCCGGGAGAGATCCCAGGCGCTTGTTCGTCTGTCCGTCTACCCATCAGGCGCGACTATCAGGCGTGATAGCTTGCGGGGCCGTCTGCCGAGCGGCACATTGGAAATGGCGAGATTTCAAGGACGTCGAGCGGCAGCCCGCCCCGCACCTGGTGCGAACAACACGTGAAATTCCTGGACCGGCTTCTGCATTCGGAAAAGCAAGAAACCCAGCTCCCAGAAGGCTGGCGGCTCATCGAGCGCCCGGACGGATCCCGCATGCTTGTCGATCCCGAGACTGTCGAGTACCTGGAGTCGGATGCACCCCAGCCGACCCAGGAGTCGCTGGATCACATGCTGGACGGCGCCGATGCGTTCCGCCTCGTTGAAGGCGGGGCCAGCCGAGGGCGCCCCCTCGGCACGAACACACTCTTGGAGATGAACGAGCCGGGAGCACTGATCGAGTTGCGAGGGAACTTGCGAGTCAACGACGGGCCCGCCGGTCACTGTATGTGCCACGGTGATTCTACGCTCGAGTTCTTCGACAAGTCCGGGAGTAGTCTCGCCGTGATCGCGGTGCATCACGGCCACACCATCCGATGGAATGCCTGGAAGGACGACGCAGCCTTGATTGACGGCCGCGCTCTGCTGTCCTGGTTTGCCGCGCAGGGTGTTGAGCAGCCCCTTCGGCAGTACGAGCAAGAACTTCAAGAACGTGCCAACGCCGAGGCAGTCTGGGAGCGCTGGTTCGTGGCCATGCCGTCCTGCCTGCAGCCGCTACTCGCCTATCAGCGCCAGTTCATCGGTCGGGTACTCTTCACCCCGGAGCCGCCACGCAAACCTGCCCCTACGCTCGAAGCGAAGCCACCTGAACCGAGCACGATTGACGTCGAGCGGTTCATCCGCGTAAAGAACGCATTGACGGAGAGTCACCCTGACGTCCTTCAACGGGCTTGCCTGCTCCTCACGTGGTTCGGGCGCGGAGCCGGTCCCTGGAGCGGGTGCCCGGTGTACGAGGAAATCCCCGAGCTCTTGCTCTTGGAATTCCCCACCGCTGATCTGGTGCTCGCGATGCGAGAACCGCCACAGCAAGGAGATCTGCTGGAGGGAGCCGCACGCTTTCTTGCCGGATGGCTGTTTGCGACCCATCGGCTGGAGGACCTGGGAAGTTTTCCGAACGAGGTCCGGCAGGTCTTGCTTGCCCATGTCCGCCGAACGGGAGATAGCGACAAACTCGCTCGCGCCGAGGCCGCCCTGCGCCCGGTCGAGTAAATCCCTCGGTCGCCTCGCTTTCAGGGGATGACGGGTCAGTCACATGATCGGCCTCGGGCTCCTCCTGGTCTTCATCGCCAGCCAGATATTCTGGATTGGCCGGATCCTGGATCTTGGGGAGCGGCTCATCCCCGGGAAGCCGCGGCGCGCCTGGCTCGCCCTCGTGGCCGGGCTGATCTACGTCTTGGCCTT
>DASTCF010000027.1:0-18640 GCA_035711365.1 Gemmatimonadales bacterium
CGGGAAGTCCAAGGATTCGGTCCGGAAGTTCATTTCCGGGCCGTCGGTCTACATTTGCAATGAGTGCATCACGCTCTGCAATGAGATCCTCGCGGAAGACGAAGAGCGCGAAGTTGCGGAGAACATCACCCAGGTCCCGACACCCGCCGAAATCAAGGACATTCTCGACCAGTACGTGATCGGCCAGGAGCGCGCCAAGCGCACCCTGGCCGTTGCCGTCTATAACCACTACAAGCGCATCAATTCGGGCGCGGTCCGCGATGGTGAGGTCGAGCTCGAGAAATCCAACATCCTCCTGCTCGGACCCACCGGGGTCGGGAAGACGCTGCTCGCGCAGACCCTCGCCCGTATCCTGGACGTGCCCTTCACGATCGCCGATGCCACGACGCTCACCGAGGCGGGATACGTCGGCGAGGACGTCGAGAACATCCTCGTGCGGCTGCTCCAGGCCGGCGACTTCAACGTCGCGGAGTGCGAGCGGGGCATCGTGTACATCGACGAGATCGACAAGATCGCGCGGAAATCGGAAAACCCGAGCATCACCCGCGATGTGTCGGGCGAGGGCGTCCAGCAGGCGCTGCTCAAGATCCTCGAGGGCACCGTCGCCTCGGTGCCGCCCCAGGGCGGCCGCAAGCATCCGCAGCAGGAATACATCCAGATCAACACCAAGGACATCCTGTTCATTTGCGGCGGCGCGTTCGACGGCCTCGAAAAGATCATCGAGGCCCGCACCGGCCGGCAGCAGATCGGGTTCTCCTCGCTGGCCCGTACCGAACGGCCGGCCGAGGCGCAGCAGAACCTGTACACCGAGGTCGAGCCGGACGACCTGCTCCGGTTCGGGTTGATCCCCGAGCTCGTCGGCCGGCTCCCGGTCACCGTTTCGCTCGAATCCCTCGATGAGAACGCCCTGATGCGCATCCTGGTGGAGCCCCGCAACGCGCTCACCAAGCAGTACAAGAAGCTCTTCGATCTCGAGGACGTCCGCCTCACCTTCGACCATGAGGGGCTCCGGGCGGTGGCCCAGAAGGCGCTCAAGCGCGGCACCGGCGCGCGCGGCCTCCGGGCGATTCTCGAGACCATCATGACCGACATCATGTTCGACCTGCCGGATCGTGACGACGTCCGCGAAATCGTCATCACCCCCGAGGCGATCACCGAGAACAAGGCGCCGCTGATCGTGACCGAGCGGGCGAAGCAGAAGAAGGAAGCGTAGACGGATTGGCAGATGGGCGGATGGGCAGCCCGTCCCGATCGCGCATCCGCGTGCCGTGTCGTTCCCCCGAGCGAATTGACCGCCCATCTGCCCATCCGCCCATCTGCCCCCCTGGGGCATCTTTCCAGTGAGTTCCTCGGCTCCTTCCCCGACCCCGGCGTTCGTCTGGACCCGGTCCTCCCGGAAATTGCCTTCGTCGGGCGGTCGAATGTCGGGAAATCGAGCCTCCTGAACGCGCTCGTCGGGAAGAAGGGACTCGCGCGGGTGAGCGCCACGCCAGGGAAGACGACGCTCCTCAACGTGTACCGGCTGCCGGACTTCTACCTGGTGGACCTGCCCGGCTACGGCTATGCCAGGGCCAACAAGGCGGACCGCGCCGGCTTCGGGCGGCTCATCGAAGGGTATCTGAAGGCAAGATCGGCCGTGGCCGGCGTCGTCTGGTTGCTCGACATCCGGCACGACCCGTCGGTGGAAGACCTGGAAATGCGGGAATCGCTCGCGGCCGCGGACTGCCCGGTGCTGGTCGTGCTCACCAAGGCCGACAAGCTGGGCCGGACCGCCCGGCAGGCGCAGGTGCGGAAGCTCGGGCGGGCGCTCGACCTGCCGGAGGATCAACTTCAGCCGACCAGCATCCGGACCGGCGACGGCATCGCCGATCTCGGCGCGAGCATCCTCGCCGCGGTCACGAAAGGACCCGACGCATGACCCGCCTCACTCTGCTCGCCGCCGCCCTCGTCCTCGCCGCCTCAGCCGGGGCGGCTCAGGAGGGGAATCCCCCTCCGAGCGACGATCCTATGGGCGTGCTGCCGCCGGTTGGGTACGGCAAGCTCACGCAGAGCGACATCTCCATTTCGATCAGGAGCAACCCGGTCGAGGTGCGCTTCACGCCGCTGAATGAGCGGCTGCTGCGCCTGCTGGCGCCGGACGCCTATCGCGCTCTGCGCGGGATGGTCGAGACCCACCAGACCGCGATCGATTCGGTGGCCCGCCAGGCCGGGACCTCCCAGCCGGGGCTCATGATGGTGACCTTCTTCGCGCAGCAACCCGACATCCGGTTTGACGCGTCCTCGGTGAGCGTGAGCGTCCGGACTCGCCACATTGACCCTGTGGGAATCATCCCGCTGGATGCCCTCTTCAGCACGCAGCAATTGCCGGTGCGCGGTCAGGCGATGGGGTTGTATGTATTCTCGGAGGAGCTGCCGGTCTACGAGCCGATGACGTTTTCCTACGGGAACATCACGGTGGAGGACTGGACCCGGAAACTTCGAACCTTCGATCGCGAACGGGCACGGATCGATTCACGACTCCGCGCCACTCCGCAGGAGACCCCACCAGATTCGCTCCCCCCGGCGGATTCAACGGCCAAGCCTTAGCGATTGGTTCGCCGGACGATCACCTGATTCAGGAGCAGCCCGACGGCAAGCATGACGCCGGGCTCAGAAGTGGGTTCAGCCGACGATGCGAGGTCCCGGCGCGGGAATGAGGCGCAATGAGGACGTGAGAATGATTCTCATGTGGTGATCGGCCTTTCTCAAGAGCCCACCACCATGCCACTCGGTGTTCCAAATACGGTCAGCCGCCGCTCAGCCTCCCATTCCTTCCCCGTGCCGGGCCCGGTAAACTCCTCAGACCAAGGAGATCGCCATGCCCTTCCTTCCCCTGCGCGACCTCGGCATCCCCGATCCGGCCCGCGGGTTCTACGATGCCTGGCTCCAGGAACTCGAGCACCAGATCACTGCCGCCGGCGCGGACTGGAATCTCGTGACCCGCAATGTGCTGCATGGCCTCTACTTCCCCGGCATTCCCGATTGGGAAGAGGCCGTGAACGATCCGAGGCTCCCCGCCCCGACCCGTGCCGCGCTTCTCGCGCTCGATCCGCGTAACGTGACGCTCGAGCCCGAGTACTACGGCGACGTCGACCCGGCCCGCTTCGCCCGGGTCAAGCCGCTCCTCTGGCTCTGGTACAGCTTCGACCGCGCGCCCCTCGCCGGGCAGAACGTGCATCTCGGGGTGCGCTTCCGCCGCGTCCTGGCCCCGCACGTGTTCGCGCGGTGCGGGCGGAATTTCAAGTGCTTCCAGTTCGTGGAGTTCTCCTACGGGTACAACCTCGAGGTGGGCGACGACGTCGTCGTGCACCGTCACGTCCTGCTCGACGACCGGGGCGGTCTCACCCTCGGGGACCGCGTCAGCATTGCGGACTACGCCAACATCTATAGTCACACCCACAGCATCGTCGACCAGCGCGACGTGACGAATGTCCGGACCGTCCTCGAGGACGATGTGCGCATCACCTACCACGCCACGGTTCTCGCCGGCGTGCGCGTCGGCCGCAACGGCATGGTGGGCGCCGTGGCGGTGGCCACGAAGAGCGTGCGGCCATACCACGTCAACGTCGGTATTCCTGCGAAATCGGTCACCGTCAAGCCGAACGCCCCATCGGATGTCCTCGCGATCAATCTCGTCGGTGGCCGGGATCCCGAGGGAGGCGGCGACTGACCACGCTCCTGCTCCTTGCGCTCCTCCTGGCGGCGGTCGCCGGCTGGTGGTTCTACCGCGAGCGGCTGCGGCTCCGGGCCGAGCAGGACCGTCTGGCCCGGTCGCTGGCCCACGCAGAGGCGGAGCGGGACGATTACGCCGAGCGGCTGGACCGGCGCATCAATGAGATCTTCTCGCTCCAGGAGCTGAGCTACGTGCTCAGCGAGTCCCTCCAACTCGAGCGGATCGCCGATCAGATCGCCCGGTTCGCGTCGCGCTTCCTCGAGGCGGACGGCACGGCCGTGCTCCTCGCCAACCCTGAAGGGCGGGGATTCCTGGTTGCCGCGGCCGAGGGTTCCCTCGCCGGAACACGTTCCCGCGAGGTGCCGGACGACGAAACCACGCTCGTCTCCCGCGCGGTCGGGCGCGAGCACATCGAGCTCGGCGAAGGCCCTGACGGCGTGCTGCTCCTCCCCGAGACCCGCGTCGAGCGCGGAGCGGTGGCGCCGCTCCGCGCCCACGGCATGACCCTGGGCGCCCTGGTGGTGGCCGGCCGGCCCGACCGGCCCTGGACCACGCACGATCTGTGGCTCCTGTCGACGGTCGCCATGCAGGCCGCGGTCGTCTTCACCAACAGCCGGTTCTTCAACCTGTTGCAGCAGGGCAAGGAGGAATGGGAAACGACATTCGACGCCCTGTCCGAAGGCATCGCGCTGGTGGACTCCGAGGGCAAGCTGAGTCGCGGGAATCGCGCGCTCTCACGCCTCACCGGCATCGCACTGCCGGCCCTCATCGGCCAGAACCTCGTCACCCGGCTCTTCGGCGTTGCGCCCAGCGCGGATGAGCTGCTCGACTGCGCCCGCCAGGGAGCGGCGCCCCACCCGCTCGTACTGCGCTCCGAACCGCTCGACCGGATGCTGCGGCTGACCGCCGCGCCGCTGCCCGGGCGCGACGGCGCCGTCACCGTGGTGATCCTGGTCGAGGACGTCACCGAGCAGCGGGCCATGGAAGCCCAGCTCATTCAGAACGAAAAGATGGCCGCCGTGGGCCAGCTGGTTTCCGGAGTGGCGCACGAGCTCAACAACCCGCTCACCTCCATCGCGGGCCTGTCTGAGTTTCTCCTCGAGCAGGAGCGGATTCCGAAGGCATCACGGGATCACCTTCGCGTCATTCACGACCAGGCCGAGCGCGCGGGGAGGATCGTCCGCAACCTGTTGACGTTCGCGCGGAAGGGAGCGCCCGAGCTGGCCGAATTCGACCTGGCCGACGTGGCACAGCGCAGCGCCTTCCTCATCCAGGCCGAGCTTCGCCTCCGCGGCATCTCGCTCGATGTGCGCTCCGCCGGGCCCGTGCTTGTGCGCGGCGACCGCTATGAATTGCAGCAGGTGGTCCTCAACCTGCTCACCAACGCGGTGCACGCCCTCAGGACCCTGCCGGAGGGAGAACCGCGGCAGGTGATCCTCGAGACCAATCAGGAGAACGCGACGGCAATCCTCCGGGTGAGTGATTCCGGCCCCGGCGTCCCGCCCCACCTCGTCGCCCAGCTCTACACCCCGTTCTTCACCACGAAGGAGCCGGGCCAGGGCACCGGGCTGGGCCTCTCCATCAGCTACGGCCTGATCGAGTCCCACAGTGGACGCATCACGTACCAGCGGAGCGCGCTGGGTGGCGCCGAGTTCACGGTGGTCCTGCCGCTCGCCGCCCCGGCCGCCGCCGTGCCCGCCCGGCGCCGCGTGCTGGTGGCCGATGCGGATCCCTCGGTCCACCGGGTCCTCACCGCGCTCCTCCGTCCCGATGGTCACGAAGTGGTGTCGGCGCGGACCGGTGAGGAGGCGCTCGCGCTGGTCCGCTCGGAGCTGCCCGACCTGGTGATCGCGGATGCCTCTCTCACCAGCGGGGGCGCCTCGATCGTGCCCGCGCTCCTGGCCGCGCGGAATGGGCAACGCCCGCGGCTGCTGCTTTCGACCGCCCACCCCGAAATCGATGACCCCCAGACGGCCGGCCTGCGGCGGCTCGCGAAGCCGCTCAACGTCCGCGAGGTGCATGAGGCGGTGCGGGAGGCCCTCGCGTAGCCACCGGACCGTCGTGCTCAGTCCTCGGTTTGCGTCTCACCTCCGGTCGTACCTTCCCCTGTCAGGTTGCGATACCGAGCCAGACTCATAGCAGTGCCGTGCCGCACACCCGACGCAGGCCGTGTGCGCACGATATTGCGCTTCAGCAGGTTCATCGGGCGGGTGGGCGTCGTTCCGGGGTCATCAGCTGCGGGAATGAGTTCTCACGTCCACGGACGCGGGCCTGGGCGGTGGCGCGCGTTCGTTCAGTAGCCGAGCGCGGAGGCCGGCAGCCACGGCACAATGGTGATCCGGCCGTTCACGCGGGCGCGGGCCTCCTCGGCGGTTCGCGTCGCCCAGTAGTTGCTCCCGGCGGTCATTTCGGGCGCGCTGATGAACCACCGCTGCGCCCGGAGGAAGAGATTGCCTGTCACCTGCGCGTCCCGCGCCACCGAGTCGGCAACGATGCCCTCGCCCACGCCATCGAACGTGTTGCCGCGAACGCGTGCCCCGGCCGTCTTCTCGAGCACGACGCCACGAGCGAGATCAGAGAGCACGTTCTCGCTCACCAGGTAGTCGCGGCTCGCCGGGCCGGCCGTGTCGCGGATGAACAGCTGGATGCCAGTCTGGCCTCCCATGATCACATTCTGC
Organism: Gemmatimonadales bacterium; assembly: GCA_035711365.1. GTDB lineage: Bacteria > Gemmatimonadota > Gemmatimonadetes > Gemmatimonadales > GWC2-71-9 > DASTCF01. Next base: position 6,391 of record DASTCF010000027.1, read on the forward strand.
GAAATCGTGTTCGCGCTGCCGTGCTCGATGGCCACGCCCACCCGGCGCGAGCCGAGGACGGTATTGCCGGTCACGGTGGTGCCCGTGGAATACCCGAGCCAGAAGCCGTAATCGGCGCTGTCAGCGCGGTTCTCGACGAACACATTTCCGGGGCTGAACGTGGACTCGAAGCCATTGTGATACGCGAAGGACGCATCGTTCCGGAGGACCACATTCCCGGCCGACGGCCGGACCAGGCCCTGTTGTCCGCTGAGAAAGAAGCCGTCACCGGACCAGGTCAGGTTGTTGTCCGCGATCAGGTTGGAGTCGCTCTGCTCGCGCAGCAGGATGCCGGCCGAGTCGCAGCCACGCCGGTACACCGGGGATTCGCACCGCACGTTGTGGTGCGCCCGGTTCCGCACGATGACGTTGTGGGACGCGCGCCAGAGGTGAATGCCCCAGCCGGAGTTCTCCGATACGTCGTTGTCACCGACGTAGCTGCCCCGGGCGCCGAACAGGCCGATCCCGTTCTGGCCGTTCCGGGCCGTCACGCTGGTGATCGTCGCCGCGTCCGTGAACTTGAGCAGGATGCCGCTCCCGTAAGGCTCGAAACTGTCGGGATGGAAGATGTCGAGCCAGTCTCGCTCGTCGTACCGCTCCGGCGTGGACCGAAGCGCCTGCCGCCGCGACCCCGAGACATCCACCCGTGTGATGCGGTGGCCACGCCCGCCTTCGAGCCGGATGCCGTAGCGGTAGCCGCGAACGACTCCTCCGTAGATCTCGACGTTGTCCACGCCGCGGCTGGCGATCCCGGTGCCCACGAAGGCGTACGCCGCCGTGTCCCCGCTCTCGAGCGTCACGCCGGTGAGGTCGATCCGGGTTCCCGAGCTCGCGACGATCAGCACGCCAATCTCGGTCGGATCGGCGATCCGATACCGGCCTGGACACACCGTAATCGACCCCTGCACCTGTGTGCCGGCCTTGGCGAGGCGCAGGCAGGGCGGCACGGGCGCAACCGGAGCGGCCGTGATGACGGCCAGCGAGGCCAGGATGGGAATCATCAGACGATCCTCAGGACATCTTCCAGGGCGCCCGCGCCGCCGCCACCGAGCAGCATCATCACATCCTCTACGGCGCGGCGCTCGCGCGGCCAGGCAAACCGGCCCTTCGCGGCCGGCGGCTCCAGCCACTCGGCTGCGTCGTGCTCGAGGCCGAGCACCGGCTGGGCACCGGCGTGCACCACGGCCGCGAAGACGGGCACCAGCGCCACCTCGTTGTGGTGATGCTGATAGAACGCTTCAACCCGGCTGAGATTGTACAACCGCTCCGGTGTGAGCCCCGTCTCCTCCAGCATCTCCCGCCGTGCGGCTTCCACCGGGCGCTCATCGGCCTCGATGTGTCCATGCACCGCCTCCCACGCCCCCGCGCAGCGGCCGCCAGTCGGGCTCCGCCGGAGCACCAGGAATTCCAGGCCACCCCGCGCCGGCCGGACCACGTACACATCCACCAGCGACACGCGAATGGCCGTCACGGACGCCACGTGGCGAAGGCCGCTAACAGGGCGATGCCCGCCGCGCCGGACTTTTCCGGATGCGATTGGGCACCGACGGTCGAACCCTCCCCAACGAGCGTGGGGAACGTTTCGCCGTACTCCGCGGTCGCCAGTACCGCGGCCGCAGGGAGGCCGGCGGGATGATAGCTGTGCACGTGGTAATACGACACCGGACCCCCACCGAAGAGGCCTTGCACCATCAGATGCCGGCGGCCGGCCGGGGTCGGCTCGACGCGCGCCCAACCGACATGCGGCAGCGGAAGCGTGGTACGAAAGCGCTGCACCCGTCCCTGCAGAATCCCGAGGCCGGCGGTGCCCGGGGCTTCTTCCGACTCGGCGAAGAGCAGCTGGAGTCCGAGGCAGATGCCCATAAGCGGCACGCCGGCTCGGCTGGCATCGCGGACCGCATCGCCAAGACCGGTTGCGTGAAGGTCGCGGATGGAGGGGGCGAAATCGCCGACGCCGGGGAGGACGATCCGCTCGGCCTGTCGGACTTTGGCAGGGTCCGTCGTGAGGGTGGCGCGATGGCCGCCTGCCGCCAGGGCGCGGACCACGCCTCGAAGCCCCCGGGCGCCGTAATCGACGACGACAATCACGGCGCCTGCCGCCCGGGTCAGGCGGAGCGCCGGCGGCTGAGGACGGCCTCGAGCCGCGCCGAGAGCGCGCGGGCGCGGAACGGTTTTGTGAGGAAGTCGTCAGCCCCGAGCTCGAACACCCGCACCTCGTTGTCTTCATCTCCCTTGGCAGTCAGGACGATGACGGGAACGGAGCGTGTGGCGGCGCGTGAACGGAGCTGCGCCAGCACCGAATACCCGTCGAGTCCGGGAAGGTTGAGGTCGAGCACGATGATGTCCGGCGCCAGGCGATCCACCTGATCGAGCGCCTGGACCCCGTCGCGCGCCTCGTGAACGATGTAGCCGTCGCGCTCCAGCAGGTCCTTCATCACGCGGCGGAGCTGGTCCTCATCGTCCACGAGGAGCACGGTGATGCCTCGGGCGCGGTCCCCCCGCTCGCCCGCGGCGGTGCCGTCCTCGAGCAGGTCGAATGCGGTACTGAGGTCCACTGTCGGCGGGTGTGGTGGTGCGGCGGCGGCCCCGCCGCGCTGCGGCCTGACCGTCGCCGACGGTCCCGACGGGCGCGCGCGGGCCGCCTGGCGCTCCTCGGACGGGATGTCCGTCACGCGGAGCAATTCGTCGATGGACGTCTCCCCGGCGGCCACGTGGCGGAGCCCGCTCTCCCAGAGGGAGTGCATCCCGCCGGCGCGAGCCGCGTCGGCAATCCGGTCGGCGGTCGCACCGGAGGCGATCAGCCGCTCGAGCTCCGGGGTCATCGTGAGAATTTCGACGATGCTGAACCGCCCGCGATATCCTGTCTGCGCGCAGTCGGGACAGCCGACGGCGCGGAGCAGCTTGGCCCCCGGCGGCAGCAGGTGGGCGATCTGTTCCGGGATCCGGTCGGTTTGGGGCTCCTGGCACACGACGCACAGTCGCCGCATGAGGCGCTGCGCCACCACGCCGCGGAGCGCCGCGCCGATCTTGTACGCCTCCATTCCCATGTCCACGAGCCGGGTCACGGCATTGGGCGCGTCATTCGTGTGCAGGGTCGACAGCACGAGGTGGCCGGTCAGCGAGGCCTGCACCGCGATCTGCGCCGTCTCCTGGTCGCGGATCTCGCCAACGAGGACGACATCCGGATCCTGGCGCAGGATCGAGCGGAGCGCGGTAGCGAAGGTGAGCCCGGCTTTTTCGTTGACCTGCACCTGCACGATGTTCTGGCCAAGCCGGTACTCGACCGGATCCTCCACCGTCACGATGTTCACGCCCTCGCCCTGGATGAGGCGAATCGCGGAATAGAGCGTCGTCGTTTTGCCGGATCCGGTGGGGCCGGTGCAAAGCAGGATGCCCTCCTTGAAACCCAGGAGGCCTCGGATGGTCTGCTGCTCGTCCTGAAAGAGTCCAAGGGTCTCCAGCGAGAGGATTGTCGCCTTCTGGCTCAGGATCCGGATGACGACCTTCTCGCCGAGCGTGGCGGGCAGGGTGGAAACCCGCAGATCGATCTTCTCCTCGTTGATCTGGACGCGGGCCCGCCCATCCTGCGGCCGGAGCCGGTCGGCGATGTCCAACCCGGACATGATCTTGATGCGGGAGATGAGCGGCAGGCCGGCGGCGCGGGGAATCTTCATCACCTGGCGGAGAACGCCGTCGATCCGGTAGCGCACCACCACTCCGCCCTCCGCCGGCTCGACGTGGATGTCGCTGGCCCGGCTGGAGACGCCGTCCGTGAGCATCATGTCGACCAGCCGGACGATCGGCTTCTGGCTCGCCTCGTCGGCCGAGGCCCCGACGTCTTCCTGGTCGTCGCTGAGCTGCTGGACCTCGGACCCGCCTTGCATGCCGCCGAGCAGCTTGGAGACGATGTTCTCGCCGCGATAGAGCTCCTCGATCCGCTCCCGGATGCGGTTCGGCGCCGCAAGCAGGAGCCGCACTTCGCGCCCCGTCGCGAACGCCAGCATCTTTTCGGCGTCGAGATCGAACGGGTTGGATGTGGCGGCCTCGAGGTAGGAATCGGTGATGCGGAGCGGCAGGACGTTGTACCGACGGGCAACGCTCTCCGGCACCGCCTCGCGTACGGTGGCATCGAGGAGTGTGAGATCCGCGACGGAGAGCCTGAATCGGGTGGCGATCGCGGCGAGGATCTGCTCGTCCGTAATTAGGCGCCGCTGGACCAGCCCCTCCCAGAGCGAGACGGACTGGGGGCCCGCCGCGGCGAGAATCGACGCGACGGCCTCCTCCGGCACCATCTGCTCCAGGGTGGGAAGGAGCCACTCGTCAGAAAACGGCATTGCTGCACTCGAGGGGTCGGGGTACATCGAAATAAAGAGCCACCGCGGCGCCCGGGCTAGGGGCCGGGTCGAGTCGTCGAACGCTCGCTAGAGCACCTCCCACCAGTCGCGAGAGACATCAAGTGTGAGGCCGAACGTGCCGTCGCGGAGCCCCACACCGCCCTCCACCCGGAGCAACCCGAGGAACCATTCAATGGCGAGGCCGGCCACGGGCCGCACGCCGTCGCTGGCCGCCCACGGCGTTCCGGGGATTGGACGATCGGACCACCCCGCTGCGACGAACGGCGCCAGAGTCAGGGAGCGGCCGGTCGAGGCCAGACTGCCCAGGGGGATGGCCGGGACCGGCAGGCGAAATCGCCATTCGGCGTGGCCGAGTGTCGTTGTGCGACCGCCGTAGGCCCGGAACGGTTCCCCGACCAGCGTGCCACGCCCCCCGAAGACGAAGCTTCGATACGCGGGCAGCTCGTCGGTGCCCACCGCCGCATACCATCGGGTCCTGAGCTCGCCCGAAGCGGTCGGGAGCTGCCACACGGCGTCGAGTGCGCCGCGGACGTACTCGGCGGCGCCTACCCCTCCCTCCAGCGTGAGCCTGCCGTGGAGGTCCGAGGCAACGGCGATTCCCCCGCCTGCGCGATCGAGGGACAGGCGCGCGAGCCGGATAGTCCCCGTCCCAAGCTCCGGGTTCGGCCGGTAGTCGCCGTGGGCCGGACTCGCCGCGACCGCCATCGATTTCGACTCTTCCACGCCGAGTTCCAGGCCCGCGGTCGTCCGGCCGCCGAAGCGCCGCCGAAGGCCGATCGAACCCGATTCGAGCAGCACATAGTCGCCGTAGTCCTCGCCGGCTTCCTGAGCGGTCACCGAATTCACGATGGGAGCGATGATGCGAAAATCACTGACATCGCGCACGCTCCGCGCCCCGGTGCCGAAGATCGTCAGGGCACCTGCGCCGACGGAGGCGGTGAGCGATCCAGTCATCCGGCCATCGGAAGTGCCGTAGCCCACGACGGGCCGGAGCTCGAGTCGCCGATCGGGGGCCATGAACGCCGCGCCGAAGCCCAGGGTCAGCCCCTGCACGCGATTGACGTGGACGAGGTCGCTCACCGATCCGGCGGCGGGACGGGCGCCGCGGATGGCGTTGAGCGTGCGATCTCCGGCGATCTCCTCGACCTGGGCCCGGAGCGAGGCCATGTCCTGCTGGTTGATCGGGTCGGCCACGCCGCGAATCGACGCCTCGAGGGACTGGTCCCAGTGCCTGGCTTCGGGGGCCGGCCGGCGCAGTCCACCGATGGCCGGCCCTGCCATCAGCCCGGGCGGGAGTGCAGCGTTGAGCTCGTATGGTCCGATCTCCCACCGGCCGCGGATGATTCCCCGGGTGGGAAAGTCGAGCCAGGTCGCGCGACGCCGGATTTCGATCTCCTGGCGATCGGGTAACCAGTATCTTCCCTCATAGAGCGAATTCTCGAGCACGACGCTGATGTCCTCGAGTTCCGGGTCGAGGTAGGACGCCGGCGTGAAGCTGAACCGAAAGCGGACCACCTCCGCGCTCGCGACGTCCAGGTAGAGCGTTCCGACCACAAGCGCACGGTCGAAGGATCTGGGCCGGACCGCCATTTCGTACACGCGGACCGTTTGGGCGCCCGCGGTAACCGCGAGCGAGTCCTCGAGCGCGAAATCGTAGACGTCGAGTCCCCCGGGCGAGAGCGGGTGAATGGCATCACGCACCTCGTCCCCTTCCCCGATCCGGATCCGGTCCCCGTAGTTGTTCGTGACCACGCCGAGATGATCCCGGTGGTAGTTGATGTCGGTCGGAAGCCACCGGCCGTCGCGCCAGCCCCGTATCAGCTGCTTGCTCCGCCCCGGGGCCTGCCAATACACTTCGACCTCGAGCTCGTCCGCCTTCACGAGACGGGGCGGGTCGGTCAATCCCTTCCCGACCTGGGCGAGGAAGAACACGAAACCGTGCGCTCTGCTGCGATACGATTGAAGCGTCGGATCGGCTTCCACGGCCTGCCGCCGGGCGACGCCCCGGCGCACGAGGTCGAGCGCTTGCGGCGAATTCCAGTCCTGTGCGGCGAGGGGCGCGGCAAGGAAGCAGGCCAGAACCAGCACGACGAGGGGCATCGCGTGGGAATATCCCGGTGGCTGGTGAGGGGAGCAAGGCGGGCGCCGGCCCTCGTTGCGCTCGGAATCGCGCTCGGCCTGGCCGCCTGCGGCGGTCGACCGCAGGGCGTGCTTGATGAACCGGCCGCCCCGCCCGCGCCGAAGGAGCTCAAGCCCGAGGAGGCCTACCTGGTCGAGGTGTGGGGTCCGTCTCCCCCCGACACCACCGTCGCATTCCTCTCGAGCCAGCCCCGCACGATCGTCCTGCGGCACGGCCCGCCGGACAACACGGTCTTTGCCGAAGTATCGCTGCCGGCCAATGCCCTGGCCCCGGCAGCGGGCGGCGACAGCGTGCGACTTCAGATCCGGCCGCTCCCGGGTATCTACGGCGTGGACCTGATCGCGGAAGGCAAGCTGGCCGAGGGCGCGCGACTCACCTTCAAGTATCCGGTGCACTTTGCGGCGCCAGCAGCGAGCAGGGACAAGTACCCGACGGAGCTGGAATTCGAGAGAGCGCTGGTGATCGCCCGACAGCCCGAACCCGGTGCACCGTACCACACACTGCCCATCACGCGCCCTGCCTCGGACAATCTCTCGACCGAGCTTCCGGAACTCGGTCGCTACCTCTTAGTGGCGCCACGGTGACCGACGGCTTCGCCGCCTTCCTCCGGCGCATCCCGCCGGAAGGGGGCATGGTTCCTGTTCCCTGCGAGGTCGTGCTCGATGCCGACACGCCGGTGGCTGCCTTCCGCAAGCTGCATCGCGGCGAATTCGGCTTCCTGCTCGAGTCGCTCGAGGGGGCGGAACGCTGGGCGCGATACTCGATTCTTGGAACCGAGCCGGCCGCGGTCCTCAGGTACCGCGGCACCGAGGTCGAAACCTGGCGCCGCGGCTGCCCGGGATGGACAAGTGACACCGTGCTCGGGAGTCCGCTCGACCATCTGGGCGCGCTGCTCCGGCGGCAACGGCCGGTGCGGGTCCCAGGCCTCCCCCGGTTTACGGGTGGGGCCGTAGGGTTCTTCGGTTATGACGTCGTGCGGACGATCGAGCGGCTGCCGGCTGGCCCACGGGACGATCTTGGACTTCCCGACGCGGTGATGATGCTGGCGGATACGGTGCTCATTCTCGATCACCTCTCCCACCGGGCCACCGTGGTCGCGAGCGTCGAGGCGGCCGCCGGCACTTCTGAGGCCGAGCTGCACCGGCGCTATCACGACGCGCAGGAGCGCATTGCCGAGTGGCTCGCGCGGCTCCGCGCCCCGGGGATCCTCGAGCCGCTTGAAGTCGCTCCGGTCCCGGTGCTCGCCACCGAGTCGCCGTTCGAGCCCGGCGCGTTTTGCGCCGGAGTCGCCCGTATCAAGCGTCATATCGCGGCAGGCGATGTGTTTCAGGCGGTGCTGTCCCGCCGGCAGGAGGTCGAGGCACCCGACCCGTTCCTGACCTACCGGTACCTGCGGGCGCTCAACCCCGCCCCCTACCTCTACTACATCCACGCGGACGATCTGCATCTCGTCGGCGGCTCGCCCGAGGTCCTCGTGCGGGTGGAAGATGATGAGGTGATCGTGCGCCCGATCGCGGGCACCCGGCCGCGCGGCGCCACTCCGGAAGCCGATGCCGCTCTGGAGGCCGAGCTGCGCGCCGACCCGAAGGAGCGCGCCGAACATCTGATGCTCGTGGACCTCGGCCGCAATGATGTCGGTCGCGTGGCGCGGTATGGTTCGGTCCGGGTCACAGACCTGATGATCGTGGAGCGGTATTCGCATGTGATGCACCTGGTGAGCGAGGTGCGGGGCACGCTTCGCGGGGACGTGGACGCGCTCGCGACGCTCGCGGCGGCGTTTCCGGCCGGCACCGTGTCAGGCGCCCCCAAGGTGCGGGCGATGGAGATCATCGACGAGCTCGAGCCGGTGCGGCGGGGACCCTATGCCGGTGCGGTCGGGTACATCAGCTGGGGCGGCCGCACGCTGGATACGGCGATCACCATCCGGACGGCGGTGATACAGCGGGGGCGGGCGTGGGTGCAGGCGGGCGCGGGCATCGTCGCCGACTCCAACCCGGAGGCCGAGTTGGCCGAGACCAACGCCAAGGCCGGGGCGGTGCTGGCCGCACTGGCGCTCGCCGCCCGGGCCGGCACGCCCGAACGTATATTCCCGGCCTGACTATGCCATCCTACCAGCTCATCAGCTTCGGCGGCGAGCAACGCTTCGATTTGCCGCCCGGCCGGCCCCTGGTCGTCGGGCGCGCGGTCGCGAGTGATCTCCCGATTTTCGACCCCACCATCTCCCGCCGGCACGCCGAGCTTGTGGCGGAGGACGAAGGCGTGCGCGTCCGCGACCTCGGCAGCTCGAACGGCACCTTCGTCAACGGCGTGGCCTCAGGCGAGGGGTGGCTCGGCGCGAACGACACCGTCGCCTTCGGAAAGGTCGCATTCTACGTTCGCGCGGTCGAGCTCGCCGTGGCCCCGCCGTCGCCCCGCCCGCCGACCGCGGCCGGCGGCACTATCGTGCGCCAGATGGCGGTCCAGGCAGCGTCCCCGGCGCAGCTCGATGGCCCATCGGGCGCCGGGCAGTTGCGGGTCCCCGAGGCGGATCAGGGCGCGCGCCAGGCCCACAAGCTCTCGCTGCTGCTCGACATTTCGCAGAAACTCTCCGGCGAGCTCGACCTCGACCGCCTCCTCAATACCGTCGTGGCCACCACGTTCGAGGTGCTACACGTCGACCGGGTAGCAATCCTCCTCCGCGATCCCGTCTCCGGGGACCTGATGCCACGGGTAACCAGGAGCCGGATCGGCGGGGCGGAAGCGCTTAGAGTGCCACAATCCATCGCGCGGAAGGCGGTCGAGGAGCGCGTCGCGATCCAGACCGACAACGCCGCCGCCGACGCGCGCTTCAAGGGCAAGTCGGTCGTGCTCCAGAGCGTACGGAGCGCGATGTGCTCTCCGATGCTGGCCTCGAGCGACACGGTGCTCGGCCTTCTCTACGTGGACAACCTGCGCGACACCGGCTCCTTCACCGACGAGGACCTGCAGTTCCTGGCCGCGTTCTCCGGGCTGGCGGCCTCGGGCATCCGGAACGCCTACTACGCCGACCAGGTGCGCCGCGAGGCGCTGGTCCGCTCGAATTTCGAGCGCTATTTCGCGCCCAACGTGGCGGCGGAGATCGCGCAGCAGGAAGGCACCGTACGGCTGGGCGGCGAGAAGCGGCCGCTCACCGTGCTCTTCAGCGACATTCGCGGCTTCACGGCGATGGCGGAGGCGATGACGCCCGACGCCATTGCAGGGCTGCTGAGCGCCTACTTCACAGAGATGGTGGACGTCATCTTCGAGCACGGGGGCACGCTCGACAAGTTCATCGGCGACGCGATCATGGCGCTTTGGGGAGCGCCCATTCACCACGAGGATGACCCCGACCGCGCCATGCAGGCTGCGCTCGACATGCAGCGGGTGGTCGCGGAGATCAATCGCCGGTGGGCCGAGCAGGGCCGGCCGACGATTGCTGTGGGCATCGGGATCAACTATGGCGAAGCGTTCGCGGGCAACATCGGAAGCCATCGTCGCCTGGAGTACACCGTCATCGGCGACACGGTGAATATCGCGTCCCGGCTCTGCGCGGAGGCGGGGCCCGGCGAGATCCTGCTGAGCGAGCCGTTCTATCGGATGCTCAAGACGCCGCCGCCCATGGAGCCGGTCGAGGGCATCACCCTCCGGGGGCGGGCGGGGAAGGTGGCGGTGTATAAGGCCTCCCCGCCTCCGCCAGCAGGTCCAGCACCAGCCGCACCGGCAGCCCCATGACGCCGAAGAAGTCGCCGTCGATCCGCTCCACCAGCGCCGCCCCGAATCCCTGAATGCCGTACGCGCCGGCCTTGTCCATCGGCTCCCCGGTCTGCACGTAGGCCCGGAGGAACCCCTCCCGCGCCGCGCGGAAGGTCACGGCCGTCACGTCCACCGCCTCGAACACCACCGAGTCAGCGCGCAGCGCCACCGCGGTCACCACCTCGTGCGTGCGCCCCTGCAACCGGAGCAGCATCTGCAGCGCGTCCTCCGCGTCCTGCGGCTTCTCGAGGATCTCCTCCCCCAGCACGACGATCGTGTCCGCCGCGAGCACCAGCTCCCCGGGCACGGCGCGCGCCTTGTCCTGTGCCAGACGGAGCGCGTAGTCCCGCGGTGCCTCGCCGGGTCGCCGTACCTCCGGCACATGCGGGGGCCGGACATCGACGGTGATGCCGAGCATCTCGAGCAGCTGCCGGCGGCGGGGAGAGGCGGAGGCGAGGACGAGGCGGTTCACGGCGCCCGCTCGAGCACGAGGGTCACGGGGCCGTCGTTGAGGAGCTCGACTTTCATATCGGCGCCGAACTCGCCGGCCTCGACGCGGAGACCCTGCGCACGCAGGCGGCCCAGGAATCGCTCGTAGAGGGGGATCGCGATGTCGGGAGGCGCCGCGCCGATGAACGAGGGCCGCCGGCCCTTGGCCGCGTCGCCGTAGAGGGTGAACTGCGAGACCACCAGCACCGCGCCGCCGACATCCGCCAGCGCGAGGTTCATCTTGCCGTCGGCGTCACTGAAGAGGCGGAGCCCGGCGACCTTCTCTGCCATCCAGTCCACCTGGAGAGGCGAGTCTCCGTGCGTGAAGCCGGCCAGGAGGAGGAATCCCTCGCCGATTTCGCCGGCCACGTGATGATCGATCGTGACGCTGGCGCGGGTCACCCGCTGCAGGACGACGCGCACTTCACTCCACGGTGACAGACTTGGCGAGGTTCCGCGGCTGGTCCACGTTACACCCGCGGCGGACCGCCACGTAATACGACAGCAGCTGAAGCGGAATGATGGTGAGGATCGGCGTCAGCAGGTCGAGCGTCTCCGGAATGGTGAACGTCGCTTCCGCGAGCCGCTGGATCTCCGCATCGCCCTCGTTGGTGATGGCGAGGACCTTGCCGCCGCGCGCCTTCACCTCCTCTATGTTCGACACGATCTTCGAGTGCACCGCATCCCGCGGGGCGATGAACACGACGGGCATGTTCTCATCGATCAGGGCAATGGGCCCATGCTTCATCTCCGCGGCGGGATAGCCCTCCGCGTGGATGTAGCTGATTTCCTTGAGCTTGAGCGCACCCTCGAGCGCCACCGGGAAGTTTACCCCACGGCCGAGGTACAGCGCGTTATTGCCCGTGAAGAACCGCTCGGCCAGGACCTCGATCTCGGACGACTTCGCGAGGATCGCCTCGATCTGGCCGGGAAGCGCCTTGAGACCGTGGATGAACTGCCGGCCCTGCAGGATGCTGAGGTTCCGGAGCCGGGCCAGCCTGAGCGTCAGGAGCGCGAGCGCCGCGACCTGGCTGGTGAACGCCTTGGTCGAGGCGACACCGACCTCGGGGCCGGCGTGGAGGTAGGTGCCCCCGTCCACCTCCCGCGCGATGGTGGAGCCGACGACGTTCACCAATCCGACCGTCCGCGCGCCGCGCTTCTTGGCCTCGCGGATGGCGGCGAGGGTATCGGCGGTCTCGCCGGACTGGCTGATGCCGATGACGAGTGTCTGGTCGTCTACCACCGGATTCCGGTACCGGAATTCTGAGGCGTACTCCACCTCGACGGGCACACGGGCCAGCTCCTCCAGCATGTACTCGCCGATGAGCCCGGAATGCCAGGAGGTCCCGCAGGCCGTGATCACGATGCGTTGCACCTGCTTCAGCTCGTCGTCCGTCAGGTTGAGTCCGGTGACGCGCGCCGTGCCCTCGTCCTCGAGCAGGTGGCCGCGCAGCGTGTTGGCCAGTGACTCGGGCTG
>DASTCF010000028.1:0-14062 GCA_035711365.1 Gemmatimonadales bacterium
GCCGAGATGTACGGTCCGTTCACGAACGAAGAGCTCGTGGGCGAGGCGCTCGCACCTTTCCGCGGAGAGGTGGTGATCGCCACCAAATTCGGCTGGGACGTCGATCCGCAGACCGGGGAGCAGCATGGCGGCCTGAACAGCCGACCCGGACATATCAAGGTCGCGGTCACGGGGATGCTGAAGCGCCTCCAGACCGACTACATCGACCTCTTGTACCAGCACCGCGTAGACCCGGACGTGCCGATCGAGGACGTCGCCGGTACGGTGAAGGACTTGATCCGGGAGGGCAAGGTGAGGCATTTCGGCCTCTCGGAGGCCGGGGTGCGGACCATACGGCGCGCCCACGCGGTCCAGCCGGTCACGGCCCTCCAGAGCGAGTATTCGCTGTGGTGGAGGGAGCCGGAAGCGGAGATCCTGCCCACCCTCGAGGAGCTCGGCATCGGGTTCGTTCCCTTCAGCCCGCTGGGCAAGGGCTTTCTCACGGGGAAGATCGACGAGGCCACGACCTTCGACAGCTCCGATTTCCGCAACACGGTCCCGCGCTTCGCGCCGGAGCACCGGAAGGCGAATCAGGCAGTGGTGGATCTGGTGCGCGGGATTGCGGCGAAGAAGCAGGCGACGCCCGCGCAAATCGCGCTCGCCTGGGTGCTGGCCCAGAAGCCATGGATTGTGCCGATTCCCGGTACCACGAAACTCCACCGCCTGGAGGAGAACCTCGGCGCGTCTGCGATCGATCTTACGCCCGACGACCTTCGCGACATCGAGAACGCCGTCGCCCAGATTCCGGTACTCGGGGCACGATACTCCGAAGGCTCGCAGAGGTGGATCGATCGCTGATTGGCACGGCGGTCGTGTCGACCGAAGGGGTTCCGTATGCGAATTGGCATTCTTGGTTCGGGGCTGATGGGCGGCAAGCTCGGAACGATCTTCGCGCGCGCCGGGCATGAGGTGGTGTTCAGCTACGCCCGCAGCGAGCGGAAGCTCAAGCGATTGGCACAGGAGGCCGCGGGCAAGGCGCGGCCCGGCACGCCGCGTGAGGCCGCGCAGGAGGCGGACGTGGTGCTGCTGGCGGTGCACTGGTCGCGCATCAGGGACGTGCTGAAACAGGCGGGCGGCCTCTCGGGCAAGATCATCGTGAGCTGTTCCCTTCCCATGAACGCCGACGATACGGCCCTCGTGGTCGCCCACACCTCCTCGGGCGCGGAGAAGCTCGCGAGGATGACCCCGAAGGCCCGGGTCGTCTCCGCCTTCAACACCGTGCCGAGCGAGGTGCTGTTCGGCGTCTTCGGGGCCCGGCGCAGGACCGCCCGGCCCAGCCTGGTGTATTGCGGCGACGATTCGAGAAGCAAGGGGGTCGCCGCCGGGTTGATCCGCGACGTGGGGTTCGAGCCGATGGACCTCGGGCCGCTGCGGATGGCCCGCTACACCGAGCCGTTCGCATTGCTCGTGGCCCAGCTCGCGTACGGGGGAAGGGACGGGCCGGAGCTGGCGTACCGGTTCGAGCGGATCAACAAGTTGGCGTGGCGGTGGCGTACCTCGCGGTCCGGCACGGCCCACGCCATCCGAATGAAGCCATCCGAATGAGTTGGAGGCCGTATGCCCCACGGCAAGATCTGTTATCTGGAAATACCGGCGAAGACCGGCGAGGCATCGGCCGAGTTCTACCGCAGCATCTTCGGCTGGACCATCAGGCGGCGTGGTGACGGCGAGCTGGCCTTCGATGACACCGGCGGCGTGAGCGGGACGTGGGTGAAGGAGAGCGACCGGACCCCCGACGAGCGCACGCGGACCTACATCATGGTGGATGCCATTGCGGACACCCTGAAGCGGATCGAGGCCGCGGGTGGCCGGGTGCTGACGCCCCGGACCGAAATCGGCCCGGGCATGGGCGCGTTTGCGGCATTCGCAGATCCCGTGGGAAACGAGTTCGGCCTGTATGAGGAACCAGGCCGCTAAGGCCGGCACCACCGCGGGGCCGCGACGCCTGACCGGCCCTTGCGGGCGGCGAGGCGAGCGAGTCTAGTTTCCCGGAGTGCCCCGTTGCTGCGAGTTCCACATTCCCCATGGAGCCCCCTCCCATGACATCCACCACCCTGGCCGCCGTGACCGCACTCGCGCTCGTGGCTTGCGCCCCCAAGCCCGACCCCCGCATTGCCGAGATGGACGCCCGGCTGAAGAGCGAGCAGGCGCATCTCGCGACCTTCGACGATCTCGACTTCAACGTCTTCTCGGGCCAGAAATGGGATGAGTTCAGCAAGAGCCACGGAGCTGACATCACCGTGCACTGGCCCGACGGCCGCACCACCAAGGGTCTCCCCGCTCACATCGAGGACCTGAAGGGGCTGTTCAGCTACGCTCCCGACACCCGGATCAAGGAGCACCCCATCAAGATCGCGTCGGGCGAATGGACCGCGGTGATGGGCGTGATGGAAGGCACGTTCAGCGCGCCGATGCCGGTCCCCGGCGGGAAGTCCATTCCCCCCACGGGAAAGCCGTTCAAGCTGGCCATGACCACCATCGGGCACTGGACGAACGGCGTGATGGACGAGGAGTGGCTGTTCTGGGACAACCACGCGTTCATGCAGCAGATCGGGATTGCGCCCTAGGTCGCCGACGGCGTGGGATTCGCGGTTGACAACACGCACTGAGGACACGGTCGTGGTCACCGTGTACCAGGAGTTCTCCCGGATCCAGCGCAGAGGAACCAGATGCCATCCCCACCGGATCTCGGCGAATCGATCCTGGCCGCTTGGCGGACTAATGATCGAATCACGCGCTTCCTGTTCGAGCACCTGCCTTCCGGCCTGTGGCCAGCCACCATCCCCGGGGCGCCGCGTCGCACGATCCGGATGATCGCCGGCCACATCCACAACGCCCGCTGCATGTGGATCAGGCACCTCGGCCAGCCGCATGGGCTCCCCGTCCCGCCAACGGTCGATCGACGCCGCGTCGGAGCGCGACAACTCCTGCCCGCGCTCCGGCGGAGCGGCCGCGGGATCAGCGAGCTGCTTCAGCTCGGGTTTCGGCACGGCGGGACCATCCCGCCAACCAGGGCATACGTGTGGCGTAACCTGCCCCTGGATGTGGGGCACGTGCTCGGCTATTTCATCGCGCACGAGGGGCATCACCGGGGACAGATCGTGCTGGCGGCCCGGGCCGTCGGGCACCGGCTGCCGCTGGAGGTCACCGCGGGCCTGTGGCAATGGTCGCAGCGGGCGGCTGAAGCAAACGCAACCAGAAAGAGGGAGCTTTCCCATGATGCCTGATCGCAGCTTCGCCCGATTGACCGCACGACTCGCGCTGTGCGCGGCGCTGGCGGCGCCCGCCGCCGCCCAGCAGCTCACCCCGGGCGAGCGGGCGCGGGTCGACAGCGCCGCGCTCGCGGTGCTCGCCGCGACCGGCGCGCCGAGCGCATCGGTGGCCGTCGTGCGCGGGGGCGTGCTCGCCTACGAGCACGCCTACGGCGAGGGTCGCACCGGGACGCCCGCGACCCCGGCGATGCGCTACGCCATCGGCTCGGTGAGCAAGCAGTTCACCGCCACGGCGATTCTCCTCCTGGCCGAGGAGGGCAAGCTGTCCCTCGACGACAAGGTCGCGCGCTGGTTCCCGGACCTGACGCGCGCCGGCGAGGTGACGCTGCGCCAACTGCTGTCGATGACGTCGGGGTACCAGGACTACTGGCCGCAGGACTATGTCTTCACCGCCATGCAGGCGCCGACGACCGCGGATGCCATCATGAAGCGGTGGGCAGGACAGGCGCTCGACTTCGACCCCGGTACCGCCTGGCAGTACAGCAACACCAACTACGTGATCGCGGGCGCCATCGTGGAGCGGGTCTCTGGCATGTCCTTAATGGAGTTCCTCCGCCAGCGGATCTTCCGCCCGCTTGGCATGACCTCGGTCGCGGACTTCGACGCCGGCCCGCTCGGCCCGGCCGACGCCGGCCCCTACCTGCGCAACGGCCTCGGGCCCCTGCGGAATGCGCCGAAGGAAGGACCGCGGTGGCTCTTCGGCGCGGGGCAGCTCGCCATGACCGCGCACGACCTGGCGCTCTGGGACCTCGGCGTGATCAACCAGGCGGTCCTCAAGCCGGCCTCGTATCGGGCGCAGCAGACGACGGGCGTACTCGCCAACGGCACGTCGACCGGTTATGGCCTGGGCGTCGACGTGGACATGGTCCGCGGACACCGGCAGATCGAGCACGGCGGGGCGGTCTCGGGCTACACCACCGCCAACCTGGTCTTCCCCGACGACAAAGCGGCGATCGTCGTGTTTACGAACATCTATCCCGGCGGCGGCGGGGCCCCGGGCCGGCTGGCCGGCCGCATCGCGGGCATCCTCCTCGCCACGGCCGACACCACGGACGCCGCCGCCGCGGCCGTGGCACGCCGGGTCTACGACGGCCTGGCCGGGGGCAAGATCGACCGGAGCCTGCTCACTCCCAACGCGGACGCCTACTTCACGACGGAAGTGCTCGCGGACTACGCCGCGAGCCTCGGGCCGCTGGGCGCGCCGGCGGAGTTTACCCCGACTGGCTCGCAGCTCCGGGGTGGCCTGCGCATCCGCGGATACCGGATCCGCGCCGGCACCACGGCCCTGTACCTCAGCACGATGACCCGGCCGGACGGAAAGATCGAGCAGTACATCGTCGAGCGGGGAGGATAGGGGACGAGGCAGGTGGGCTCGACTCCGGGCGAAGCGGCTGACCCGTGCGTGCGGCGGAATCTCGATTCGCGCGGCTACGGGCCGCCGCTTCGGTCCGGTTAGGGGTGCGCTTCCTCTTCCAGCGCCTTGCTGATTCGAAACACGTGCCCATCCGGGTGCCGAACGTGCATCTCGCGGGTGTTCCACGGATGGTCGGTGGGCGGCCAGGTGACGTCCAGCCCCTCGGCCAGGCAGTGCCGGTATATCTCGTCCACGTCGTCCACCCAGACCGACATCCACACACCCTTGTCCCCGGTCTGGTCGCCATCCGGGCCGAACGTGCGGGCGTGCGGCCCGCGCCCACGCCCTCCCTGCGCGCCCTGGCAAAGGAAGATCTCGCATTCGCCCGCCCACACGGCTCCGAACCGTGGCGGATCGCCCCAATGCCAGCCCTGCTCCCAGCCGAGCTTCTTGAACCACTCGATACTCTGCTGAAAGTCGGAGACATTCAGAATCGGATTGAGCGCTCTGGGGTTCACGGCATCACCTCTCCGGTCTCGACTTGCATGTGCGAATCGGCCGTGTCTAATCTAGGGTGGTGTCACGGTTGCGTACCCGGGATCTCCCCTGCCCCGGCGCAGTGTCCCGAACCCCACGGAGATCGATGTGACCCGTCCACCACGAATTGTCGGAACGGTTGCGGCGGCGCTGCTCGCGGCCGGCTGCACCGCCGGCCAGCAGGGTCAGCCGGCGCCGCTGGTCGGCGCATGGCGGTCCTCCGTCCAATTCGAGACCGGGCCCTTCGCCGGCCTCAAGGACCTCGAGTTCATGTTCGTGTTCAACTCCGGCGGGACCCTGACCGAGTCCTCAAATTATGACGGGGCCCCGCCGGTGCCGCCGGCCTACGGCGCCTGGCGGCCGGTCGGGCCGCGGGAATTCGAGGCGAAGTACGAGTTCTACTCCACCGCGCCATCCCCACCGGACGCGTTCAAGGGCGGTGCCGGCTGGCTTCCGTCGGGGCGCGGCGTCTTCACGGAGCGGATCACGCTTTCCGCCGACGGGCAGGCGTTCACCTCGATTATTCGATATGAGGCGCTTGGCAACAACGGCGAACCGGTCGAGGGGAGCGGGGATGCCAGGGGCCGTGCCGTGCGGATCGGATTCTAGATGGTGAACGGCTCACGGCGGCCGCAGTTGATGCCAACCCTGGCCCGGCCGACACTTGCAGGTTGGAGTCACTTTATGGTTTACCGGCAGCTCCTGCTCGCTTCTCTCTTGCTCGGCGCCTGTGGCAAGCCTGCCCCACACCCTGGCGCCCAGGCGGGGGCCAGGCCGCAGCCACCCGCGACCACTCCACCCACCACCTCACCTGCCGAGATGTCGCACGGCGAGGCCACCATCGGTACGGCGCTCACTGCGCCGGACCGCGCCGCAGACGCGCCACCACCTTCAACCCGCTCCCACCAGCAGATCCGGTTCGTCACGGCCCACGTCCGACACGAGGTGGCGGCCGGGGTGGTCTACGACGCGTGGACCTTTGACTCCATCGTTCCCGGCCCCACCATTCGCCTGCGAGTCGGCGACACCGTGGACTTCACCCTCGTCAACGGGGCCCCCATGCCCCATTCGATGGACTTCCACGCGGCCGAGATCGCTCCCGATCGTGCCTATCGCAACGTCATGCCGGGTGACAGCATCCAATTCCGCTTCGTCGCCCGGGTGCCGGGAGCCTTCATGTACCACTGCGGCACCGCTCCGGTGGCGGCACACATCAGCAACGGGATGTATGGCGCGCTGATCGTCGACCCCAGGACACCCCGGCCTCCGGCACAAGAGTATGTGCTGGTGCAAAGCGAGTTCTACATGGGCAAGCCCATGGGTCCGGATTCCCTCCGGAGCATGGATTGGGAGAAGGTGTTGAACGCCTCGCCCGATTACGTCGTATTCAACGGAGTCTCCTCGCGCTACGCCACCCACCCGATCCCCGTCGGCGCGGGGCGGCCGATTCGAATCTTCGTGGTCAATGCGGGCCCCAACCGGATGAGCTCCTTTCACGTCGTCGGCGCCATCTTCGATCGCGTGCTGGCCGACGGCTTCGGCCGCCCGTTCGAGGGCATGCAGACCTGGAACGTGCCGGTGGGCGGCGGGGCCATCTTCGAGCTGCGGCTGGCGGAGGACGGGCTCTACCCCTTCGTCACCCACGCCTTCGCCGATGCCACCAAGGGAGCGGTCGGCGTGTTCCAGGCGGGCCAGGCCCAGGGGACCGCGGCCCATTGAGCGTCCAGGCGCGTCCGCGGCTCACGGCCAGAGCGCTTCGGCTGGCCTGGTATTGCGCCCTGCTCGTCGTGGCCGAGCGCCCGCCTGACGCAGCCGCGCAGGCCGCGACGCAGGCGGACATCATCGGCACCTGGCGGGGGACGTCTACCTGTGTGGACAAGGTGGCGTTCCCGGCGTGTCATGACGAGGAAGTCATCTATGAGGTGCGGCCCACCGCCCAGTCACCGGACTCCGTCACCCTGCGAGCCGACAAGGTCGTGGACGGGTCCCGGGAGTTCATGGGCGAGTTGGAGTTTGGGCGCGGGCCGAACGGAGAATGGTCGAGCGAGTTCGAGTCGCCCCGCGTTCGAGGCCGCTGGACGATACGCGTGGAGGGTACGCGCATGGCAGGTGCACTCATCGATGTGCCGTCCGGCCGGCAGGTGCGCGCGGTCGCATTGCAGCGCCTGCCCGCATGAGAGGAGCGCATGAAGCGCAAGATCAGTGGCGAGAGAGGCGAGAAGCAGAGTGGGACGGCCGGGCTGCCCTATCTTCGCTTCTATCACCCGGTGTCGCTCCGAACCAGGACCCTCGCCGTCCTTGAAGCACTCGAGACGGCCGACGACGCGACCAGCCAGCGTGAAGCGCTGGCGAAGCTCGTCCTCGAGCTCACGGAGAGCGGGCTCGGCTACTACTTCGTCAAGCCGGTGCAGGACGCGAAGGTCGGGTACCTGGCCGAGCAGTCCACGAAGCTCGGCATCGCCGGCATTCTCCGCGTCATGGGACCGGTGACCCGGCGCGTCATCGGTGGAATGGACGCAGGCCAGCTGCGCTCGGTCAGCAGCCACATCCGGCACCTCATGAGGTAATGTCGGCGGCCAATCGCGGCGTCGAATCCATCCGACAACTCGGGGGAACCCCGTGTCCAAAGTCCGAGTCAGCAGCTTCGCGGTCTCGATCGACGGCTACGGTGCAGGACCGGACCAGGATCTGCAGAATCCGATCGGCGTCGGCGGTCTCGCGCTGATGGAGTGGTTCTTCCCCACCCGCACCTGGCAGAAGATGCAGGGTAACGAGGGCGGCGAGACGGGCGTTGATGACGGTATCGCCACGCAGGGCATGGCCGGACTCGGCGCTTGGATTCTCGGGCGGAACATGTTCGGTCCGATCCGTGGCCCGTGGCCGGACGAGAGCTGGCGCGGCTGGTGGGGCGAGGAGCCGCCCTATCACACCCCGGTGTTCGTTCTGACCCACCATCCGCGGCCACCCCTTCGCATGCGGGGCGACACCGAGTTCCAGTTCGTCACCGACGGCATTTCTTCCGCCCTCCAGCGGGCCAGGGCGGCAGCAGGGGACCGCGACATCCGCATCGGCGGCGGTGTTTCCACGATCCGGCAGTACCTCCGCGCAGGACTCATCGACGAACTCCACCTGGCCGTGAGACCGGTGCTGCTCGGCACCGGGGAGGCGCTGTTGGCAGACATGGACCTGCCGGCTCTGGGGTACGAATGCGTGGAGCACGTCGCGGGCGAGCGGGCCATGCACGTCTTCCTGCGCAGGCGCGCCTGACACGCCCCGGTCATCCGACATGCATCCGCGAACTCTCCCGTTCTCGCTCGTTGATGTTTTCGCCCGCGAACCGCTGTCCGGCAACGGGTTGAGTGTGTTTCTCCTGGACGAGGATCTGCCCTCCCCCGCCATGCAGCGCATTACGCAGGAGATGCGACAATTCGAGACGATCTTCCTGCGGCGTATCGGAGAAACATCACGGTTCCGGGCGCGCATCTTCACCATGGAGGAGGAGCTTCCGTTTGCCGGGCACCCCGTCATCGGTGCGGCGGCACTGCTGCACGCCGAGCTCTATTCGGCGGACGAGTCGGCCGGATTCGAGTTTGTCATGCCTGCCCGGAGCATTAACACGACGAGCCGCCGCAAGGGCACTTCCTACTTTGCAGAAATGGACCAGGGCGTCGCCGTGTTCGAGCCGCCGATCCCAGCGGTCCAATACGGGACGTTCCTCGAGGCACTCAACCTGACAGCCTCCGATCTCGCGCCCGGGCTCCCGCTGCAGGTGGTCTCGACGGGGCTGCCGTACTTGATCGTACCGATCGGAGCGAATCTCGAACGCCCGCGGATTGTCGTGCCGGGATTCGAAGCCCTGCTGGCGACGGTCGGCGCCAAGTTTGTCTATGTGTTCGACGTGGGCCGCCGCGAGGGGCGCACCTGGGACAACGATGGCCGCGTCGAGGATATCGCGACCGGCAGCGCGGCAGGGCCGGCCGCGGCCTATCTGGTGACGCACAACCTGGCGGCACCCGGCGAGCGTCTCGTGCTGGCGCAGGGACGATTTCTCAACCGGCCCAGCGAGATTCACGCAATGGTCCGGGGCGGGCCCACCTTGAGCGTGAGTGTCCGCGGCCAGGTCTGCTTCGTGGGACACGGGGTCCTGACGCTGCCCATCACATGAAAGGGACCCCTTCACCAAAACGGGCTCCGCATCGCTGGAGGGAAGGCCTGCTCGTGGCGGGCGTGAGCGCGGCGTTCGTGCTCCTGGGTATCGCGCTCGGCAACCGGGTCCCGTGGTACGCCACCGCGTTCTTTGCGCTCTGCCTCGTCGCCGGCGTGCTGTCGATGCTCGGTGTCCGTCCGCGGGACCGCGCGCCAGCCATCCAACTGGTGATCGACGACGCCGGCATCACCCGCACCGCGCCGGGGTTGCGTGAGCAGGTCGCGTGGGCCGACATCGAGCGCGTGCGCATCCTGACCAACGATCGGGGGCCCTGGCACGATGACGTCTTCTTCGTCATCGACTCCAAGCAGGGTGACGGCTGCTTGGTCACGCATGACCTCGCTGTGCGCAGTGGGTTACTCGACGCCCTCTATGCCCGGCTGGAGGGGCTGAACAGCGCCGCGGTGATCGAGGCGATGGGGTCGGGCGAGAATCGGGTCTTCACGATCTGGGAAGCGAAGCAGAACAGCTGACTCCGGGCCGCGAGGCCGGAGCGTAAAGGGACGGGAGGCAGTTCGGCTCCCCCTCGGCGAAACTGGTGGATGCACGGCCCCGTCTTGAGTCTGCGACCGCGAAGGCCGAACGCCCGGACCAGCCACATGACGATTCAGGCCATCCTCAAGAGCCAGTACCACGCTTCCCTGGCCATGCTCCTTGAGGCGATCGACAGCTGCCCCGACAGCCTCTGGACGAGTGAGGCCTACACCAATCCCTACTGGCAGGTCGCCTACCACACCGTCTACTACACGCACCTGTACCTTCAGCCCGACGAGTTCACGTTCACACCCTGGGAGCACCATCGCCCGGACCACCATCGGTTTGGTCCGCGCGCCGCCTCCGCGGGCCCCCTCATCCCCTATTCCCCGGCCGAACTGATGGACTACGGGCGGCGCTGCGAGGCCGAGGTGGATGGCGCCGTGGACCGGCTCGATCTCACGGCCGCCTCGAGCGGCTTCTCGACATACCGAATGCCCAAGCTGGAGCACCAGCTTGTCAACCTGCGGCACGTGCACCACCATACCGGGCAGCTGGCGGACCGGCTTCGCCAGGCGGCCGGCAAAGGCATCGCCTGGGTCCGGGGGATGGGTTCGCCATAGGCCGGGGGAAGTCATGAGTTCAGGTGGGCACCGTTCCCCACTGAGTGGGGACTTCTTAGGATTGGGAATGCACAGGCACGTGCTCCTCTACGGGCTGCTCGGCGGCGTGCTTATCGCCGGGCTCAAGTTCATCGAGTACCGCTGGCTGGTGGTGGAGCATTCGGTCGAGATCTACGGTGCGCTCGTGGCCGCGGTGTTCGCGGGTCTGGGCATCTGGCTCGGCCTCCGCCTCACCAGGCGCGCCGAGAGAGTTGTGGTGCGCGAGGTGGTGATCGCGGCGCCGGTCGATTTCGTGCGGGATCAGGGCAAGCTCGAGTCGCTCGGCATCACGCCTCGCGAATTGGAGATCCTGGAGCTGATCGCCGAAGGGCTGAGCAACAGGGAGATCGCCGAGCGGGTGCACGTCAGCGAGAACACGGTGAAGACCCATTCGAGCCGGGTGTTCGACAAGCTCGGCGCGCGGCGCCGGACCCAGGCGGTGCAGCTGGGCAAGGAGCACCGGCTGATACCCTGACGGGCCGCTCCGTTTCCGCGGGCTCGGAACCGGTGACCCCGAGTTCCGACTTTCGTATGATCACTTGCCGAATCGGGCAAAATCATCCATTCGGGTGACGCGCGCGGCGGGGCCGGCTGCTAGAATCGGCCGTCCTCCACCACCCGGGAGTTGCGATGCGAAAGATCGTGCTGACCTTCGGGCTCATCGCTGGCGCCATCCTGTCGGCGATGATGCTCCTCACCCTGCCGTTCCAGGACCAGATCGGCTTCGACAAGGGCGCCATCATCGGCTACACGACGATGGTGCTCGCCTTCCTGATGGTGTTCTTCGGGGTCAGATCGTACCGCGACAACGTGGCGGGGGGGAGCGTGACGTTTGGCCGCGCCTTCAAGGTGGGCCTCCTGATCACGGCGGTCGCCACCGTCTGTTACGTCGCGACCTGGCAGTTGGTCTACTACAAGTTCGCGCCGGATTTTGTCGATAAATACGCGGCGTACGCCGTGGAGAAGGCGAAACAATCCGGAGCCACGGACCAGGAGATCGCCGCGCAGGCGAAGAAGATGGCGGAGTTCAAGGAGATGTACAGCAACCCGCTGGTGAATATCGCGCTCACCTCCCTGGAGCCGTTGCCGGTGGGGATCGTGTTCACGCTCGTGACGGCCGGCGTGCTGAGCCGCAAGCGGCGGAGGGAGAGCCCGGCGGTCGCGTAGGCGGAGGCAGTCGTACCCTGCACAGGAGCAGCGAATGGAACTCGGCGCGTTTTCCATCAGCCTGGCCGTCAAGGATCTGCAGGCCTCGAAGGCGTTCTACGAGAAGTTCGGCTTCACCACGTTCATGGGAGACCCCACGAAGAACTGGCTCATCCTGAGGAACGGAGCCCACGTGATCGGCCTGTTCCAGGGCATGTTCGAGCGGAACATTTTGACCTTTAATCCGGGCTGGGACAGTAACGCCAGAAAGCTCGACACCTTCACCGATGTGCGCGCGCTGCAACGGCAGTTGAAGAAGGAGGGGGTCACACTCGTGACCGAAGCCGATGAGACCACCTCGGGGCCCGCCAGTTTTATTGCGGTGGACCCGGACGGCAACCCGATCCTGGTGGACCAGCACGTATGATCGCGTTCCCGGCGCATCCGATGGCTCGTGCGACGATCCTCTCCCTCCTCCTGCTCACGCTTTCCGGCACGCCGGTGTACGGCCAGGCCTCGCCGCGCTACGTGATCTACCTGCACGGCAAGATTATCGAGGACGAGGGCCGCCGCCCCACCGACCGGTCGTTCGGCACCTATGAGTACGACGCGATCCTGGACAGCCTGCGACGTGCGGACTTCGTCGTCCTGAGCGACCAGCGCCTGCCGCGGGCCAACTCGGATACCTTCGCCACCCGTGTCATTCAGCAGGTGGACAGCCTCATCCGCCGTGGGGTGTCTCCCCAGGCCATCACGGTGGTCGGGTTCTCGAAGGGCGGCTGGATCGCGATCCTCGCCTCATCCCGCCTGCAGAACCCTGCGGTCTCCTTCGTGTTCATGGGAGCGTGCGGGCCGTGGGCCTTCGAACGGCCCGACCTGCACGTCACCGGTCGCCTGTTGTCGCTGTATGAGACCAGCGATTCCCTCGGCGTGTCCTGTGCGCCGATGTTCGAACGGAGTGCCCCGGGATCGGTGACGCGAGAGATCGCACTGAGTCTGGGCCTCGGCCATGGCACGTTCTTCCAGCCGAGACCCGCCTGGCTTACCCCTGTGGTGGCCTGGGCGCAGGGCCGCGATCCGTAGGCGCGCCCGCTCCGGTCCAGGACACACCGGCTCCGCCTCGATATCGGGCGTGTGGGAGCCCGGCACGTACCAGACTGAAACCCGCAGGCGCTCCCCTACGTTGGGTCGGTGGCTGGCGATCCCCCTGCCGTCCGAATGTCCCGGGGCAGCGATGCCAAAATGGAGACAGTCATGACCTTCAAGCCCAGAATCTGGTACCCGATCGCCGCCGTGTTGAGCGCCGTCAACGTGGCCTCGGTCTGGTTCGCGGCCGTGCCGGGCGAGCCGCTGCATGCCACGATTCACGCGGCACTCGCCGTGGGGTTCGGGTTGTGGGCCCAGCGCCTCCGGCAGCGAGCCTACGGGACCTCGACCCTGCCCGACGACGCTCCTGCACAGATCGGAGAGCAGCAGCAGGCCCAACTCGACGCCATCGATGCCGACATGAGCGGGCTGCGGCAGGAGCTGATCGAGACCCAGGAGCGGCTCGACTTCGCCGAGCGCATGCTGGCGCAGCGACCCGACGCGCGCCGGGTCGGGCCGGAGGGTCAGGGTCCTCAATAGCTGGGCGCGGTCACCCGAGACGGAGAGGACGCGCTGACTGCCGGCAACCCGAAGGGAATCCCCCGGATGTTTGAAAAGCGGCTCGTCGCGGGCTGGGGAGACATGGACTTCAACTCCCACATGCGCAACACGGCCTTCCTGGACAAGGCCGCGGATGTCCGCATGATGTTCTTCCGCGAGCACGACTTCCCCATGGAGGAATTCATCCGCCGGAAGATCGGCCCGGTCATTCGCCGGGACGAGCTCGAGTATTTCAGGGAGATCCGGCTGCTGGAAGAGATGCGGGTCACGCTGGTCATCGCCGGACTCGCCGAAGATGGCAGCCGCTTCCAGCTGCGGAACGAGTTCTGGCGCGCCGACGGGCAACTGGCCGCGACGGTCACCAGCGCCGGAGGATGGCTCGACCTCTCCCTGCGCAGGCTGGTGGTGGCGCCCGAAGCACTGCTGGCGGCGATGCGCTCACTGCCACGCACCGGGGATTTTCAGGTGCTGACCTCGAGTATCAGGAACGGCGGCGGGTAGGCGTCTCAGTTCCCCGTCATGCCACGCTCAACGCGGGCGATGAAGCAGCCGGCTTCCGCGTTGCGCACGTGGGCGTACGCCACCTCGCTCAGCGCGAGCACCCGCCCCACGACCTCGTCCGGCGAGGCGGTCCCCACAGTTTCCTGGGCCACGATGGTCCCGCCGGCCCGGAAGCCCTCGATGACCAGTGGCAGGTCGAGCAGAGCCGGCGGGAAGGCCGCGC